>NZ_JBMPOR010000025.1:0-110782 GCF_049340265.1 Undibacterium sp. Di26W
GCTCCGACCATGTTTGATACGGGCCGCGCCAACCTGATTTTTTTAATGCCTGCTCCAGCAGGCTTAACTCACTTCCCAACGGCTTCTCTTTCCATTGCTTGAAGTACGTGTACACCGTACTTTTGGGGGGAAAGTCGCTCGGTATCATGTCCCACTGGCAGCCGCTTTTTAACACGTACAATACCGCGCAAAACACATCATATAAATCCACTTGGCGCGGCTTGGTTTTCTTGCGTGCGCTCAGCAGAAGATCTTCTATCTTCGCAAACTGTTCTCTACTGATATCGCTTGGGTAGGTTTTTCTCATTACCCAAGTTTACGCAATATTCTTTTTGTTTACAATAAGATCTCGAATAGCTTCTAAGCTTTGCTGCTCAGAAAATCGTAAGCTTGTAGCACAAGCATCTGCACAGCGACTGCGCCATATGGCCGGGACTCATCTGCTCAAACCACGACGTCAATCTGCACTATGTTCGCGACGATTGGGGATGAGAATCAATTAGCACCATCAACAACTATTTGTATCCTTCTGTCGACGAAGGGCATAAATATACAGAAAAGCGACATAAAATCGGTTAGTGGATAGGATTAGTTTTCTGAATTAAGCATATTTATTGAGTTTTTTTCGAGAAATTCTATTATGAGGATGTACGCTCAGGGCTGATTTTTTTCCGCCGCAGACCATTTGAACAACCGTTGTCTGATGGCTAAGCCACGAGCGGCAGCGTGAGTGTAAACGTCGTGCCAAGCCCGGGTTCGCTGGAAACCTCGATGCTGCCCCCCAGTGACCCGGTTACTAAGTTATAGCAAATGTACATGCCCAGTCCGTTGCTTCCCTGGCCAAACTTCGTGGTGAAAAATGGATCAAATACGCGATCCATCACCACAGCCGGCATGCCGCAACCGTCGTCGCCATAGATCAATCGAACGCTGTCGCCCTGCACTCCGGCCAGAAATCGGATGACGCCGTGATCAAGGTGGTCAAACCCATGCTTCAGGGAATTGTCGATCAGGTGTGTGAGGCCTTGCTCGATCAACTCCGGATAGCTGTCCATATGCAGCTCGACCGGCATATCCAGCTCGAATCGATAAGGTGTGGTGCCTAAGGTGGTCTGCGTTCGCGCGACGAGCTCCGTGACGAGTTTCCTCAGGTCGAACGGGCGGCGTTGATAGGTCGCGCGATTCACTGCCACCAATTTAAATCGGGTCACCAGATCTGCGGCCCGATGCAAGCCCCGCTGCATCAACTCCATCGCGACGTGCGACGTCTCCAGGTACTTGTCCAGCTGGGCACGATGTAGCTTCCCGGCCATCAGCCGCTCCTCGAACTCGCTGATCGTATTGTCCAAGGTGCTGGCAACGACAAGGCAATTGCCGATCGGCGTGTTGATTTCATGCGCCACCGCCGACAGGATGGATCCAAGCGCCGCCAATTTTTCGGATTGCACCAATTGGCGTTGGGTCAGGCGCAGGTGATCCAGCGTCTGTTGCAACTCGTCCAATGTCATCTGCAACTGCACGCTTGAAACTTGAAGCTCGTGGGTGCGCTCCACCACCTGCCTTTCCAGTGTGTCCTGGAGGCATAACATATGGTTGTTGATCGTGCGCGCGGTGCTAATCGCCAACCACAGTGCCAAAGCGTAACCGGCAAAGCGCAATCCATGCCACATCCACCAGGGCAAGTCCCACAGGCTGGAGCGGTCGAACATAATTGCAGCGGAACCGAGCAACATGCACTGAAGACAAAAAAGCAAATCGGCGACCTTACGCATTTCCCGATAGGTCAGGAATAGTTTTGCCGCCGTCAACAACATGCATAGGCCACCACCGACGTTCAATATGGTGGCGGCAGGCGTAAATTTTCCCGATATTATCATCGAGGGAAGAAGGTCCTGAAAGACCAACGACCATCCGCCATACAGGACTGCCACCAGCAACACAATGGATGGGCAGTGTCTGAGATGAGGATTCCTCGCGGAAATCGGCAGCAATATCAGGGCAAACAGCAGACCGCCGAACGCGGTTGCGCTGCTGTGCAACCAAACGAACAAGTTGCCAGCGGCAGCCATCGAATGGAAGCCGTCCAGGCATCCCATTCCGAGCAAGGCTGTGGCGATGAGGAGATTATAGCTGCTGCCTTCACCGGCCGCTTCAAGGCGGAGCAGCAAGTAGGCAACCATCATCGCTATCACCGAGCCCCCCGCTTCAAGCGCAGCATGCAAGGTTGCGCTTTCCAGGCGCGGGTACTGGCCGGCGTACCCGCTGAGCCAAATAACGAAATACCACAGCAGGGCTAGCCCGAGTGCTCCCGCAAGAGCGACAAGCGGGCCCAACGGCTTGAGCGTTGGCGGTATATTGTTTGCCAATCTGACCTCCGCGATCGATCACCGAGAAACTATATAGTGCGCCGGGATTCCAATGTCTACAAGAAAAATCGAGCGCTGCCGTAGCGCGGGGGGCTGCGGATTTTTCAGCGGATGCGCTCGCGTCAATCAGACTGACCACGACTACCGCGGCGGTATCGATAACACGCTATCTGCTCGAAACGAGCGATGCATGGTGATCCACCTCAGCAGCCATCCTTGCGCTTGGGCGTACGTTGACATGAGGGCCATGTTGACGTATGCCTTGATCTCTATTCAGGAGGCAGCGCTAACACAAGCAATGGCGGGTGGCCCACATGCACAGGTCGTTCGTGCGGCATCCCCGCAGCCGTGCAAGGATTGACGTAAGGAAAGTTCTACACGCAAGGAGCAACCCCCGTCGTAACGAAAATTCATGCACTTGGCTCAAATGAGACAGGCGGGATATAAAAAATTAAATTTGCTTGGTATCAGCGTAGAATAAATTAACGATACGATCCTTAAGGACTATCCCGTGAAAATCAAACTACTAGGCAGATTACTGCTTGTCACATTGTTGACGATAGCGGCAGGGTTCACGCTAGCATTGTCGCTGATTATTAGCCAGTATGATGCCGCGCTCAAGACGGTGAACGCCACCTATCTGGAAACCGCCCTGCCATTGCGCCAAATCGACGCGAATACCAAAGACCTGCGTTTCCATTTGCTTGCATCCTTCATGCACGATCCCGAGCTGGAGGTGCATAAATATCACACCCATCCACTGTCGCTGCATACCGCCGCCATTCAATCCGTGATGGACGAAAACAAACGGCTTTGGGCGCAGATTGATCGGGTCGAGCCCAGCAACCCCCACGCGAAGGACCTGGCAGCGCTGAAGACCTTGTATGAAGCCTATTATCAGAAGGGTATGGGGCCTGGGATCACCGCGGTTACCGCCGAAAACTGGAACGGCATCATCGCCTCGGTGACCGCGACGCTCGTCGATTACGTCCAGTTCGAGAAAACGCTGCAGCAAAAAGTGTCTGCGATGCAAAAATGGGAGGAGCAGCAGGCGCTGGATCTGAGCAGTCAGCGGCGGTCCATCCTGCTTGCTGTGGGCCTGCTTGCGGCCCTGACGCTGGGTATCGCCGGTTTTGTCACCTGGAGGACGACCACCAGAGCAGTCGTCAGGATGAGCGGCGCGGCCAGCGCGGCGGCTGCGATGGCGACCGGCGACCTGACTTCCCGGCTTGATACGTCGGGAGCGGATGAGGCATCGGACGTGTTGCGCGCGATGTCCGACATGCAGCGCCGGCTGCAGGGGCTCGTGAGCAATATTCAAACCTCGGTGGAGGTGATCCGCGGCGCGGCATCGGACGTGAACAATGGAAATGACGACTTGTCTTCCCGCACGGAGCAGCAGGCGAGCGCACTGGAGGAGACGGCCGCGACCGTGGAGCAATTCAATTCCAGCGTCCGTCAAAACGCTGACAATGCCATACAGGCGAACCGGCTGGCCGCATCCGCCTCCGATGTGGCCGCCAAGGGCGGGAACGTCGTGTCCGAAGCGGTCAACACCATGCAGGCTATCAACGACTCGGCAAAAAAAATCGTGGATATCATAGGGGTGATTGATGGTATCGCCTTCCAGACGAATATCCTTGCCTTGAACGCGGCGGTGGAGGCGGCGCGGGCCGGCGAGAATGGCCGTGGCTTCGCCGTGGTGGCTTCCGAGGTGCGCAATCTTGCGCAGCGCTCCGCCGCCGCCGCGAAGGAGATCAAGCTGCTGATCAACAGTTCGGTTGAGCGGGTTGACGCCGGTTCCAGACTGGTTGACCAAGCGGGCGAGACGATGAAAGAAATCGTGGCCAGTACGAAACGCGTGGCCGACATCATCGGCGAGATCAGCAATGCGGGGGAGGAGCAGGCGTCGGGCATACAGCAGATACACCAGGCGGTAACCAGCTTGGACCAGACCACCCAGCAAAACGCCACCCTGGTAAGTGAAGCAGCGGCGGCGGCTCAGGAGTTGCATAGCCAGGCAGACCACTTGTCCAACGCTGTTGCGATCTTCAAACTGAGCGCATCGCGGGCGCCGAACGCGACCCCACTTAATGGGCCAGGAGCCACTCCCGCAAAAGCACGGCTGGGATTCACCGCGTAACAGCGGAAGTTCACTGTCCCCAGAAAGCGTCCTCTTGCTTTTGGTCGCTGGAGAACAGTCGGGCTTCGACAATCTGGCTACCCGCAACGCGAATCAGGTCCACGCCGGGTTGCTTGAGCTTCATGCCATCGGCATCGCCAGCAAACTCCAGGGTGATCGCGACCCAATCCCCGTTGGCCATGTAGTGGTCGGCACTGGTGATCGCGAACGTGCCCTTGGACAACTCCATCATCGTGCCTGGCATCTGGCCAACGGCGGCCAAGCCCCAATCTCAGGTTGACGTTGCGCTGATTGGCCTGATTGAACCGGCTGAGAAAATGGATGACAAGTTCATGGATATCCGGCCGGCGCTCGCACAGCGGCGGCAGACGGATGGGTATCACGTTCAGTCGGTAAAACAGGTCTTCGTGGAAGGTGCCCGCTTCCACCTCCCGTTGCAGGTCGCGGTTGGCGGCCGCCACCAGCCGTGCGTCGGTCACGCGCTCCTGCTTGGCGCCCAGCCGCGTGATCGGACCTTCCTGTAAGGTCCGCAATAGCTTCGCTTACATCGATAGCGGCAACTCGCCGATCTCATGAAGAAAATCGTGCCGCCATCGGCTTGCTCGAACAAGCCGGCGTGCGCACTCGAAGCCACGGTGAAGGCGCCACGCTCGTAGCCGAACAACTATGATTCGAACAAGGTCTCGGGGATAGCGGCGCAATTGACCTTGATAAAGAGTTGCTCTCTCCTCGGGCTGAGCAGTCGTCTCCCGGCGAAAAACCATGGTTTGATAGCTGATTGCTGTCTCAGAACGTGTTCTCAGACGAAACGATAGTCAAGGTTTTAAAAGGGAAGTAAGAAAAGTCAGGTTACCTAAGCCGACCTGAGCCTGTCCATCGCAGCGCCGAGCCCCGCTGTTCCGCCGCGCGCAACAGGCGCAGGCAGCGTTGGGCAAAGCGGCAGTGCCTTCAGGGCGTCAAACTCTTTCCACAGCCGATCGTAGTCCTCGATCGCCTTGCGAATGCGCTGTCGGTGCTGGCCACCATGAATTTTACCTTCCTGATCGAGCAACAGGGTCGTCCATGCCGCGGCGAAAATCGCATACTTGATGCGGCCATAGCTGGCGGAGATGCGGGCGAACGACTGACGTTCCGGTGTGGCGAAGCGGATCTGTGACATTAACAATTCAATCTCGCGCCACATACCGAGGGCCTCCTGCTTTTCGACGATGGCGGCCTCGCTCAAACCCTTGGAAACAATGTCACGCAATTGTGGTTCAGACATGGTGTTGTCGCGACACCACCAGACATCGATATTCACTCCCAAATTGCTAAGCTGCCCTCTCAGCACGGCGCGGGCCGACAACAGACATGCTTGTCGCAACAGCCGCGTATCGGCATCCGACAACTTCAGGATGTCGCGGCCGTATCGTTCGAAATGCACGGCTTCCGATTGCGCCGGATCGCGCGCGTAGTTCATAATGACGTAGGCATTCAGATCGCACCACAGTTCGTCTTGAATCACTGGCCCGGCCCAGCCACCGCCGCGTGACCAGGTCCAGACAGTCTTGATGCGCGGGTCGCGGATCACATCCTGCAGGCAGCGGGCTGCGCCCGCAGGCATCAGCCATGCATATTCTTCCCAGCCCTCGATCACACCTTGGGCAACGTAGTAAGGATGCGCTCCTTTTCCGTAGGCCTCAAGCTGGCACTGAACTTCGATCGCTTGACGGTGGCGCCCGGTCGCCAAGGAAGGATTGAATGGCGTGAGGCGATGGAAATCACCACTTTGATGTTTGATCGAAAAAATCAGCTGCGGATGCGGGTCGATGGCGTCCGTCACGTCCAGATAGTATTTCGGATTGTTGTGAAAATTATGTCCAAAGTCCCAAGTGCGGTAATAGACAGTGCGATTGGACTTGACGCAAACTTCGTCGCGCAGCAAGTTGATGAGTGCCACATGGCTCGATTCGCCGTGGGTGATGGCGGTGGCTGACTGAATTGCGTCGCGCGCGGCGCCTTTGGGAAGGCCGGAATCGTGGTAGGGCAGATCGTGCAGATAGACTTCGCCGGTGCGTATGACCAGGCCATCAAGACGGGGGAAGGCGGCGAATAATTCTGCGATAAAGACTTTCAAAATATTCTGAGTCATGGGACGACGCACATCCAGGCGCCCGCGTTCGTCAACCATTTCGGTGCCATATTTCTTAAGCAACGCCTGCGGCAGAATCACAAACTGACACCATGCGTACACCTTCAGGCCGCTCTGTTTGGCGGCGTCGATCTTGGCGCCGATCTCCGATTGCAACTGCGCCGCAAGTTGTGACTGCGGGCTCCCGGCCGGCATGATGCTGGGGTCGAAGGTCGAAAACGTCGGCACGCCCTCAATCGCGTGTTCGATCACTTGCGCATCGAACTGCCGCTCAGTCAGGAATACAGGGTCAACATAGCGTGTTGCAGCATCGTTTTCGCCCGGATTCCTGAACACCATATCCATGACGTCGACGCCCGTGGCAGCCCGGTCCCGCCCAAGCGGTGTTGTGACCTGATCCGCAGTTGCATCTGCGGCCGTAGCCTGGTCACTTGTGACATAAAGGGTGAGCAATGTTTTAAGCGCGGTGCGACGATCGAGCATATTGTGTCCCTTTTTGAATTGAAAATTTGCATTCACAGCGCGCGTACACGTCACGCCGGTCGTTCTAAGTCCTTTGACCGAGCGTGCACTCACCGCCTGAGACCTACGGCATTATCGGATATTGAACACCACCGCCGTCGCAAATGGCATCACCGGTGGGCACACAATAACGAGGGCAGCGCAGCTAGCGCGATTCGATACAACAAAGTACCGCAGGCGGAAGCAATAATCATCGTATACTTTCAAGATAGTGGGGTATTGGTAAAAAAATGGCAGGCCCGAACTTAGCGCCGGCCAGTGGCAACCGTCGCCGCCCGGCCATCGTTGATGACAATATTGGTCGCCTGGTTGGCACGGTAGAGGCCACGGCCAGCGCTGGCATTGACCACCACAACCTGGAATTCGCGCCGTTCCTTCATCCCCGGAAAACCGCCCTGCCGCCGGCCGATCGTCAGCTTCCTCGACGCGTCATTCCACCGCATGTGCGTCAAGGTGTACTCGCCATGCTCATACCCCCATCCATCGCCGGCGTCTTCGTAGTAGATGTATTCGCCATCGGCACCGGGATACACCCGCAGTTCAATCGGCGCGTCGACAATTTCCGATGCGTAGCGCATGACCGGCCCCATCGGGATCACGCTACCGGCCCGTACATGAATGGGCATGCGCGCGAGGGGGGCGTCCGCGATGATTGTTTGGCCTCCGCCGAGCGCCTGGCCGGTCCAAAAGTCGATCCATATTCCTTTCGGCAAATAGACCTCGCGCGTCCTGGCCGCCGTTTCAATCGGCGCCGACCGCGCCGCGTAGTACATAGGTGCGAGCACGGGACTAAGCATCACGCTGTCGCCAAACAGCATCTGCGTCTTGAGATCATGGGTACGAAGATCGTCAGGGAAGACGAACGCCACCGGACGGATGAACGACGCGCCATTCAGATACACCAGCCCGGCCCGCGAATAGATATGCGGCAGGAGTCGGTATCGCAAATGAATCGACTCTAGAATGGCGTCGTAGAACGGCGTGCCAGGCTCACCGAAATGCCATGGTTCACGCGGAGTATCCGCACCATGACTACGGCACATCGGAAGAAACACGCCCAATTGAAGCCAGCGCGTATACAGCTCGCGATAACCCAGGTCAGCCACGCCGCCCTCATAGTCGCCGTCCCAGAACCACCGGTCTTTGCGCTTGACGAAGAAAGCGCCAATGTCGAACGTGACATAAGGTGTGCCGGATGCGCTGAAGCTCTGGAGCGCGACCACCTGCTGGGCCAGCACCGGCCACTTTGCGGAAATGTCGCCGGTCCACACCACCGCGCCCACGGCCTGACTGCCCGCATACCCGGAGCGCGTCAGATTTACCAGGCGCTGGTTTGGCACACGCTTTCGCCAGTTGCGGTAAAGACTCTGCGAATCGACCAGTGCATAAGCGTTCAGTAATTGTGCATCCATCAGCTTGGCCAGCGCTTGTATATTGACGTCATCGGCATTCTGCGGACGCTTGCTGCCCGACCAATCGGCCACCTCCGGTTCGGTCGAATCACACCACCATGCGTCGATACCGTGGCGCCCGAGATAGTTCCAGACATTGTCGAAATACAGATCACCGGCCTTGCGCTGGAAAAAATCGACATAGTCAGTGCCCGGGAGGGTGTAACCATTGTCCTTGAATGCCTTGCCCGGCGGATCAAGCGGACTCGGATTTGGCCAGATCGAGATCATCACGCGCGCGTTCATATCATGAACCGCCTTCGTCATTGCCGCGATATCCGGGTATCTCGTCGCATCGGGGACAAAGCTGCCCCAGCGATTTGACATCCAGTAATTCCAATCCTGGACGATCACGTCGAGCGGGATGTTACGGTCACGGAACTGCATTGTCGTAGCAAGCACTTCGTCCTGCGTGACGTAACGTTCCTTCGATTGCATGTAGCCGTAAGCCCATTTCGGCAACATGCTGGCGGCCCCCGTCAATCGACGATAACCGGCGATCGCGCCGTCCATGGAAGGACCCTGGACAAAGTAGTAGTCTAGATCGTCCACCGCGTTGCTGGTAAACGAGGTTCCCTCCCTGCCATCGGCGAATGTGAGCACACTGTAGGTATCGAACAGCAGGCCGTATCCGCGCGTCGAGACCACGAAAGGCACGACAATTCGCAGGTTGTGCTGATAGAGCCGCTTGCTCTTGCCCCGCAGGTTCAGGTCGTCGGTTTCGTCGAAGCCAAGTCCATAGAGCGCTTCGTTGTCGCGGAACTTAAAACCTGCTGTTGCCTTCCATGCATCGCGGTCAATTTTCTGCACGTAGGTGTCTGCGACCTGCCGCTCGCCGTCGACCGTTTTGACAGTCTTCACCGTCGCGGGGTCGGGCACAGACTTGACAATGGCCACTTTCTCGAACGCGCGCGGCGACACCTTGGCCTCTTCCAGCAGAAGCTTCCCATCTGCCCCCCAAAAAGATATGGCGCCGGTTGTGCGATCCAGTTTCACGCTCATCTTGGGCGAGTGAAGCGCATACGTCTTGCCATCATCGCTGGTCCGGATTACCCCCGGCTTGTCCTTGATGTCGGCGCGCATCAAACTTGCCGCCTTTGACCAATCCCGGTTTTGCGTGGCAGTTATCCGGACAATCTGGTCCGTTACAAAGCTGATGCGCAAGCGCATATGATCAATCCGGCATTCGATCCCGTCCGCCGACTTTTGCACGTCATTCACCACGCCGAGAGTTCGCTCACGGAAGAAGTCTTGCGGAACTTTCTTGTCAGTGGCATAGCCACGCCTGGTCAAAATCCATACGGGAATTGAAGCGGCTAGTTGTTTTAGAAGTTTTCTGCGCTTATTCATTGTGCCAGTCTGTATGCCTGATTTGATTGCTTGGTACTGAAGGCGTCCACGCTTGCATGCCTTCTGTCGACAACATATTGTATTTTATATTTGCAACACCAAAACCGTTACAGACGCAATAAGAATTTTTCCAAGCATCAGCCCCAGCAAGAAATACGGACACAGGTGATCAGAAGGCGGTGTGCTAACTGACTATCTCAGCCGGATCTATCCTCAACCACGGCCAGCGGCTTTGATAGGACGCGACCTTTTTCTCAAACAGATCGCGGTAAGGCGTCAGGGGATTCATCGTCAGGATGCCGTCGTACAGCAGGGCCAGACCGTTTGGCGCATAGATAGCATTCGGGCGTATGCCAACACAGGTGGCGGGGATAAGGAAACGGTCGATACCATCGCGAGCGCACGCCAGTGCATCATAAGGATGGCCAAAGTAAGATGCATACCAGAGATGCACGCGCGCCTGGTTGCATGCTTCGACCGTAATTCCCAGATCGCCCAGCACCTCGTCGACACGCGCCTGCACGTTTTGTTCTGCTGCCTCGCTCAGATCACTGGCATCGTAATAAAACAGGTCATAGTCCTTGATGTCCGCTTCTGGCGCGCGGCCAGCCTGTTTGTTCCAGATGGTCTGGAACAAACATCCGGCGACTAACCAGCCATCGGCAAGTGCCAGGGCATCCCAACGCTCTAGAATAGCGCAATTGTTACGGTTGCCAAGAACCTCAGTCAGGAAACGGTTTTGCATGGAGTAGAGTAGAGGATAGAAGGAAGTAAAACAATGGAATTCCTTCCATCAAGACGCTGCCGGCACCGCCCCTGCTTTCAGCATCGCCTCTACCCGTGCGCGCACGAAGTTGATATGGCTGCGCAGGCCATACAGTTCTTCGGCATACGACAGCGGTATGGTGATGCGGTTGACCTTTTCTTCGATTTCATCAAGGTGACGTAATTGCGCAGTGGCCACGGCCTGCAATTCTGCCGGGGCTACGCTTTCTATCGATTGTTCGACCAGTCGCAATTGACCATACCAGCGGTAGATGCGTGAGCGTATGCGCCATACATACAGGGGCGGAATGATTTTGGACAAGGGCAGGAACAGGGCACCGAGTGCCACCAGTACTACCCACATGCGTTCAAAGAAATTGGCGACCCAGAATGTCAGGTAACGCTGCAACACGGGTGGGCCGTTTTTATAGAATTTTTCGGCTTCTCTTGCCACCGGAATTTCGGTGTATTTATCCGATGGAAATTCGCCCTGCTTGCTGAACCAGTCTGCCCCGCTATGTATGCGCCGTGCAGCCTGCAACAGCAAGCTGATCATGGCGGGGTGCAGGCTTTCATGGGCGACCAGGGTGGCAGTGGGTGCGATCAGGTGGTAGTCGCGAGCCGGGATGTCGCGGCCTATATCGACGATGCCGCGCGGTAGCACCACATGCGACAAAAACGGAAAGCGCCGGGTATAGGCTTCGGCCTGGACAAAATCAAACAGGCGTATGCCGGGCGTCTGCAACAGCATTTGCACCAGCGGTGAATCGCTGGCAGAACTGAAGATCAGCACATCGACTGTGCCATCCAGCAAGGCGACCGTCCCTGGTGTATCGGCCAGTTTTTGTATGCTGACATCAGCTGTGCTCATGCCGTTGACATCTAATATCTGGTCAAACAGGCGGGCAACGCCGGTACCGTCGGGGCCGACATTCACGTTCTTGCCCTTGAACTGGCTAATGGTGGTGACTTCTTTGGGATTGCGATAAAACACCCAGATCGGTTCATAAAACAGGCTGCCCAAAGAAATCAGGCCACGCTCCTGCGCCTGTGCTTCATCGGTGGAACCACTGCGGACAAAACCGACTTCAACCTCGGAATCAGGGTCGCTGATACGTGTCAGGTTTTCTTCCGACCCCATCGAGGATTGCTGGCGTAATTCGACCTGGTTCTTGGCCAGCTCTTGTGCATAGCGTTTGGCAAAACGCTCATACGCGCCATTGGCCTGACCGGTAGACATATCGATGACACGCGATGGAGCCGGGTCCACCAGCCAGTAACCGACACCGCAGACGATCACCACCATCAGCGTGACCGGGCCAAAGGCGACCAGCAGATCACGCAGATTGAACAGGGTGAATTTAATCTTCCGCATGTTTTTGTGGCGTAGGGATATAGTCAGATGTCAGCGTCTGCAAGCCTTTGAGCATGGAGTCATAGGCAACTGCCACCTCTTGCTGGCTACCCTTGACGCCCAGTTCTATATGGCGGCGTTCAGTGGCACTGCCGACGCTGGGCAGGCTGAAGACCTTGATGCCGGCATAGGTGGCTTCCAGCTCTTCCATCAGGGGTGTCAGTACGGACTCGGCAATTTCATACACCAGCACCGACTTTTCAAATTGCGCATGTTGGTGGAACAAATGAGAAAAATGGGTATCCAGCACCCATTCCAGCATGGGCCAGGCCATGACAGGGAAGCCAGGCACAAAGAAATGATTGTGTATCGAAAAACCGGCGATCTTGTTGAAGGGATTGGGGATGATGGTCGCCCCCTGCGGGAATTCACCCATCTTCAGCCTATGCTGGTGATCCGGGGTATTCAGGTCGGCGACCTCGCCTTTTTCTTTGGCGATGTCGATGATGCGTTCCTGTATCAGGAGCTTGGCTTCGGGGTGCAGGACTATCGGCAAATCCAGCGCAGCCGCTGCACACTGGCGCGTATGGTCATCTGGCGTGGCACCAATGCCGCCGGTGGAAAACACGATGTCACCGCTGGCAAAACTGCGTTTCAGGGTGGCCGTAATGCGCTCGCGGTTATCGCCTATGTATTCTACCCAGTCCAGTTGCATGCCGCGTGCCTTGAGCAGGGCAATGACCTTGGACATATGCTTGTCTTCGCGTTTGCCGGATAAAATTTCATCCCCGACTATGATCAAACCTATCGCCACAATCCACTCCCCTTCTTATGCTTGAAGCCTCTATTGTGCGCCATTTTCGATCCGGCGGGTGACAGCGACTCAGGCTGCGGGTTGCTCCTGTGGTTGTTCCTGTTGTTGGCGTTGTACCTGCAGCGCATCCAGGCAATAATACTGGAACCATAAACCGGTGAAGACAAACACCAGCACATAAATCCAGATTGCCACTGCGGCGATGACAGGCAAAAACAACACGGATAAAACGCCGCCCAGCCACAGCAAACCCGGCCCTGCACCAAACAGACCGGCGACAATGCCTATCGCCAGCAATGAAGGGCGATGCTGTTTCAACAGTGCATCCCGTTCATCGATATCGGCATGCAGTGCCAGGGCATCGTACACCATGACGCGGTAGGTCAGCCAGCCCCACAAAAATGGCTGCAGGATAAGACTGACAGGCGGTATCAGGGTCAGCGGCAAGGTCAGCAGCCAGATCAGGGCAAAAATGCCGAAAGATGAAAATGAATGCAGCAAACTACCCAACAGGCTGCCGCCGTTTTTTTGTTCCAGTGCCGGGTAATGCCGGCTGCCCACATGCTGGCTGATGGCGGGCATGGCAAACAGGGCGATGCAGACCAGGGAAGTGAAGATCATCAGCGGCAGCAAGACCCACATCGCCACCAATGGCACCACCATGGTCTTGAAGGCGATCAGGCCCAGCATATTGAGTACGCTGCCGGCAGCCTGAAAAGCATTGTGCTCACCAAACCAGGTCTGCAGAAAATCCATCAGACTTTGCATGCCCCACCACATGGCTGCGCCCCACAGCAGCAAGGCTGCAATAAACGGGATAAAGGTCAGCAAGAGCATGCGGTAATGCAATTGCCCTGCCACTGCCCTGCCCCAGGCACGCATGATGGATGTCATGTTCATTGTTTTTGCTCCTTGTCAAACCCCGTCATGCGCTTTAAACCCAGCCACTGTTGTGACCAGAAACCTTCGCCGTAGTTGCGGCTATTGCCTTCTGGTGCTGGCAACTGGTCGCGGATGCCGGTCATGGCAAATTCCTTGCTGAACAGGGCGGTGCGAAACAAGACATCCCAGACCGGGAACAATACCGCAAAATTATGCCCGCCCAGCGTCCCCTTGCCACGGGTTTCATGGCCTATGCCTATGGCATGGTGGGTACGGTGATAACGCGGCGATACCAGCAGGTATTCACCGATGCGGCCAAAATGGATGCGCACATTGGCATGCTGCAGGCTTTGCAGCATCTGCGATGCCATCACCAGCATGACATATTGGCCAGGTTCAACGCCGATGACCAGGGCGATCACGCCCATATAGATATCGCGGATGAAATCGTCCAGCAGGTGGTTGCGGTTGTCGCTCCACAAATTCATGTCACGCTGGCTGTGGTGCAGGCTGTGCAAGGCCCACGACCAGTTAAACTGATGTTCGGCGCGGTGATACCAGTAATCAAAAAAATCGAGTACGAACAGGTACACAAAAAACAGCAAGACCGGATATTGCAGCATGTCCGGCCAGATGTTTTCCAGATTGAAGGGATTCACACCTTGCAGATGCAACACCGCAGTTGCGCTGTCCAGCAAGGGGTCCAGCACGAAAAAAATCAGAATAGAAAACGCCCCCAGCCGGTGCAAGGCGGTATAGATGAAATCATTCCAGCGGGCATAGCGGTTCTTGATTTCATGCACGGGTATCCATGATTCCAGCGGGCGCAGCACGATAAACAATATGATCAGTTGCAAGACACCAAGAATGAACCATTCGACCCCCTCGAAAGAATCTTCAACAAACTCACCCAGATCCAGATAAAACATCAGGGGCTGCACTATCGTTTCAAAAATCCAGGCTTGCAGATTTGTGAACAGATCGGAAATAGTCATTATTTTTTCGATTGATTTAAATTACGGTAAGCAGGATGCTCACGTAGGGTAGCAAAACAAAAGGCTTTTTGCTCAAGCCCTTTAATCAGCGGTTCCAGGTTTTCTGGTGCCCAGGGCTGTTTGCGTGACCAGATGCCCATGTGTGCGACAAAAATATCGCCATCCCTGAGCTGGTCCAGCGCCCGCTTGAGCAGCATGGGGTTGCTATATTTCTCACTTGACAGTTCGTCCCCGGAAAAACCAGCCGGTGCCCAGCCCACATGCTGGTAGCCGCAAGCCTGGCCGGCTTTCAGCAGCGCGGGGGTCAGCTTGCCACCCGGCGCACGCCATAAGGGATCAAGCTTTTTGCCGGTCAGTGCTAAAAAACGCTGATCGACACGGCGTAGTTCCTGGCAATATTCTTGTGCCGTCCATTGCAGGGTCTGCCCGGCCTGTACACCAAATTGCGGTTTGACGGCGATGCGCCCATCGGGCAAATCACCCACCACGTAAACATGGTCGAAAGTATGGGTGCCAAAGGCATGGCCTTCTTCTGCCAGGTTTTTCCAGTACGGTGACCAACTCATGTCGAGGGAATAATCGCCCTGTACGGTTTTTTCATTCGCCAAAAAAAAAGTCGCCTTGATGTGATGGCGACGCAGGGTGGCAGCAATCAGCTCCGCCTGCGACTGGCTGCCAGTATCAAACGTCAGGTAGATCGTGCCCTTGCAGTTGCCTGCATTGGTGCCAGTGGTGTCATTAGTGGCATTAGTGGCAATTGCGGGCAAGGCCAGCATGGCCACCAGGGCCAGGTTCGTGCGCAGCGACAATTTACATATTGCCAGAACGGTTGGCAAAGTACACACCATGTGGGGAACGCCCTACCGGTATCATCTTGATCACCTTGCGGGATGGAATATCAATCACGGCCACCTTTTTGATCCAGCGCAGTGTGGTCCACAGGGTTTTGCCGTCATCGCTGACTTCCATGCAATCCGGTCCGCCCGGTACTTGTATGTTACCGACCATTTCCAGGGTCTGCTGGTCAAGGATATTGATTTCGTTGGATGTGCGGTTAGAGACAAAGGTATGACGCTTGTCACCCAGGGCGCGGAAATTATGCGTGCCCTCGCCTGCCTTGATTTTCTTGACGGTTTTTTGGGTGCGCCAGTCGATGACTTCGACATAATTGCTGCCCATGATACCAACCAACAGGTATTTATCATCCGGCGTCATGGATATACCCGCTGGCAATTTGCCGACGGGGATAGTCCACTTGACTTTCTGGGTTGCCAGATCAATGGCCGACACCTGGTCGCTGCCCTGCTGGGTAATAAAGACGGTGGTGCTGGCGGCATCAAATGCCATATGGCTGGGCAACTTGCCCAGGGGTACGCGCTGCACCAGTTTCATGTCCTGGCCATCGTATTTATAAAAATCGACACGGTCCAGACGCAAGGAATTCGACACGAACCATTTCTGGTCAGGTGAAAAGCCGATCTGGTAAGGGTCGGCAATGTCTTTCATACGGCGTTGTATCTGCCCGGTTTTAGGGTCAAGAAACACCAGCTCATTACCGACTGCATTCGCCACGATCAGGGACTTGTTGTCCGGCGTGGCCATCAGGTGATGCGGTTCCTTGCCTACAGGAAAGGTGCTGATTTCTTTATAGCTTGTCTGGTCAAGCAGGCTCACCGTCGCATCACGTGAATTCAATACCACGACGACATTGGCCTGGACTGAGGATGCTGCAACACTGGAAAGTAAAGAAAACGCCAGAGACGACCACAAAAAACGACTACGCATGAAAGAAGACACCGCGAAAAATTAAATTGAATAGGCATTTTACAGCGCTTGACATTAAGGAAAGGGCTTTCCTTTCATTGTTTTTCAGATTTTTCGCTAATTTTGCGTAAAATCAAGCTGCGCCTAGTTGCCGCAAAGAAAAACTGACCAAAAACCGGTACAAATTAATAGTAAGGGCTAGTGGTCAGGAGCAGTAGTAAAAAGCAGTAAGCAGTAGTAACAACACCCAACAATTGTATCGCCATCCACCATGCAAGAAACTTTTGCTCTACAATTGCGCCAGCTTTTTTTGATGAAGGAATTACCTGGCTTGGGGCTCAGTTATGACCCACCTATCGCAGCAAACTATTTCTATGCGACAATAGTTTTCGCCTGAAATGACAGTAGCACGCTGCGGGCAGCCAACACTTTCCAGACCAAAAAAAACAGGGTAGCAGAAAAAACCCATTCAGCCTGCACCTGAAAACCTAAAATGACAGGCGTTTTAATACGCATAACTACAACGTCTCACCGAGGAAAAACAATGAGCACAATCACAACAGTCAGCGGCCTGCAATATGAAGACAAAGTCGTCGGCGAAGGCGCAGAAGCGCAAGCAGGTCAACATGTCGATGTCCATTACACGGGCTGGTTGCAAAACCCTGATGGCAGCGCAGGCAAAAAATTCGATTCCAGCAAAGACCGCGGTCAACCGTTTTCTTTCCCGCTGGGCGCTGGCCATGTGATCAAAGGCTGGGATGAAGGCGTGCAAGGCATGAAAGTCGGCGGCACCCGCCTGCTGACCATCCCTTCCAGCCTCGGTTATGGCCCGCGCGGTGCCGGTGGCGTCATCCCCGGCGGCGCGACGTTGATATTTGAAGTCGATTTGCTGGGCGTTTAATTACCCTGCCTCCCCCTGCCCTGACAGCATGACCGATATTGGCAAACCCGGACCTGGTGTTTCGGGTTTGAACCACCTGACGCTGTCCGTCACCAACCTGGAACGTTCATTTACTTTTTATGTGGACGTTTTAGGCTTAAAACCTGTCGCCAGATGGCAAAACGGTGCCTATCTGCTGGCCGGTGATGACTGGATTTGCCTATCCGTCGATAGTGAATGCCGCACCCACATCCCCGCTGAATATACCCATACTGCGTTTTCTGTCAGCCCTGAGGCCTATACCGCTTTTGCGCAAAAGGCAGACGCTGGCGAGTTGCAGCCTTGGAAAAGCAATAAGAGCGAAGGCGACTCACTGTATTTGCTGGACCCAGACGGTCACAAGCTGGAACTGCATGTGGGCGATTTAGAATCCCGGTTGGCTAGCTTAAGAAACAAGCCTTATGCGGGTTTGATCCTGTATTAACCAGACCCTTATTATCAAATAAGCACCAAGCAAGTAAAAGCCAGGGCATGCCTGGCTTTTTTGCAACAGATTTGGTGAATACAGCTTATTCTTTAATGAAATGCTCGCGGTAGTATTTCAGCTCTTCGATGGATTCCAGGATATCGGCCAGGGCGGTATGCTTTTGGTGCTTTTTGAAGCCGGATGCCAGTTCTGGCTTCCAGCGGCGGCACAATTCTTTCAGGGTCGATACATCCAGGTTGCGGTAATGGAAGAAGGCTTCCAGCTTGGGCATGCCGCGTGCCATGAAGCGGCGGTCCTGGCAGATGGTATTGCCGCACATGGGTGACTTGCCTGCGGGTACAAAGGCTTTCAGGAAGGCGATCAGAGCGGCTTCGGCATCGGCTTCGGTGACGGTAGAGGCTTTGACGCGGTCGATCAGGCCAGAGCGGCCATGGGTGCCCTTGTTCCAGTTATCCATCTTGTCCAGGGTTTCGTCGGACTGGTGGATGGCAAATACCGGGCCTTCGGCCAATACATTCAATTGCGAATCAGTTACCACTATCGCCACCTCGATGATACGATCAGTGTCCGGGTCGAGGCCGGTCATTTCCATGTCCAGCCAGATCAGGTTTAACTCGTTAGGGCGGGCCGGAATAGTGGTGTTTGTTTGAATGTCGGTCGCTTGTGACATAATTCTTCCTTAGCTATTACTTATCGAATGTCACATTTTCCCATGATTTCAGTCGTTTTTTCGGTTTTATTCGTTTCCTTCCTGCTATTGACGCTGGTTTTTCAGTTCTGGCTGGCTTCCCGCCATATCCGCCATATCCTGCGCAACCGTGCCGCCGTGCCTGCACAGTTCGCTGAAAAGATCAGTCTGGCGTCGCATCAAAAGGCAGCCGACTACACCATTGCCAAGACCAAGATGGGCATCGTGATGCAGATGGTGAATGCATCGGTGCTGATCGGTTTTACCCTGTTTGGCGGGCTGCAATGGCTGTCGGTGGCCCTGGTCAAGCTGACGGGACCGGGCATGCTGTACCAGATCAGCCTGCTGATTGCGTTTACCCTCATCAGCGGTATCATCGAATTTCCTTTCAGTTATTACTCGCAATTTGTGCTGGAAGAACGCTTTGGTTTCAATAAAATGACCCTGGGCCTGTTTTTTAAAGACATGCTGACCAATACCCTGGTGAGTGCAGCGCTAGGCTTGCCGCTGATCTGGGTGATTTTGAGTCTGATGGAAAAAGCTGGCAGTATGTGGTGGCTGTATGCCTGGGTGTTCTTTATCGGTTTCCAGTTGCTGGTGATGCTGATCTTCCCTATCGTGATTGCGCCGCTGTATAACAAGTTCTGGCCGCTGGACAATGAAGAAGTGCGTGAACGCATAGAAAACCTCAGCAAGCGCGTCAGCTTTGCCCTGAAAGGCATCTTTGTCATGGATGGCTCGAAACGCTCCGGCCACGGCAATGCGTATTTTTCCGGTTTTGGTGGTGCCAAGCGCATCGTGTTTTATGACACCTTGCTGGAACGCCTGGCCCCGAACGAAATTGAAGCCGTCCTCGCGCATGAGCTGGGCCATTTCAAGCTCAAGCACATCGTCAAGCGCATGGTTGTCATATTTGCGCTGTCGCTGGTGTTTCTGGCGATACTGGGCTTTTTGAAAGACCAGGTCTGGTTTTACACCGGTCTGGGTGTCGACCCCATGCTGCTGGCCCGCAATGATGCGATGGCGCTGATCCTGTTCATGCTCAGCCTGCCGGTATTTACCTTTGTATTTTCACCGCTGAGTTCCATCACCTCACGCAAGCACGAATTCGAAGCCGATGCCTTTGCCGCCAAACATACCAATGCCAGTGACCTGGTCACCGCCCTGGTCAAGATGTATGACGACAATTCATCGACACTGACGCCTGATCCTTTGCATTCGGCGTTTTATGACTCACATCCTTCTGCCTCGGTGCGCATCAAGCACCTGCTGGCGGCACAATAACGGAGACACCATGATCAAGAACACAGATTTGCTGGCGAAAAAATCGCAGCATACCGAAACCGCCCTGGATGTAGCCAGCCTGCCCGCCTATCTGGCAGCTACACCCGGCTGGACCCAGGATGGCCCGCGCATCGTCAAGACCTACCAGTTCAAGAATTATTACGAAACCCTGTCCTTCATCAATG
Organism: Undibacterium sp. Di26W; assembly: GCF_049340265.1. Classification (NCBI taxonomy): domain Bacteria; kingdom Pseudomonadati; phylum Pseudomonadota; class Betaproteobacteria; order Burkholderiales; family Oxalobacteraceae; genus Undibacterium; species Undibacterium sp. Di26W. The sequence continues at coordinate 20,062 of NZ_JBMPOR010000025.1, forward strand.
CGATTGCCTATGTCATCCATGCGGAAGACCACCACCCGGAAATGGTCGTCACTTTTAACCGCTGCGTCATCAAGTTTGACACGCATACTGTGAATGATGGCAAGGGTGGCATTTCAGAAAATGACTTTATCTGCGCCGCCAAGATCGACGCGATTTTTGAGCAAAGCTTTTCCTGATGGCACGTGCACAAGCCCTGGTCATTGCCGCGCATGGCCGTCATTATCTGGTACAAGCCGAGATCGACGGCCAGCAACACAAACTGCATTGCGTCACCCGTGGTAAAAAAAGTGATGTTTCGGTAGGCGACGTTGTCGAATATGCGCTGACCTCCAAAAACCAGGGCGTGATCGAAGCCATCACCCCGCGCAAGACTTTGCTGTACCGGTCTGATCAGTACAAATCCAAGATGCTGGCCGCTAACCTGACGCAATTGCTGATCGTGGTCGCCACCGAACCCAGCTTTACCGATGACCTGGTATCGCGCGCGCTGGTAGCGGCAGAATCATCCGGCATCAAACCACACCTGATCCTGAACAAGGTCGACGTCACCGCATCCCTGCCCAAGGCACGCGAACGCGTCGGCCTGTATGCTGGCCTGGGTTACCCTGTGCATGAAGTATCGGCCAAGACCGACCCCGAAGGCACACGCCTGCTGATGCACAAACTGATGCAGGGACAAAGCACCATCCTCATCGGCCAGTCTGGCATGGGCAAATCATCGCTTATCAATTTGCTGATACCCGATGCAGAAATCGCCACCCGCGAAATCTCTGCCGCACTCGATACCGGCAAGCACACCACCACCTTCACCCGCCTGTATCACATGGATGAGCATTCCTACGTGATCGATTCACCCGGCTTCCAGGAATTTGGTCTGCACCACCTCAGCGAAGGCATGCTGGAACGCGCCTTCCCCGAATTCCTGCCCCATCTGGGCAAGTGCAAGTTCTACAACTGCCACCACCACACCGAACCCGGCTGCGCCATCCTGGCCGCCATCAAGGACGGCAGCATCTCGACCATGCGGCATGATATGTTTGAACAACTGGTGCATGAATCGAAGCAGACGGTGGGGTATTAACAAGCAACTTGCTTCTTGAGTAGAATGAAATGCCGTTGACGCAAACAAATACCAAAAATTCATCTATGCTGGCTACAGCCAGGGCATTGTGGGTATTCCACTTGGTTTGACCATCTATTTCGGTAAAGGTTATACTTGCTTCGAAGCGCGTCAACAGTTCACTCCAACAAAGCTAGCAACAAGAGAGCAAAATGGATTCTTTAAAACGACGTTTTTTATTCATTTTCCTTTCTGTGGCATTGAGTGCAACGACGTCAGCTGCAGAGCCTACGTTGACCATGCTCGTCGGCACAAGTAATGCACCTAAGATGTTTTTGAATGATGCTGAGAAGCCTGTTGGCTATTTCACCGAACTTGCACAGTTAATTGGCAGACGCGCAGGCTACAAGGTTGTGATCGTTGCGGTTCCTTGGGCACGGGCAGTGCAAATGGCGGAGCGAGGCGAAGGTGTTATTTGTAGTTTATCCAAGACACCTGAGCGTGAAATGCTTTTTAGTTACTCAAATGCCGTTCTTGTTGATCGTGTGGTAATCGTCACCTTAAAGAAAAGAAACATAGTCGCAGCGAGTTTGGCCGATTTGAAAGGTATGACCATTGGTGTAAACCGAGGGTCAAAATACGGTACAAAGTATATTGAAGAACTTCCGATGGTAAATCTGGACGAAGATAACAGTGGCGTTTCCCGTTTGCGTAAGCTTGTTTTAGGTCGAATTGATGCTGCAATTATTCCAGGTGGTGTTGCAGCCGTGACGTTTAATGCAAAAATGGCAGGAATAGACTTTAATGACTTAACTGTACAGAAGACACCTTTAGCGATAGATAAAAATTATTTTGGAATTGCTAAATCACGTCCAGACGCGAGTGATGTGTTAGGACATCTTAATGCTGCAATTGATGCATCCATCGCAGACGGAAGCATCGAGGCAATAATGAATAATTATGGTGGTATGCCTTAACTGTAACGGCTCGCGTTTGAAACCGGTCGCGCTCGATACCGGCAAGCACACAACCACCACCTTCACCCGCCTGTATCACATGGATGAGCATTCCTACGTGATCGATTCACCCGGCTTCCAGGAATTTGGTCTGCACCACCTCAGCGAAGGCATGCTGGAACGTGCCTTTCCCGAATTTTTACCTCATCTGGGCCAATGCAAGTTCTACAACTGCCACCATCACACCGAACCCGGCTGCGCGATTTTGGCCGCAGTCAAAGACGGCAGCATCTCTACCATGCGGTATGACATGTTTGAACAACTGGTGCATGAATCGAAGCAGACGGTGGGGTATTAACTACAGGTTTGAAGTGGCTACCTGAGCATGTAAAAAAATGGCGTCTTATACGTGAGAAATTTAAAAGTTTACGTGACTGCCTTCAACACACATTAGAATTCATCTCCCTCACAGCCCAACAAAATTTTCCGGAAATCTGGCAACAAGCCAGGTTTCTGGACTTTTCTGCAATGGCAGAAGATTTCTATGCATTGCGCAATCAGTTTAAAAACTAGCGTTTGCGAACGAGCGCTATTTCAGCCCCTTCTTTTTCATCCTGTACCTCGTTTCAGGCATTTTATCGCAGCGCTTAGTTTTCAATAAATCATTTCATTTACAATAGGAATCCCGTCAACATTCTTTGAAAGCAATGTGATGCACGTTTTTGCAAAAAAAATCCTTGGCTGCCTCATCGTCGCCAGCTTGAACATGATTCCTTCATCCGCCAGCCTGGCACAGACAAAGGCCACTGATCCAGCCCTCAAGCAAGCGCGGGAATACTACAAGGCAGGTGACGTCGCCCGGCTGGATAAACGTTATGCAGATGCCGCGCAATTGCTGCTCAAGGCGTATGAACTTGTCCCTGAATCGTCTGCTCTACCGTACGACATCGCCTGCCTGCATGCCCTGCGCGGGGCGAAAGAGGATGCCTTCAAATGGCTGGATGTGGCCATTGGGGCTGGTTACCTGAATGTCGATCACATGCTCAAGGACAGTGATTTTGACAGCCTGCATGACGACCCCCGCTGGCAAAAATCAGTCGACAAGACCAGGAAAGAAGCCACCCGGCAAGCGCGCCTTTGGTCATCACCAGTGTGGGATAGCGCCTATGCTGAACAATTGAGTGAAGACGAGAGAGTAGCTGGCCTGTCCAAATTCTGGTCTGAAGTGAAATATAATTTCGTCTACACCGACAAGCTGCTGGATCTGGACTGGGACGCCGTCTATTTGCGTTATCTGCCCAAAGTGCGCGCGGCAAAAAACACCGCTGACTATTACAAGATTCTGATGGAAATGTGCGCCTTGCTGCAAGACGGGCATACCAATGTCATGCCGCCAGCCACCTTATACAATGATGTGTGGGGCACCGTACCGCTACGCGCTGTATTGATGGAAGACAAGGTCATCATCACGGATGTGCTTGACCCTGCATTGCGCGAACGCGGTATCTTGCCCGGCCATCAGATACTGAGTGCCGATGGACAGGACATCAAAACCTATTTACAAAAAACAGTGGCCCCCTATATCAGCGCGTCTACCCCGCAAGACATGGATGTCCGGCTCTATAATTATGTTCTGTTGCTTGGTGACCTGGACACGTCAGTGAAAATTCTTGTAGCAGACCCGCAGGGCAAGACCCTCTCCATCGACATCAAACGCATCAATACTGCAACCCGGCGCAAGTTTGCCACACCCAGGCCAGCATTCAACTGGCGCATGTTAGCCAATAATGTTGCCTACGTTGAACTCAACTCTTTTGGTGACAATACCGCTGCCAAAGAATACATCAAAGCCTATGCAGAAATTGCCAAGGCAAAGGCGATCATCTTCGACGTAAGGAAAAACGGTGGTGGCGATACCGACGTAGGCTATCGCGTATTGCAAACCCTGGGGACGCCACCCTTTGACAGCAGCCATGCCGCCACCCGTAACTATAAGCCCACAACGCGGGCATGGGGCGAAAGACAAGCCATGCATGACTTTGCCGACGAAAAAAACCAACCCGATCCAGAGCGCGCCTATCACGGCCCAGTCATGGTCCTGACAAGCGCCTCAACCTTTTCCGCCGCTGAAGATTTTGCCGTTGCCTTTGACAGCATGAAGCGTGGCCTGATCATCGGTGAACCCACCGGTGGCAGCACAGGACAACCATTGATGATCAGCATGCCCGGCGGTGGCAGTGCCCGCATCTGTACAAAAAAAGACACCTATATCGATGGTAAAGCGTTTGTCGGCGTAGGCGTACAACCTGGCAAGCTGATACGCACCAAAGTAGATGATTTCAGGGCCGGTAAGGACACACAACTCGATGCTGCGCTGGCAGAAATTGAAAAACTCAAGTGATGTACCAGGGCCACGCTCGCCAGCAGACACATGCTGGTGGGTGGGCTACAAGACGGTTTTTTCAGTTTTGGTTTATCTGGCACAATCCCCCTCAAGAAGATGTAGCAGATGTGGCGCGCCAGTATTTGATGGTGCCGTGATCGTATTGTTTGGCAGATCGATTCAATGTTTAATAAGTCGAGCATCAGACTTTATTAAACAAGGTAATCGTCCGCACTATTGCCGGAGCAATCATGGATTCATGGTTACCGGTGATCACTTCATGTTTGCAGACTGAATATTTGGCGACCAGACTGCAAAATTCTGCGTTAACTGGAATCGCCATGGTATTGGCTGATTCAGAAAACACATACAGCGGCGCTTTGACTGTGCTCGTATAGCGATAAGGGTCGCGGATTTTTTGTTCGTCTGGCAGATCAACATTGAAAGGGGCAATATTCTTATAATGGGCCAGCCACAGCGGCAAGCGGGCGAAGCCACTATAGGCAGCAACTGCCTTGAATGGTGACGGCATTTCTGATGCCAGTATGGCCAGACTGCCCCCCACGCTATGACCTGCCAGATATATCCTTTGTGTATCGACTTGCGGTAAAGTCGCAAGGTAACTGCCAGCGGCAATGGCGTCATCGACTTCACCGCCAAACATTTCAAAATTGCCTTCGCCACCGTTTTCACCACGCAGGCGCGGCATCATGAGAATATAGCCAGCTTTGACAAAACCTTCAGCAGCAACCCAGTCATCAGCAGAAAAGGAAAATCCACCATGCAGGAACACTACGGCAGGCATCTTTTTCTTGTTGTCAGGCGTGGTAGACAACCATGCCGTCAAATGCAATTTACCCGACACATAGCTAATCTCTTTGACCCCGGCAGGTACCTTTTCCTGGACGAAGCTTTGTGGCGCCTTCATTTTCTTGGTTAACTGGCTGGTGTAAGCAGTCCTTGCTGCTTGCAGGTCTTCTGCATGCGCATTGAAGCAAGGAGCGAACAGAGGCAATAAGAATAAAGCGTTAATAAGGTGCGTTGTGTTGTATCTCATTTTGATGACGGGTTAGATGCAATGGATGAAGACTTGGAATATTACGGCATTGAAGCGATTATAAGTATAGATGGTGGAACAAGTACAAAAACAATCTTTCATCTCCCACAAAGTCCATCCCTAAAGAGTCGTTATATAATTTACACAACAAAAATTTCACCGCAAGGCATACCTCTCCAACACCCGCCACGGGCCACTGCCCTCTTGCTCTATCAAACAAATACTGGTGAAACTGATCTGCAGAGGGTTTGGCAGGCAGGCTGTCGCGGCCAGGGAATTGCCGGGGGCTTTCGGGTTTCTGGGATGGGCCAGAGTCAGGTGTGGACGTTGGGTCTTGATATTGCTTGAGGCCAGAATGTATTCACGCAATTGAAGAAAAGCAGGTTCTCCTTCGATGCAATGCAGTATCAGGCCATGTCCCGAAAATACTTCAGCCACGCCAAACGTCAGGGTGATGGGTGGCAATACCAGGTGTTGCAGCCTTTGCCTGATGGGCGGGAAATCGGAAATTTCATCTTCGCGGCACAGGGTGATGTGTGCCGGGATAAGGCTGCTTTGTACGGGATCAACAATGCTGCGCACGCGTTCCAGCTCCACCGCTGCCAGAGCGGGGACAAGCGCTGGGACAAACATGCTCAATTGCTGGCGTGTGGTGGCCATTGGGTAAATTCAATGCGCTTGTAAAAAGATCCATCGTGGAAGCCAGGTACTTATTTTAGCCTATGGTCACTTAGCCTCGGTCACTCAGTCAGCGTTCACCTAGCCAGCGTTCGCAAAGGTGCGGAATGCAAGCCACTTTCGGCACTGATGCCGGAACCGGATAAAACGACGATTTTGTTGGTTTGTACTTCAGGTTTCATACTGCTGGCTTCAATTGAAGCATCAAAGAAGCATCAGCCTACCATCAACTGTGCGGACGATGTCAACGCTGTCTTCATCGTAGTCTTGTCTGCACGTATATATCGTACTGTCATCTGGTTTGATGGATATGGCTATCACCTGCATGTCATCGCCACTGACCTGGCTTGCCATGGCTTCCACTTTTGGGATGTCTGCCTGAAGCGCGAGGAAGATAGTATCGACCTTTGATAACCGCAATACACGATCGCCCCCTTCCATATATTGAACCCAGATCAGCACGCGACCTATCTGAAATTCATCCCCGTCCGGGTAAGAGTCTAAAGGCTCACTGAGCACACTATTCATTAGCATTCTGAAAATCACCCTCTACATCAAGTCTTTGGACCTAACGACGCCAGCCATTTTTTTTCTGATACAGTCAGTGGCTTGGGTAGCATACGCTCTGGCACTTCCCAGACGACGACCTTGGGGGCCTGGGTTTTGAATTCGTTGCTGTTCAGGTAGGCATAGGCGGCGCCGTCGAAATCACCGCCATCCTTGGCCAGATTGGCGACTGGCGAACCCAGGTGCTGGCTGAGGAAGGGCGAGAAATTCGAGGCACGGCTGAAGGACGTGCCCACCAGTGCCACGGTTGGCAAACCAGCGTCGCCAAACAGGTCATCACTGGCCACGGCAACGGGTGCCACTTTGCTGATCTGTGTGACTTCGGTGGCCGGGCGCATCCAGGTCGGCAAGCCTTCGAGGTTGGAGACGCGCATCAGGTCGCCTGAACGTTCTACCCTGGATGATTGTATGGCATTGGGGTCACGCGCATCTTTGGGTTTATCTGTCAGGTTCAGCGCCTGCAGGTACTCTGCCAGGGCTTTGGCGGCGGCGTTGGAGCCGTGCTCGTTCCAGTGTGAATCGCTGCGGTAATAGCGTTCTTCTGCCGTGGCAGCCAGTGCGGGGGTAAAGTCCAGTGCATCGACCTTGCTGTCACCCAGGATTTTTACCCAGTCGTCTACGCGGGTGGCAAAGCTGGCAGGACGATGCAGGCCGCACAAATGGTCGTGCTCGATACGGGTCTTGTCGGGTACCACGGCAACCACCAGTTTGATGCCGCGTTTTTGCAAATCGCTGGCGGTCTGGGTGATGATCCTGGCCCGGGCGGCGGCATTATCGGCAGCATTGGCGAAGGGGGTCAGTTCATCCGTCAAGAACAACCAGTCGGCACAACCCTTGCGCACCGATACACCGGTATCACCAGCCAGCAGCCAGGTCACGCCGCGCTCGATTTTTGCAAATGGTTTGCTGAGCATGAAGTAGTTATTCAATTGCGCAGAAAACTGGCGGGTTGCGTCACCATCCAGCAGGCGTTTGGGATTATCTATGCCTGCCCATCTTTCAGTCGGCACCGCATTCAGCGAAGTCTGGGTCACAATCAGGCCCCCCAGCATGATGGCGGCAAAGGCTGTCACCGGCAAGAAACGGGTCCAGCCAGCTTTTTTGGGATCAAAGTTAAAACATTCACTCATGATCGTCTCCTAAAACTGGAAATACAGAAAGGGAATGGCCTTTTGCCCGGCCAGTACCACAACGGCATAGGCAAAGGTCAGCACTGGCCAGGTCATGCTCCAGCCGACAAAACCCAGGCCGCCGCGTTTGCCGACTAAAGTGGCCGGATAGACGACGCAGATCAGGCCCAGCACAAAGGTCAGCACGATACTGGGGCGCAATGCGAGGGCAATGGCGTCCCCCATGGCGACGCCATGCAGGCCAAACTGACCGGCCAGCAAATCCATCGCAGTCGCAAAACTGTCCGACCGGAACACGGTCCAGGCCAGCATCACGACCAGCAAGGTCAGTGTGCGGGACAGGTAATTGGGCATGGATAAACCGCGCTGGGTAAACATGCGGTCACAGCACAAAGCCGAGCCGTGGATGATGCCCCAGATCAGGTAATTCCAGTTTTCACCACCGTGCCACAAGCCGCCTATGGCCATCGTCAGCATCAGGTTGACGTAGGTACGACCAGCACCATGACGATTGCCGCCCAGGCTGATGTACAGGTAATCCCGCAGCCAGGATGACAGCGTCATGTGCCAGCGCCGCCAGAAATCCTGTATCGACACGGACAGATAGGGGTTGTTGAAATTTTCCTGGAAATCGAAACCCAGCATCAGGCCCAGGCCGATTGCCATGGCGCTGTAACCGGCAAAGTCAAAATACAGTTGCAGGGTGTAGGCGGCGCAGCCGGTCCAGGCATCTACCAGCGATGGGTTTTTAAGGCCGAATGCCAGTGTCACGATGGGTGACAGGGTGTCGGCAATCAAGACCTTCATCGAAAAACCGACCATGAAGCGGCGCACACCAGCGGCAAATTTGTCGATGGAAAATACCCGTTCGCGCAATTCGGTATCGATGACCTTGTAACGCACGATGGGGCCAGCGATCAGATGCGGGAACATCGCCATATAGGCGCTGAAAGAAATAATGCTGTATTGCGCCGGCACGGTTTTGCGGCGTACATCGACGATATATGAAATCGCATGCAAGACCGTGAAGGACAGGCCTATCGGCAGCATCAGGTTTTCCCACGGGATGGTGGGCATGTCACGACCGGTCAAAATGGTATTGAGCGAATACACCAGCATATTGGTGTACTTGTACCAGACCAGCGAAGCCAGATTCAGCACGATGGCAGCGACCATGATGCGGGTCTTGCTGCGTTCATTGCTGCTCTTGTCGATCAATATGGCTGCAGCCCAGGCCAGCACGGTCAGGGCAATGATCAGTACCAGGAACTTTGGCGTCCACCAAGCATAAAACAGCCAGCTCCCCACCAACAAGGTGTGATTGCGAAACCGCTGAGGAGTGACCAGGTAGAGGGCAAAGAACAGGGGCAGGAAGAGAGTCAGGAACTCTAGAGACGCAAATACCATGGATCGTACCCGTGCTTAGCGTGGATCAGGAAGTACTGTCACGGACGAAGAAGGTCTGACGTCCTTTTTTGCCCGGCATCACAACGACGCTATAACGTTCACCGGCCTGCAACTGGCCCAGGTCTACTGTCTTGCCTTCTGCTTTCGCATCACACATGGCTTGCGCTTTCAGGCTGATAGGATTCACCAGACGGCGTTGCACAGTAGCCGGTTTGACGGCATCCAGTATTGGTGTATTTTTGACTGCCACATTCAGGCCAGCGACAGCGCAACTGGTATCCAGGTTCAGCAAAGCAAGTGAAGAACGGCTGGCATTGAAATCTGTCGGTGACTCTTTGATGATGACGGTTTCTATGCCTGTGCCTTTGCTGACAATGGCAATGGTGACAAATTCACCCGGCTTGGCAACGACTTCCACCGCTGTTTTTGCAGTGCCGACCTGTACATTGGCCGCCAGCTTGGCACCGGCCTTGACCGGATAAAAACGGGACACCCTGCCGTCGCCCTGGGCTGCCAGCGCCACTTTCGCAGCGCCATTCACCACACTGGCCTTGTCTTCGCTGGCGTTGAGGAAACGCACAAAGGAAGAATCCTGGGCAGGACCGGTTTCATATAAAGGATTGTCGGCATGTGCCGCCATCGCCAACATAGAGCCCAGACAGGCAACGATCAGTTTTTTCATGATTAAGGGTGACCCGGTTTAATTTATTTTTTAATGTTTTGCAAAACGGCTGGCGAAGAAATCGCATTGCCTATCGCCGTACCCCAGGCTTTGTAACCAGCCAAATCAAAATGCTGACCATCAGACGAAGCCCATTCACCCGGCTTGGACATGTTCAGTGAGTCAACATAGGTACAAGGCGCAACGATTTCAGACAGGTAGCCAGACATTTCTTTAGCACGTGCAAAAGTCTTGTTGAACTTGCCGCCTTCAGTGCCCCATGCCGGGCCAACCCAGACGCAGCTCACAGCATTGTTTTTGACACCCTTGGTCAGGCGCGTCACTTGTTGCCAGATCCAGGTCTTTGGCAGCTCTGGTGCGGCATACGATGCCATGGTGTCGCCATTGACGACCACCACCAGATTCGGTTTATATGTTTTAACCAGTTCATTGAAAGGACGGGTCATTGCGTCCTGGCCGGTTTTCACTTCTACCGGGCCATCCTTGATACGGCTTGCACCGCCACATGGTGATTGGCTTTTTACCATCCAGTCACCGGCGGCGACGCCGCAAGCACCGAAGGAATACACGACAGCGCCCTTGCTCATCAGATCATCATGCAAAGTCGTGATCAGATAATCGGGGGTCGACATATGGCTATCGCCAATAATCAGGACAGTGAGTCCGGCTAAGAGTGCGCTCATAATTTATCTACTTTTTGTTGATTTATTGGATAACAAGTGTTTGTCATACTTGCCTCACTTGCGGGAGCAATTGGAGGTCGCTGTAACAACAAACGCCATCGGTTGCAGTTTTCGGAATCGTTAAATCCTGTTAAATACAAAATCCATTTTTCTGCGTTTTCTGCAATATATTTGAGTTTAAACAAATCAATCAGCAATGCCAGCTAGTTGACTAAAATTCACAAATTGTAAACTGCATCAAAACGGGAAATGCAATAATTGTTACATATTGAAATTTTTGGAACGGGGAGAAACGCGGCAAAAAGACGGCAAGCTGGCGGTGAATCATTGCAGGTATGGCAAGATTTTCAACCCCGAATTCAAAAACCTGCGTAGAATGGGTTGGGGGTATTGACTTGGCTTGTTGACCTATCTTTTGGCAAGCAAAAAAGTCAGGTCAACACCCTCTGGATTTGTCTCTACCCAGAATTTAATATGGGAAAGGCGAATTAATCCCTTATAATGAAGCAGTTATGACAAGCGGCGGCAAGCTTAACTTGCTGCCCGTTTTATTTATGGCTATCAAACATTTCCTGCAGTTCTCCGATTTTTCGCTGTCCGAATTTGAATACGTGATGCAGCGTGCGCGCATCATCAAGCAGCGTTTCAAGGCTTACCAGACCTATCACCCTTTGCTGGATAGAACCCTGGTGATGGTGTTCGAAAAAAATTCCACCCGTACCCGCCTGTCTTTTGAAGCCGGCATGCACCAGCTGGGCGGTGCCGCGATTTACCTGAATACCCGCGACAGTCAGTTGGGCCGTGGCGAACCGGTAGAAGACGCAGGCCAGGTCATGTCCCGCATGTGCGACATCATCATGATCCGCACCTTTGAACAAGAAATGATAGAGCGCTTCGCCGCCAACTCGCGCGTGCCCGTCATCAATGGTCTGACCAATCAGCATCACCCCTGCCAGGTACTGGCCGATGTGTTTACGTATATTGAACACCGTGGTTCCATCACCGGCAAAAAGGTGGCGTGGATAGGCGACGCCAACAATATGCTGTATTCGTGGCTGCAGGCAGCGCAGGTATTCAACTTCCACCTGCATATTTCCACGCCCAAGGGCTATGACATGGACCTGTCGCAAGTCACCGCCGACAAGTCGCAGTACACGGTGTTTGACAGCCCGTCTGACGCCTGCGCCGGGGTTGACCTGGTGAATACCGATGTCTGGACCAGCATGGGTTATGAAGATGAAAACCAGGCCCGCCTGAAAGCCTTTTATGGCTGGATCGTCGACGAAGCCAAGATGGCCCGCGCCCATCCTGACGCCCTGTTCATGCATTGCCTGCCGGCGCACCGTGGCGAAGAAGTGTCCGCCGGTGTAATCGACGGCCCGCAGTCAGTCGTGTGGGACGAAGCCGAAAACCGCCTGCACGTACAAAAAGCCTTGTTGGAATTTTTGGTGGTGGGCGAGATTCGTTGATCTTGTTTCATGCACGGTAAATTTTGGAAAAGACCTCTCAACACAGAGGCACAGAGGCACAGAGACACGGAGACAGCATAGAGAAAACCGAAGAAAATCTTGTTATGGCTCATCTGATATGGGCCAAAGGATTTGTGATCTGGACAAGGTTTTTATCCAGGCCCAGGTGGCAAAAGACGGGTATCTGTGATTTTGTTGGGCTGATAAAACGTAGCCCAACCTACAAGTTAAGTATTTATATAGCTGCAAATTAATTTAAAGAAACCAGCAGACTCATGCTGACCAAGAATCAACCTGGATTTCCTCCATGTTTTTCCTCTGAGGTGCAGCAGGGAATTCGAATGGCATGCCATTCGCCTGCGGAACGAAGACTTCTTGCAAGAAGTCTTTCCTTCCTCTGTGCCTCTGTGGTGATCTTTTCGGTTTTAAGTCTTATGTTTTAATTTTTTCGAGAGCACATCATGAGCGATATTAAAAAAGTCGTCCTAGCCTATTCGGGCGGTCTGGATACCTCTGTCATTTTGAAATGGCTGCAAGATAATTATCAGTGTGAAATCGTCACCTTTACCGCCGATCTGGGCCAGGGTGAAGAGCTGGAACCGGCGCGTGCCAAAGCCATCAAGTTCGGTATCAAACCTGAAAATATCTACATCGATGATGTACGTGAAGAATTCGTGCGCGATTTCGTGTTCCCGATGTTCCGCGCCAATACGATTTATGAAGGTGAATACCTGCTGGGCACTTCCATTGCCCGCCCACTGATCGCCAAACGCCTGATCGAAATCGCCAAAGAAACCGGTGCTGATGCCATTTCCCACGGTGCGACCGGAAAAGGCAATGACCAGGTGCGTTTTGAACTGGGTGCGTATGCCCTGATGCCAGGCGTCAAGATCATCGCCCCATGGCGTGAATGGGATTTGCTGTCGCGCGAAAAACTGATGAAATATGCAGAAGACGCAGGCATAGACATCGACCAGAAACATAAAAACGGCGGCGCGCCCTACTCCATGGATGCCAACCTGCTGCACATCAGCTTTGAAGGCCGTCACCTGGAAAACCCAAGTGCCGAAGCCGAAGAATCCATGTGGCGCTGGACAGTTAGCCCAGAAGCAGCACCCGACCAGGCAGAATACCTGGATATAGAATTTGAACGCGGTGACATCGTCGCACTGAACGGCGTACGCATGTCGCCAGCAACAGTGCTGACAGAACTCAACCGCCTGGGCGGCAAGCACGGCATCGGTCGCCTGGACCTGGTTGAAAACCGCTATGTCGGCATGAAATCACGCGGCTGCTATGAAACCCCGGGTGGCACCATCATGCTGCGCGCCCACCGCGCCATTGAATCCATCACCCTGGACCGTGAAGTCGCCCATCTGAAAGATGACCTGATGCCACGTTACGCCAGCATGATCTATAACGGCTACTGGTGGGCACCAGAGCGCGTCGCGCTGCAAACGCTGATCGACCATACCCAGCACACCGTCAACGGCTGGGTACGCCTGAAACTGTACAAGGGCAATGTCATCACCGTGTCGCGCGATTCCAAAACCGATTCGCTGTTCGACATGAACATCGCAACCTTTGATGAAGATGGCGGCGCCTACAACCAGGCAGACGCTGGCGGCTTCATCAAACTGAATGCATTGCGCATGCGTATTGCTGCCAATGCCCGCGCAAAACGCGGTCAGTAATCATTTAAATTTTTATCTATTCCAGACCCGCTCATTGATTTGTGCGGGTCTTTTTTTTCGGAGCTATCCAGCATGTCTACCCAATTTGATCAAGTCAGCGTCGTCAAAAAAGCCAATCTGTATTTCGACGGCAAATGCGTATCCCACACAGTACTGTTTGCTGACGGCAGCAAAAAAACCATAGGCGTGATCTTCCCATCCAGCCTGGTATTCAACACCGGTGCCGCAGAAATCATGGAACTGAACGCCGGCAAATGCCGCATCCGCCTCAAGGGTGAAACCGAATGGGCAACCTACGAAGGCGGCCAGCAATTCAATGTACCGGCCAATTCCAGTTTTGAAATCGAGACTATTGATACGCTGGATTATGTTTGTCACTTTGTGTGATCAGTCAGCATTTGAAAATTACTTAGCAAACTAATTTGGATGTATTTTTCAGAAAGATACATCCAAATATTCACTGCCTCTCCGGCAATGTTCTTCCTATTGTATTTGCTGGAAATTTCAACAAACAATCAAGGTTAACTTGCGACAAGAGTACCCGCTATTAACAGCACATCTCAGTACACCTCAGCCTTACCAGATGTGTTGACTGCACATGGTTTCAATCTCCCGCCCGTTCAAATAAAAATCGGCAGACTGACCGCGCGGAATCCATACCCCCCCTTCATGATAATGAATTTAGAATGGCGCATTCCTCCTACCTTTGGGTAAATGCTTAATGCATCATCTTTATTCAAAAAAATTTCGCCTGTGAAAGGGATGGCTGGCCCACCATCTTCCGCAGGCTAGAGTGACACAGATCAGAACCCGGCAGACTGTCGGATGAAGACTAAAACAGATAGGGCCAGCCATCTACAGTGAAGCCAACGCGGTTGATCCCGAGCGTAGCTGCTCCATTGTTGTTACCGTCATAGTAGTGGTACACCATCAATGGACCATCGTTGTCGGTCATGAGACTCTCGCCGCCTGGGCCCTGAATGCGGCCATGTGCACTCACTAAGATGGTGCCGCCCCCACTGAGCATGTTGAGACCGCCACGATCATAGTAGGGACCGGTAATCGTGCTCGAACGTCCCACTATCGTGCGATAGTGGCTGTTGACACCGCTGCAGCAGTTATTGATCGAAGCGAAGAGATAGTAGTACCCGTTGTAGTAGTACAGGTATGACCCTTCCAGGCCATGCGCTCGCTCAGCCAGATGATAGTTCGTTGTATTGCTTGTTGATTGCTTGCCGGTCGATGGATTCAATTGAATCATATAGAGGCCATGCCACCATGATCCATACGACATCCAATAGTTTTCGCTCTGGTCTTGAATAATGCTGGGGTCGATTGCGTTAAAGGCACTCGACGAGTTCGACGAGACCACAATGCCCTGATCTGTCCATGAAGTGCTGTTCGGAGTCGATGCAGTCGCGAGACCGATTGCCGAGATTTTCGATCCGTCGCTGGAAGCGGAATAGTACTGATAATACTGGTTATTCATGAATACCACGTTGGGCGCCCAGAGCATGCCACCATTGGTATAGGTATTGGTCCAGGAAGGCAAGGGTGTTAGCCCGCTGCCGGCACTGGTAAAATTGATCCGGTCGGTGGACGAGGCGAGCGATCTGTTGGTTCCGTAAAGCCAATACGTTCCCCCTGCGGCTCGCAGCATGAACGGATCATGTACACCTGTGCCGCTACCGCTCACGGTTCCCGGCAATGGGTAGGGACTATTGCCAGTGCTTACCAGTTGCCATTT
This sequence comes from Undibacterium sp. Di26W, assembly GCF_049340265.1. NCBI lineage: Bacteria > Pseudomonadati > Pseudomonadota > Betaproteobacteria > Burkholderiales > Oxalobacteraceae > Undibacterium > Undibacterium sp. Di26W. The sequence continues at coordinate 35,575 of NZ_JBMPOR010000025.1, forward strand.
CTGGCAAAGGCAACCCGTCGCCCCCCATTGATCGATGGTCGCACTTGGCACCAGGCTTCCCTGAAAAACCTCCAGATACAAGCCACTGTTGTCGTTCTTGATCATGTAGTTACCGTCGCCCGTCTGAGTGATGGTCCAAAGGTGATCCGTGGTGCCATTATCAGCCCATTGAATTATCGGTGCGCCATTGGCTGTGGAACCGCTCGACACCCCCATCACCTGGTGGGTCAACATGTTCTCAATGTTGTACTTGCCACTGCCCATCGGGATGAAGTGCCACAACTTGTCGCTGGCACCGTCATCGTTCCGTTGCACCAGTACGCTTCCTGCGGTCTGGGTTGCGTTCGTACTCAGGACCAATCCGCTGTTGACGTTCTTGATTTTGAACGTCACGTTGTCGTCGACGATCACTTGTGCGACTGCCTGAGCTGCCCATACAAACAGCACCATGAATGCAAACTTCTTCATCAAGATTCTCCTCTATTCTTTGATATTAAGTTGGTGACAGCCGCGAAGCGAAACGTTAATCAACAATACAAGTCCCTACCGCATAAGCGCAATGCATGGCGCGAAAACGAAAAAAATGTCAATTCATCTTTCCCGGTTCGCAATATCGTTTTTGGGACACCGATGAGGGGTCGCAGAAAATGAAAGAAAACGTACGCCAACCGGCCGTTTCGAAAGGCCGAGGAATGGGCAAAGGCCGAGTGCTGCGTCTGCAATGATCGCCGCTTCATGGCTTACCAGCTTTCGGCGCCGCGGCGGTGGTCACATAGGCGATCGGCTGCACGGCCTTGACCGGAATCGTCAGCGTAGCGGGAATAAGACCCTGCGCGCTGGCGCGCACCTCGATCGTGCCGCCGCTGTCCCAGTTGCTCTGCACGATCAGTTGCGCCAGGCCGTTAAACAGCTTGCGCGTTTTGCCCTTCTCGTCCTCATGCGAATTCGGATCGCCATTGCCGTGGCCAATCGACTTGCCGGCACCGGCGATCTCGAAGCTCACTTCGTCGTTCGCCAGCGGCACCGCCCGGCCTTGTGCGTCGAGTGCGCGCACGGTGATCGGCATCGCGTCGTAGCCATCGCCGGCGAGCGCGCCGCGGTCCGGCACCAGTTCCAGCGCGACCGCCGGGCCAGTAGTCTCGACGCTGGTGCGCGCCACTTCCTTGTCGCCGGTGTAAGCGATCGCCTCCAGCTTGCCGGCTTCATATCTCACCTTGAAGTCGTTCATGCGATAGTTATCGACCTTCTGCTCGCCGATCTCGCGGCCATTCAGCAAGAGCTTCACGCGCTCGACGTTGGCCATCACTCTCACGACAATCTCCTGGCCCTCCTTGCCCGCCCAGTTCCAGTGCGGCGCAATGTGGACCAGCGGTCTATCCTTGATCCACTGCACCTGGTGCATGTAGTACGCGGTCTTTGGAAAACCGTTCAGGTCCATGATGCCGAAGTAAGAACTGACCGAGGGCCACGAGGTGTACGGCCACGACTCGCCGTGGTAGTCGAAGCCAGTCCAGACGAAGCCGCCGGCGACGAAATCACGCGTGCCGATCGCCTGCCAGGCATCGCGATGAGTATTCCCCCAGACCGGGTACTCGTTGTCGTAGCTGCCCTCGATATGACGCGCCTTATCGGTCGTGTATTCGCCGCGCGTCATGAACGCCGAGGTATCTTCCGAGCTCGTGAAGGGCTTGCCGGGATAGGCCGCATGGTATTTGTCGTACTCGGGTATCTGGTAGTTGGCACCGACGACGTCGACCGCGTGCGATACGTTGAGCGGTGTCAGCAGGCCATTGCTCATGGCGGCAGTGGTCGGCCGGGTTCCGTCAAGCGCCTTGGCCAGGGCCACCATGCGGCGCGCCATTTCGTAGCCAGCCTCGGTCGCTTGCACTGGCTCTTCATTGAACACCGACCACAGGATCACCGAAGGATGATGGCGGTCGCGCTTGACCATCCACTCGAGCTGTTTCATGTAATCCGGCGACGGATTGAAATTGCGGTTCTCGGCCATCACCAGGAAGCCCATGCGGTCCGCCATGTCCAGCACTTCAGAGGCAATCGCATTGTGCGAGAAGCGGATCGCATTCACACCGAGTTCCTTCAGACGGCGCAAGCGATACTCCCAGATCGCATCGGGCACGGCGACACCGACGCCGGCATGATCCTGGTGCAGGCAGACGCCTTGCAGCTTGACATGTGCGCCATTCAGGAAGAAGCCCCGCTCGGCATCGAAACGCAACGTGCGAAATCCGGTGTCAAGGGCGACCTGGTCAACCGTCTTGCCGTTGCTGCGCACGGTCGTGGTGACGTGGTACAGCGCGCCCTTGTCGAGAGACCACAGCGACGGACGGCGTATCGTCATCGGCAAGGACGCGGTGACCTGCGCCAGCACCGGAACATCGATCGAGGTGCTACGGCGCGCCACCTGCTTGCCGTCCGGGCCGGTGACGACCATCTCGACGTCGACACGCGCAGCTTGCTTGCCGTCGTTCTCGAGCGTGACCTGGGCCGGAATTTCCCAGCTATCACCCTTCACCTGGCGCGGCGTGATGCGCACGCCATCGGGCACGATATGTACGGCATCGGTCTTGACCAGCCAGCTGTGGCGGTACATCCCGGCGCCTTCATACCACCAGCCTTCCATCGCATTGGCGTCGACCCGGATCGCGATGACGTTCGGGTTGTTGTCGCCATACAGGAGATAGGGCGTGATGTCGACGCGAATCTCGTTGTAGCCGGACCAGTTGTGGTTGACGAGGTTACCGTTCACCCAGACCGTGGCGTGCGTGGCGATGGCACCGAACTCAAGCTCGACGTGCCGGCCGCGATCGCTCTCAGGCACGGCCAGGTAGCGCCGGTACCAGCCAATGCCGCGCTGGCGAAATCCCTGTGCCGGGTTGGCCTTGGCATCGAAGGGCTGTTCGATCTGCCAATCATGCGGCAGGTCGAGCTTGCGCCACGCCGTGGCGTCGAACTTGACGGCTGCGGCGCCGGATGCAAGGCCGGCCTTGGTCGCATAATAGGTCTCGTCCTGCGTGACCGGTACATGAAACGGAATGTCGCCGAGATGAAACAGCCAGCCGCGATCGAGCGACAGGCGTTCGCGTCCACTGTCGGCGTGCGCCGGGAGGACAAGCAGGCCGGCAAGCACGGCGCACAGAAAATGACGACAACCAAATCGTCGACTGAAAAACGTATACAAATCCTGTGTCATTGAGTGTTCCTCCAAAATAAATTTATGCATGGCTGTCTGCTATCAATTCCAACAAAAAATGGTAGCCTAAGCTGCCGAAGCCGCCATGACGGCAGCGAGGAAATAAGGCTCAAACCAGACCAAACCTTAGTTGACTTTCCAGTTCAGCATCAGGGCGATGGCGCGCTCGCTGCTGCGAGTGACAAATGGAAATACGCGCGAATCATCCCAGTAGACGCGGAACTTGTAGTTCAACAAGTTGGTTCCAGTCACGAACATCGACAAATCCTTGTTGATCTTGTAGCTCAGCGAACCGTCGAGCGACGTCATCGGAGCGACGAGCCGGTCGTGCGCGGGTGCCACACCCGCATTGCCGTCACGGTCGCCGTACACCTCGGTGAATTTAGAACGCCAATTGTACGCCAGACGACCGGACCACGGGCCGCGCTCATACAGGCCAACCAGGTTATACGAGTACTTCGACATGCCGGTGAACTGCTTGCCTTCGAGCCTAGGATCGACCGATGACGTCACACCACCAGTCATGTAGGTAAAGTTCGCCTGCATGCCCAAACCGCTCATCCAGCCCGGCAACCGATCAAAGAACTGCTGGGAAGCGAGCTCCAGGCCTTGCAACTGCCCCTTGTCCGAGTTGTACGGCCGCGTGGTCTGATAATTCACGCCCTGGAAGACTTCCGGCACGGACTTGGACATGATGTAACCGTCGAAGTTGTGACGGAACACCGTGGCGCTGACCATGCCGGTCCGCGCAAAGTAATACTCGAGTGCGGCATCCAGATTTTGACCGGTGAACGGCTTGAGATCTGGATTGCCACCCGACGCCGAGGCCTGAATCGTCGTGCCGTTAGAATTCACATACGCGGTTCCCGGGTTCAACTGACCGAAGTCAGGACGGGTCAGGGTCTTGGCGTAGGCAAGACGGCCTATCAGCTCATCGGTCAAAGCCAGCTTGAAACTTGCGCTTGGCAAGACATTTGTGTTGCTGTTACTTTTTTTCGTATCGACATAAGCGCCATTCACCTGGCTCTTGCCCAACAGATCGGCATCGGTCTTGGTGACGCGAACGCCGAGCAGGCCGTCAACCGGCATTTTGCCGAGGTCAAAGCCGACCTTGGTCTTCAGGTAAAGCGCCACGTTCTTTTCGGTGTCGCTGAAGAACGAGCCCGGATCGATCCCTTTGGCGGCCGAGCTACCTGTGATGATCTGGCGGATGCTGCCTGTACTGTTGAGCAGGTAGCTCGCGCATGGCATGTACCAGCCCGACGTGCCGTAATTTTCCGACATGGTCGGTGCAGTGCAATTCATACCGGAGATCGAGCCGGCCTTCACCGTCTTCGACGCATCCCACGCGCCGTTGTAGCCCGGCGCCATCACGCTGCCTTCGTACGACTTGATCGAGTCCGCTTCGCGCTTGTTGTAGCGCACGCCAACGGAGAATTCCTTGAAGAAGCCCTCACTATCCGGAATGTAGGTCGCGTCGGCGCGCCAGTCACTGGAGCTGCCTGTGTCCCGACCGTAGCGGTCGAAGAGCTGAAATAGATTGACATTGTTGCCGTTGGCCATATCAATGCCACTGTACTGTGCAAATGCGGCATCGTGGACATTGGTCTTGATGAAGACGTTCGGCACGTTGATCAAGGTGTCGAGAATCGGGTTCTGCCAATCGTATTTGCTCGCGGTGCGCGCCAGTTCGGTCGTCACTTTCAGGCTCGGCGTCGCTTGCCACCTGCCGCCGATTGCATACTGCGACGTTTTGTTGTCGGCGTGCCGCGCCTGGGTCGACAGGATCGTGTTGGCATTGCGCGAAGTCAGCGTGTCGAGCTGGTCGGTACCAGGAATCTTGGTCGCCGAAAATGTGTCGGCCCACCATGGCAAACCAACCAGGAAGTCGGTCTCATCGGTATTCTGGTAATGCGAATTGATACCTTCAGCATACAGTTCCAACCCCTTGTTCGGACGCCATTGCACTGCGAAGTTCTCCGCTGTGCGTTCGCGCTTTCCGAACACTGGCAGGAGACCGATGAGGTCGGGGCCGGTCAGATTCGGCAGCAGCCAATCCTTCTGGATCGGGAAGGACTGAAACGACCCCTCTTCGAAGAACCTGTCTTTCACATGAGACACGCCGAACAGGGCACCGACTTCACCGATGTCGGTCTTCCAGCGATTCGACACCATGCCGTTGAATTGCGGATCGGTATGCTTACCCTTGTCCTTGTAGACGACGCCACCGTTGACGCTGGCCTGGAAGCCCTTGAAGTCGAATGGGCGATTCGTACGCACATCAATCAGCCCAGCAATGCCGCCTTCCGCCAGGTCGGCGCTCTGGGCTTTATAGACGTCGACACGCTGCAGCATCGCGGACGGAATGTCGGCCAGTTGGATGTAGCGGCCGGTGGTGGTGAACATCTCGCGGCCGTTGAGCGTGGTGGCGATACCGGGCAAGCCTCGGATCAACACCGTGTTGGCTTCGCCGACACTGCGGCGCACCTGGACGCCGGTGACGCGGGCGATTGTCTCCGCCACGTTCGTATCCGGGAATTTACCAATATCGTCGGCGACGATTGAGTCGATCACCAGATCGGAATTTTTCTTGATCGATTGCGCGCTCTCGGCTGCGGCACGCACGCCAATCACAACAACCTGAGCCGGCTCGCCCTCGACAGCATTTGTCTCTGCGGAAAATCCGAACGGGGCAAGCGATAGCATTCCTATGCCAGCAAGTGCAAGCGCGACGCGTTTCGGAACAATGCGCTGACCGGTGGTGGCAGCGACGCTGATAAATTTTGAATTTTTCATAGTCTCTTATGGTTGGTTTAGTATTGTTGATGCTGCTCTTTTTTATTCCTTGGCGCCAAACCAAATGTACGGTATTGAAAGAGTCAATGCCAATTCATTTTCTCGGCTAACCGATCTTGTTTTCGTAATGCCGACTGGGCATTGCAGAGATCAGAAAAAAACGTACGCTAAGCATTCTTCTGCCGCCAAACATAGGGCCCCGTCAGGTCGATATGCTCCCAACTTGTCGGCCAAAGATGGTGCAGCAGCTTGTCGTCGACAACGTTGTCGCCATCCAGCGATGTGTGCATCGCACGTTTCAAGTGAACTGTGTTCCAGAACATGATGGCCTGTGTCACCAGGTTAAGACCGCTGGCGCGATAGCGATCGCGTTCGAAAGTATGGTCGCGTACACCATCCAAACGGCTAACGAAAACCGAGCGGGCCAGCGCGTCGCGTGCTTCGCGCCTTTCCAGCTCGGCGTGCACGCGGCCGCGCAACTCGACGTTTTGAAGCCAGTCGAGAATGAACAAGGTGTGTTCGATGCGTCCCAGCTCGCGCAGCGCCACGCCCAAGCCATCCTGACGAGAGCGACCACCTATCTTTCGGAGTGCCAGCGAGGCTGTCAACGTGCCCTGCCTGATCGAGATGGCGAGTCGCAGTATCTCGTCCCAATGCGTGCGTATGTGCTTCAAATCAAGCACTCCTCCAATGAGCGTCTTCAGCGCCGACGTGTCATCGTCATTGTTGACGGTGTACAGCCGCACGGCCTTCATGTCGAAGAGCCCCGGCACGAATTGGATGCCGAGCAAGTGCGCCAATGCGAACGCATGGTCGACGCAATGCTCCTCCGCGCGCAGTTCGGTATCCTGGCGCGGACCGTCGTGCGTATAGGGTACGCCGGACAACTCGGCCAGCGCAGCGGAATAGCCGGTTTCACGCACATGCCACGCTTGCAGCCACTTCAGCCTGGCATAGGTCGTTCCGGGACAGGAGTCGGCCATCTTGTTCAAGCCGAGATTGATGCCGTCGGCCAAGATCACGGATAGCAACAGGGTCTTGTCCTTTGCCTGCTTCCCGTCCTTCAGATGAACAAAGTGACGCGTGAAGTCCGTCCATTCATCCACGTCCATCAAGAGTTCGGTAAGCTTCACGCTAGGCAGCCGCCTGGTCGCCTTTTCAATGAATGTTCGGATAGCGTCCTTCGTCGGTTCGAGTGGCGCGATCTCCAGCCCGGCCGCGGTGATGCTTACCCCCGGCAGCGCGTTGGTTGATGCGAGGCGGTTGACCACATCAAGCCGTTCTTCCAGGAGCGTCAATCGATCGTGCAGATACCGATCGCAGGCGGCGTCGACAGCAAGAGGCAGTTCGTTCGCTCGCTTAAGTGCCTGGAATTTCTTGGCAGGCAACAGGTACTCGTCGAGACTCTTGAATCGGCGCGAACCGTCTACCCAAATATCACCAGAGCGCAGCGCGTCCTTCAGCGCATCCAGGGTGCAAATTTCATAGAGGCGGCGATCGATACCGGCGTCGCTGATCACCCGTCCCCGCCATTCTAGCCTGATGAAGCCGGCAGGAGCATCGGCTGGCACTTTAAGGACGTACCCAGTGTTCATGCGACGCACGACCTTGATTGCATCGAGCAGGTCTTGGGCAGCCGGCGTGGCGTGCAACGTGAATACGTCGAGAAATGCTGGCGTATAGCGGCGCAGCGTACTGAACTGCTCACGAACAAAGCACAGGTGGCCGGACGATTCTTGCGGCGCAAGCTGATCGGACTCGCCGTGTTCGACATCGTCCCAGGTGGCAATCGCCTCGATGGCGGCATAAGAAACGCTGCCTGCCTGCCGACTCTCCGGCAAGGCCTGCCCCATCCGGAAATATCGCACCCCAATCCCATTGGATGTCTTGCCCGGCACGCCGACATGCTGCAGATATTTCGTCTTCGCGCCACAGAACAGTTCTAATAGAATACCGTCGTGCAAGTCGATAATCTCGTCGGTAACGGTTGCCATTCGCTCCGACATCTCTGCAAGCAACATGGCATAACGACGCTCGCTCGCGAGTTTTACCATGTCAGCCGCCGACATTTTCACGCTCTCGTGAGCGATCTTCTGCAGACGGTTCTGATCGATTCTACGGCCTATTCCGTCCGGTAACTCCAGCGACTGGAGTGTCTTCAGGCGTGCGATATGTTCGAGTATGGACTGCGGGTTCTGCTTTGACGGCGAGCGCCGCAGCCACGTAAGCCAAGTCAGACTGCCGTGAGGCTTCACCTGCAGCAGACCGTCGAGCTGACAGCGATGACGTTCGCTTAACGGCTTGACCAACGCACGATGGGTGCGCCGGTTGGCACAAGCGAGCGCATCTGCGCATACCCGGTCGATTACCTTCAACGCCGGCAGGATAACCCGCCGCTGGCGCAGCACCGCCATCGCATGTTCGGCCAGCCGCAGCGGATTGTCCGTCCGCATTGCGACCTCTGCAAGCAAACGCACCAGAAAACGGAAGTCCGACAGGCCGAAGGAAGACAAACCGAGATAGCAGCGCAACTCCTTAACATGTTCGCGTCGGGTCTCGTCGCGCACGCCATACTTCGCCCAGGAACCGGCATCGACCCTTACCTGCCAGGCGATCCAGTTAATCATGGCCACAGGGACTTGCGCGTCGGTCCCCAGCGCATATCCCGGATAGTGCAGTAAGGCCAGTTGCACGGCAAAGCCGAGACGGTTGGCGTCGCCGCGGCGCAGCCGGATCAGCGCAATATCCGACTCGCTAAAGGTGTAGAGGAGCCGCAATTCATCCTCGCATCCCGGCAGGGCACCCAAGCCGGCCCGTTCGGAGGCAGACAGTATCGAGCGACAAGGCATGGTCAGCCGTCCATTTCGACGTATTGGCCCGAAAATCGGGCGCACAAACCGATCGCCGGCAAGCAGCGCTGGCTTCGGAGAGTCGGAAGCATTAGAAACGCTGAACGAGCGCCACCTTGTCGGTCACAGCTTGATGGTAGCAAGCCGACGGCGGGACGCCTGGGGTCGGCAGCCACTTCGCGCAACTCGGAATAGCTACGTGTCCGCAGGGATCTTCCGGCGGACATGCATTGGCGCACGCGCAAATTGATGGCAGCCACAGCTTCATCTCCTTACATATTCTTATTTGGTTTATCGTTAAACCTAGTATTTTTTCGATTCTAGTTGAACGTAAAACCAAATTCAAGGAAAATCTCGGGACGCAGCGCAAATCCGCAACACCTTGGGGAAAAATTTAGATGGCAACAATTAAGGAAGTCGCAGCCCATGCCGGCGTCACACCGACAACCGTCACTAATGTTTTGCGCGGGCGCGGAAAAACTGGCGAACTGACACGACAGCGTGTGCTGGATGCTGTCGCGCTATTGCGCTATCACCCCAATCTCACGGCGCGTGCACTGGTGGAACGCAAGGCGCCCACCTTCGCGCTGATGCTACCCTGCATCACAAACCCGTTCTACCCAGAATTCATGTTGCACGTAGGTCTGGCCGCCCGTCGGCAAGGCCGTTACCTGATTGTATGCAACACGGATCATGAATTGGACGATGAAAACCGATTCCTCGACGAGGTAGCGGGCTCGTTGTCAGACGGAATTCTGGTCGCCAACTATCCAGACATCAACTTTGAGCAACTCAAGCGCGTAGTCCAACGAGGCATCCCCGTTGTCATCGATTTGTGGGAGGATCCCGACTCGCCTCCGGGAATACCCTGCCTGGCATTTGACGGCCGGCAAGCCGGTCGCATGGCCACAGAACATCTCGTCGCACTCGGGCACCGGGCAATCGGCGCGATCATTGCCAGTCCTAAAAACGGTATCCACGACATGCGCTATAAAGGGTTTCGCGATGTATTGCGCTCTGCACGGATAAATTGCCCCGCCTCTGCAGTTCGATATTGCGCAGATACTTTTGAAGCAGGAAAAGAGACTGGAATTGAACTCCTTACTTCCATGCCGGACCTCACGTCGATATTCGTGTCCAACGATCTGGCGGCAATCGGCGTGCTGGAAGCAGCTGCAAGTTTGGGACGCAAGCTGCCGGATGATCTTTCCGTTGTGAGCATCACAAATATCATGGTGGCAAGCCAGTCTCGGCCGGCACTGACGACCGTCGCCATTCCAACGGCGCGCATGGCCGCGCGCGGCATCGAACTCCTGACCGAAATTCAGGAAGGGAGACACCATTCTCCCCCGATGGAATGTATCCACGACTTGGAATTGATCGTACGAGCATCCACCGCAAAGCCACGGGACGCGCAATAGCTCGGCCCGCGATGGCTAAATGGATTAAGGCACGATCTCCGGCCATCCCGATGTGAAGTCGAGCGAATTTACGAACAGATAGTCCAGTCCATTGCGCGACAAATTGAGAGCATGGAAGGTAATCAGACTGGCAGCCTTATGCGTTGCATCGCCCGGATCGACATATGCGGTTTGCCCACCAGGACCGCTCCATTGGCTATTTCCTAGCAATAAAATTGTCCCACCTCCCAACAGCATGTCCTTGCCGTCCTTGTCATAGAAGGGACCGTTCGGCGAAGTGCCGCGCCCGACGACAATCTTATAATTGCTATTGGCAGGATTGGCGTCGCAGCAGGAATCCCACGAGACAAACAGGTAGTAATACGAACCAGCATGGATCATGGACGCTCCTTCGACAGGATCGTACAGGACCGTGCTGGCGCGGCGCGCGATATTCCTTATAGTGCTGCTCGCCTTGACCATGCCCGTTGCCGCATCGATTTCATGCTGGAATATGCCTCCCCAGAAGCTGCCGAAGTTTAGCCAGACCTTGCCGTCGCTATCGACCAAAATATTAGGGTCGATGGCATTGAAGTTGCTGCTCGAATTGGAGGTGAGAATGGGGCCATGGTCGACCCATTTATATACCGGGTCCGTCGGATCGAGCGTCGAATTTGTCGCGACGCCAATAGCGGAAGTATTCAGTCCCATCACCGAAGCGGCGTAATACATGTGATAGCTTCCGCCAAAGTATGAGATGTCCGGCGCCCATATCATGGTTGCCCCCGGCACAGTGGACGCGATCCAGGAAGGCATCGCGGGGAATACGAAACCGCAATCAGTATAGGCGACTTTGTCCTTACTGCAACGAATAGGAATCACGCCACGCTGACTGACCGGGGCATCCGTAGAATAGACGTACCACGTATCGCCCTGGCGAATAATGGCCGGATCGTGAATGAGGGTGACCGCCCCGGTCAAATTATTCTTGGCGAGAGGGCCGGTTAAGTCAGCTGCGGGAACTGAAAGCTGTGAAGCCGTTCCGCCGCCACACGCAGTGAGGGCGGCGCAAACCAACATACCAATCCCGCAGAACGCCCGGCCTAGAAAGGATGCTGATCTGCGGCGCGAGCAAAGTCCATGATGTTTCATTTGTCTCCTTGTGCATTTGCATGAATTATGAATTTGAATCGCCATCGAATGCCTGGATTCATCCGGCGACCATGTTGAAACGCGTCTCTCTCTGCCGACACTTCCATCATTCTGGAGGGGAGGATAGTCTCGACGGCATTAAGCATGTTGCATAAGCGATAAGCGGCTTGTCGTTGCCTATCGTGCAGACCCAATGTATCGCAAGGAAATCGCAAATTCCAATTCATTTTCTCCGGCTTGCGATATCGCTTTCGAGCTTCCGATGACATGTCGCAGAAAACAAAAGGAATCGTACGCTAGCCATTCATGAGAAATGCGGGACTCGCCCCACCCCGGATCGATCAGACCACCGGATACGAGGAGGAGAACAGAGAAATCGTCACCCAGGCCTCAAGGGCGACTGATGTTGCCCGGCGACCGTTAACAGATCAACTGACGACATTTCATGCGCCAATACTTTGTCCCGGCAATCTTAAGCTTTGAGTGCGCCCGCCATCATCCCTTTCACAATACGTTCCTGGCCAAAGGCGTAGGCGACGATCAGCGGTAGCGACGTGAGCGTCACTGCAGCCAGCATTGCGGGAATATTCGAGGCGTACTGTCCCTGGAAATCCCACACGGCCAGTGGCAAGGTGCGGTGTTGCGGCGTCGACGTGAGAACGTAGGCAATGATAAATTCATTCCATAACGAGATGCCGTTGTAGATGGCCACGGTCGATAGCCCCGGACCCGACAGGGGCAAAAACACCTTCCAGAAAATTTCAAAAGGCCCGCAGCCATCGAGCAGAGCCGCCTCCCCCAGCTCGCGCGGGATCTGCCTCATGAACTCGGTCAGTATGAATATGGACACGGGCAGGCTGGTGGCAACATACGGCCCAATCAGCGCAAACTGCGTGTCATAGATACCCATTTTAGTGGTCATCAGGTAAATCGGTATCAGCGTGATGTGCAGCGGCACAATCATGGCCGAGACAATCAGCCCAAAGAGCGGCTTGCTCAACCGAAACTGGATGCGAGCCAGTACGTACGCCGCCATCGAGCTAATCATCAGGATCAAGCCTATCGACACAACGACAACAATAACACTGTTTTTCAAATAGGTACCAAAGGCACCTTGCAGCACTTCGACATAGCTGCTCACGTCCAGATGTTGCGGCAAGGCCCAAACCGGGCTGGAAAAAGTCTCCTCAGGTGACTTCAGACTGGTCATGACGACAAAGATAAACGGCAAGGTCGTCACTGCCAACCACAACATCCCCAAGACTCCCACGGCGAAACGTGGTGCGATACCGCAAGCGGATGATCTTGAGCTCATTTCAGACCTCCGTTTGGTAGCGTCGGGTCAATCGCAGGACGCTTGCCGCTATGATCGTTACCACCAGGAACATCCCCGATGCCACCGCGCTGCCATAGCCAAGCTGGGATGAACTAAATACCGTGCGATACATGTAGGTAGCCATCAGTTCCGATGCGCCTTCCGGACCTCCTTCCGTCATCACATAGGTCAGATCGAAGTAACGCAGTGAACCGACAGCCGTGAGAAAAACTGCCGTCCTGATGGTCCCCTGAAGGTGCGGAAGCTTGATGTGCCAGAAAATTGTGCGCTCGCTCGCCCCGTCAAGCCGAGCAGCCTCGCCGACCTCTGCGGGAAACGAAGACAGGCCAGCCAGAAACAGCACCATATAAAAGGGGATGTTCTGCCAGCATACGACGGCGATCACTGCCCCGAGCGAGTAACGCGTGTCACCCAGCCAATCTTGCGCCAGCCAGTCAAGATGAACCGCGCGAAGGAATTCATTGAGCGGACCAAAGTTCGGATCAAAGATATTCTTGAACAGCACGCCCAGCGCGACACTCGACATCAACATGGGCATAAAGTAGAGAATCTTGAGGATGCGCGAACCCTTGCTGGCCCTATCCAGCACCAGCGCAAGCACCAACGCAATCGGCATCTGAATCAGAATGGAAAAAATCGCCAACAGAACATTGTTTCTCAGCGCCTTCCAAAACAACTGATCGGTTGCCAAGATGCGCCAGTTGGCCAAGCCGATAAAGTGTCCGCCACTCCCTAAACCATTCCAGTCGAGCAAAGAAAGCTGAAAACTGCTGACCAAGGGATACAGGAGGAAGACGCAAAGAAATAGCACTGCTGGCGTCAGGAACAGCACAATGAAGGCATTTTTCCGTAAGCTCTCCCGTCCCGGCTTGCGCGGCTGCGGGGCCATCATGCTTGCTGATCTGCCGTAGAAAGAGGCTGTGCCATTCTTGTTTTCTGGTGCATGATCACAGCTCTCCTTAGCCGCCGAAACGCCAACGATGGACAACAGGTAATGAACGATAGCGAAGTTCTGCCTTGGCAGCATCTTCCATCTGCTGCGCCGCGACTTCAGGCGACAAGGAGAGTCCAAAGATTGCCTGAGTAATATCCTTGTGGAGCTCCGCCATCGTCGGCGATAATTCCTGGTCATACCAATGTTGTACATTAGGGACTTGCACAACCAAGTCCATTATGCGATTCAAGTAAGGGGCGCTCGCCTTCAGGCCTTTGACAGGAATGATCCGCATGTCATCCAGACGCGCCAGCGCGGAAGTGTAATCGGTCAGGAATTGAATGAGCCGAAACGCGGCATCGGGGTCCTTGCATGCCGACGAAACACTGAAGAAATTGTCGCCCACTGTCCCCACGACGGTGTTCGGATTCCCTTTTCCGCCTGGCACTGCGGGAAAGGCGAAGAAGTCGAGTTTTTCGTAGAATTTGGGATTTTCGCGTTGAATGGTGGCGATCTCCCAGCTTCCCATCAATTCCATTGCCGCACGCCCCGAGTAAAGTAGACGGCGTGAGGCCCCAACCTCATAATCAAGTCCATTGTAGCCTTGCGCAAAGGCTCCAGCCTTAACCAAATCTTGGATCCGCTTGCCAGCTTCAATAAAGGCTGGCGCCGTAAAACTGCCACCCGGAGCGCGATCGACCGCTTTTTGAAACACACTTGAGCCACCAATGCGGTCGACCAGATAGGCGTAATACATTGATCCCGGCCATTTATTTTTGTTTGCCAGAGCGAGCGGCGCAATATGATTTGCTTTTAACACCGCCACTACATTCATCAGCTCATCCCATGTCTTTGGCGGCGTCAGCTCATATTTTGCAAAAATCTCCTTGTTATACAACATGACCGCCACCGCAATATTCTCACCGGGAACGCCATACTGCTTCCCGTCAAAGGTCACCAAATTGAATCCGGCCGACATGAAGCGTTCACGAAAACCGCTGCCCTTGGCCAGTAGCGGTGTCAAATCGAGTACCTGATTGGATTTTACATATTCACGCAGCGCCTCGCCGCCCCGGGATATGAACACGCACGGCGGTTCATGGGCACTGAAAGCAATTTTGAGCTTGGTCTTGTAAGCATCGTTGAGGATATGGGATTGCTCGACCTTGTGGCCAGGATTGGCCTGCTCGAACCGGATGGCGGCATCGCGCATAATTTTTACTGCGTTCGGGGTCGTCTGAATATCCCACTGTGATATGGCTTTGCTTTCCTGAGCTCGCAAGGCTAGCGGCATCAAGGCGAGCAAAGTTATTGCTCGGACAAGCAGCTGCGCCTTCGAAACGGGGCATTGCGCCATAATTCATCTCCAAATTTCAAGGCGGCTTCAAATACCAGGCACAACACTGGGCTAATTAACAGAATCAATCGGATGTTGTAGCAATGCGGCGTACTGAGTATAAACGACGAGTGGAGATTCATAAGGAATCTCTGATTAAGTAAACGCAAGCCTATTCAGAAACGTTAATAGAAGCATGTTCCCCTGTCAATCATTGAAGCCTTGAAACAGACTACATTTGCGCAGGATAGCTTTGAACGCTACGCCAAGACAACCAAGCGAGCAGTATTTTTATCCGAGATGAATCATGTTGTGCCCTGGTCAATACTTTGGAAATTGATTGCGCCTCATTATCCGACGGCTGGCAATGGACGTCCACCGGTAGGTGTAGAACGTATACTTCGAATTGATTTCCTGCCGCAATGGTTCAACCTGTCTGACTGAACAATTGCATAAAATTGTCAGCCATGAAAATGGCCTGCTATAGCAATATAGCAGGCCATTTTTACGTCATCTTGTTCTGATCACGCTTGATCGTTTTTATCGGTTTTTAGCGTTTCTTTTTATACGCGACTTCACTGGTAGAAGGATCGGGCAATCCCAGCAAGCGGTATTCAATGCCTTTGGCATCTTGCGGTGGTATTTTTTCGCTGAAATTATTTTTCAGGTAACTCCACATGTCTTTTTGCAGTACCTCGCACTGAAGCACAGCGCGGCTTTTGCTTACGGAGCGGTGGCTGTATTCCAGATCATCGGCATCTGGTGCTTGCTCACGGTTATAGCGATTGTCCCGATAGGTCTTTTTGTAGACGTTATCTGCTTCCGCATTGCTGTCTTTGATAAACTTCTCAGACGGTCTGTCGCAGTTTTCCTTGAAATTGGTCATCAGCACGCTGTCAATGCTGGTACTGCATTGACTGTAACGATGCATCAGCACCCAGCAGCTTTTACCGGTATCTTTTTCTCTTTGCAAAGAAGTAATCTTGCGCAAGGTGCTGTCGTTCTTGACTTCAGTGGCAACGCTGCCGACTTTGGCGTTGCAGGGTTGGTCGGTATAAATCGTTTCACCAGTACTGGTGACGCATTTACGGACTTCGGCATGCGCAATGCAGGAAGCAGACAAACTCAGGCAAAAAATGGCAAACAGCAGTGATTTATTCATTGGGCAGTTTTTTATAAGTCGATAAGCAGGCATTACATTTTATTTCAAAAAACACTTTGCCCTTTACATATGCGGAATGTTAAGAAATTATAATTCAGCCCCCTGTCCTGGCATACATAAATTTCCATTTATTTGCTTTATCGACATCACAGTTTTGTCACTTTTTGCATGCGCAGATATTCGGACTCCTTGCCAATGCCTGTCTACACTTCATCAGGCATCAATCAAATTCCCCCTATAGCAACAAATCAGAAAATTCCATCAGGTTCAAGCTTAAGCAGCCCGCAGGTTGATATACGGACACCATCGTCACAAGCTTGTCATCAAGCAACTTTACAATCGCGCTTACTGAAGGTGGCCAATTTTTCTGATCTTTGGCACCACACCTCAGCCTACCTTTCGGCATCTGGCCAGCCCAGATGTGCCGTTCAAAAAACCTGTGACAGGAAATACCATGAATCTTCGTTTTTTAAATGAAGGCAAAGCCGTCAAGCAATTGCTTTCATTCTGCCTGCCGCTGGCATTGATTGCCTGCGGTGACAGCAAGGATGCCGCAACACCAGCAGCCGAGGCAGAAACACCTGCCGTGGCCGTCATGTCGGACGTGCACTTTGAAAATGTCTACGGTGATCTTAAAAATGCCAAGTTTTCTGGCATCTCCACCGGCGATGGCAAATTTGCGACCATCCGCACCATGTATGCGCAATTGACCTCTACCCGCCTGTTTAACGAAAACTATTTCGCCTTTCGTGGTGCACTGGACGACGCCTATGCGCGTGGCATCCGGCTGGTAGCCTTGTCGGGCGATTATTCGGATGATGCACAGCCCGTCAATATCGATGGCATCGCGGCGATCTTGAAAGAATACCAGGCCAAAGGCATGCGTTTCTTCATTGCCCCCGGCAATCACGATCCAAACGAACCATATGATGATGACGAAGCGGGTAAAAGCGATTTCCTGACGGCAGAGGGCAAGGAACAAAAAGTCTTTGCCGTCAATTATTCTGGCTGCAAATCGCAGGACGCCACGGTGGCCTGTACCAACCAGTTGATGGAACTGGGTTACGAAAAGCTGATCAACCAACTGGGTGAATTTGGCTATATGCCCAACAAGGCTGACGTGTATTGGGAAACCCCGTTTTCCAGCTACGGCAGCACTGCCTACAGTTATGACGCTGCACTCACCAGTGCCGATGTAAAAAATCGCCAGTTTGAAATTTGTGCAGAAGGCGAAGGCGGCAGCTACAAAGCCGAAGGTGAAAAAGCCCTGGGCAAGTCGTTTACCAAATGCACCAGCATTATCGATTCCAGCTATCTGGTGGAACCAGTCAAGGGTGTCTGGTTATTGTCGATTGATGCCAATGTCCACATCCCCAACAGCGCATTTGACCCTGTCAATGCCAAGGCATTCAAGGGCTTTGATGGTGCCGGCAATGCTGGCTGGAACAAGGTATTGACACATAAAAAGCATTTACTGGCATGGATCAAGACCGTTACCGCACGCGCCAAGTCCCAGGGCAAGCGCCTGATCGCGTTCTCACATTATCCGACCATGGATTTTTATGCGAATCAGACCGATGCCATGAAAGCCGTCTTCAAATCTGGCGCCTTCCAGGTGAGCCGCGTACCTGACCTGGCCACAACCACCGCGCTGGCAGCAACCGGCATGCAATTGCACATGGGTGGCCACATGCATTTCAATGGCACCAATGATTACAAGGATGCTTCCGGCAATTATTTCGTCAACGTACAGTCGCCATCACTGGCCGTATTTGGTGCGGCCTACAAAATCGTCAAATACAAAGACCAGGATACTGTCGATATCGAAACCGTGTCGCTAAACAATGTGGCACGCTATAACGAACTCTTCAAGTATTACCAGACCGAGTACGATTATCTGCAAAACAGCAATCTTGCCGCCGATATCAGCAAACGCTGGAGCAAGGATATTCTTGCCACCAAATCCTATGGCGAATTCACCCGTTTCTATTTTGGTGAACTGTCGCGCCTGCGTTTCATGGATGAATACTGGCCTTGCGAAATGAAAGAAGCAGCCACCACCCTTGACACCAAACAAATGCTGATCCTGTCGCAATTGCAAACCCAGGTCACTTTCGCGCAATTGAAAGACATCCCGGGTGTCTTGCCTTTGACAGCCACCTGTATGTCAAAAGGCAGTGTCAGCGGCACGCCGGTGTCTGCCAGCCAGTTGGCCGCCGACTGGACGGTGGCCACAGCCAAAGCAACGCAACTGGCCACTGCAGCAGGTTATAAACTGGATGATTTCGCAAAAATAACGGCTTACGAATTTTATGGCGACTTCCACCGTACCGTGTATGCAGGCGAACTGGCCTTGCGTGACATGGGTACAGACCGGGTCAAACAATACAAGGTACTGATGAATGCCTTTCCTGCCAGCCCTGCTGTTATCAGTGTGCTGGATGGTAAGCCATCGGACCAGAACCCTGTCAACGTGGTTTTCCAGAACCAATTCAAGCAAGTGTTTAACATCTTGAAAGGACTGGGATCAGGCAAGCCCAGCGATCGTTTCACCGTCAACTTCAAGACCCAGACGCTGACGAATACTAATACCAGCTCGGCCAGTTTTAACTAAAGCACTTGATCAGGCTATCCCCGTTTGCCTTTGGGTGAACGGGGATTTTTTTCAACATTAATTTTCTGCACTGCCTATTGCGTGCCTCAAGACTATTTCTTGCGTGTCGCCTGATATGCCTCAATCTGCGGTAACAATGCTGCGCGCCGTGCCAGGCTGCTGGCGGACCAGTGCTGGTTGCGGTCGTAGTATTCGGTAAAGACAGGTATGTCCCCAACCAGGTTGACCCAGGGCTGTTTGGATAGTGTAAAGATATGCATATCTGGTGGTAAATGATCGGGCTGGTCCAGCGTGCCGACGCGCACAAACTTCATCAGCGGGCCAGCACCGGCATAATTGCTCCAGACGGCAATACTACAGTGGGGGCAACGGGCTATTTGTTGCCCGGCGCCGCTGTTTGATGGGGTATCGACCATGTCAGGCTCGCCGCCCAGGTTGAGCACCTGGCCAGCTTCTATCATGGCATTGAGGGCAAATGCCGTACCGCTTTCGCGCTGGCACCAGCGGCAATGGCAGCAATGCACCACCAGCGGTGTTGTCTGCATGCGGTAGCGGATGTGGCCACAATCACAGCCGCCTTCCAGAGGGAATACCGATGTCGTCATGATGTCCATCCCGCATAGGAAATGAAGGATGAAATAGCATTAGCGCACTATTCCACCCCTATGTTCATCAAAAAAAACTGAAACGCCCCAGACCCAGTATGCCAACCAGGCCCACCACGATCAGGTACAAAGCCACAATAAAACTCACCAGCTTGGGTTTAACCAGGATACAGAGACCAGCTACCAGGGCCAGGACAGGCATGAGGGAAAGATGAATATTCATGAATAATCAGTCAAAAAAAATAAAGAAAAGTGATGGGCTGAATGTGGGATTCAACGTGGGGCTCTATAGCCACCCGCCCATGTTAACGCGACTTGATTATTTTTGCTTAAAAACTTGCTTGGCATCCATCAACCGCTTCTTCAGGATGGAAGAATCAAACCAGTGCAGCACCACCGAAAGTCTCTCAGAACGTGTTTACGATCTGTAGCGAGCGAGCGTCAGCGGGAGTGAAGAGCAGCGCAAAAAGCGGAATGTACTTTAGTACATGAGCATTTTGAGCAGCGCATGAGCCCCGATCACGCTCGCGCAGTAAGATCGCTGCGCTGGTTTGAGCATGATGGATAAACTGCAGACAGCCGGGCTTACTGGCGAATCACACACTTCTGCAATGCCGGCAAGGGAATGGCATTGACCATGGCACGGAAACCTGCTGTAGAGGGATGCAGGAAATCGCCCGTGTCATACTCTTTGCGCATGCGTTCTACCTGTGCCGGGTCGCGAATGGCGGCATCGAAATCCGCCACGGCATCAAACACCCCGGAGCTACGTATCCAGCTATTGATGGCCTGGCGGTCTTCTTCGTTGGAGGCATTCGGGCGGTAGTAGTCGCTGCCCATATACGGGGTGATGGTAGCACCGATGACGCAGATACCGTGTGCATGGGCGCGTTCCACCAATTGAATATGGGCGGTCAGCAAGTCTTCGATGATTTTTTTGCGTGCTTCCGGCACATCATCGCCATTACGGTGCTGGCCACCCAGATCATTGACACCTATCATGACGATGGCATGCGTGACGCCGCTGCGGGCAATCACGTCGCGTTCAAAACGGGATGCCAGATTGGGGCCGGTGCCGTCGCGCAGCATGCGTCCACCGCCGATGCCGGCATTGATCACGCCCATGGCAGGCGCGCCTTCTTTTATCAAACGGGCAGACAACTGGTCTGGCCAGCGATCATTGCCATCGGTGGTGGAGCCAGCGCCATCCGTAATCGAATCGCCTATCGCCACCACGGCACCGACACTGCGCGGTGCCTGCACTTCGACATCGGCAATCTGATACCAGTGCACGACCTTGCCGGCATCAGTCCATGCGGATTCAAGGATACGGTTACCCTTGATATAAAAACTGTTGGTGCGTGAACCGGGGTGGCTGGTCTGGCGCACAGGCTCGCCCTTGAAATACATGGAAATAGCCAGGTCAGATGCAGCAGTATGCGGCAAGTTCACCGGGTCACTATAGTATTCGGCACCGGCCGGTATCATGACGCTGTTGCGACCGGCAAACTTCAATTGTTGCAGGCTGGCGGCCTCTACGTCGGTCTTGCCTGCGGCAACGGCGCGGGCCAGACTGGCAGCTTCAATAAACAGCGGTGTCGTGCCATACACATTAGTGAAGCGCACACGCACGCGGCTGCCGCCCAGCGTGACACGCACAATCTGGCGCAGGCTGGATTCGCGCCAGCGTTCGGCGGGCAGCATATTGTCTTGTTCCGGCACTTGCTGGGCCGTACCCCAGGATGCCACCCAGTGCACATCTGCCGCCGCAGCAGTGGCAACTGAGGTGATAGTAGCAGCCAGGGGCAAGGCGATTGCCAGTAGCGAGGCTGACCATAATTTTTTTGCTTGTCTCATGTATTCTCTCTTTTTTATTGGCACTACCGATGCGGCATCAAAACCGTGGACAGACGCCTTTGAAATCGGGATCATATTTGCGCATCTGCCCCAGGTCGTCACGATTGCGTATGCCGCATTCCAGATATTGCTGATGCAGTACCGCCAGTTTGACCTGGTCAATTTCTACGCCCAGGCCAGGTGTGATCGGCACCGGCACCGCGCCATCGACAAAGCGCACTCGCCCGCCCTTGATGACATCTTCTTCCTGCCAGGGGTAATGGGTATCGCACGCATAGGTCAGACCAGGGATGACCGCAGCCACATGGGTCATGGCCATCAGGCTGATGCCAAGGTGGGAATTGGAATGCATGGACATGCCCATGCCAAACACCTCGCACATGCGCGCCAGCGACACGGTGGCCCGCAGGCCGCCCCAGTAATGGTGGTCGGACAGCAGGATTTCGACTGCATGGGTTGAAGCATTGCGCTTGAACTCTTCCATCGTCGTGACCACCATATTGGTGGCCAGTGGCGCATCGCAATGCCTTGCCAGTTCGGCCATGCCGATTTGACCTGGTGTCGGGTCTTCATAATATTCCAGCAGGTCGTCCAGTTCTTTGGCCGCCGCGATACTGGTTTCCAGCGACCAGTTGGCGTTCGGGTCCAGGCGCAATGGCAGTGCCGGGAAAGCGTCCCGCAATGCCTTGATGGCAGCGATTTCTTGTGCCGGTTCCATCACACCACCTTTCAGCTTGATGCTTTTAAAACCGTATTGCGCGATCATGGTCTGCGCCTGCCGGACAATCTGCGCCGGCGTCAACGCTTCGCCCCAGGCATCGGCCGGATAAGGGTTGTCTACGTGTTTGGCATATTTGTAAAACAGATAGGCGCTGTAAGGCACAGCATCGCGCACCGTACCGCCCAGCAGGTCACAAACCGGCAAACCCAGAATCTGCCCCTGCAGATCCAGCATGGCCACTTCCAGCGCGCTGATGACCTTGTCTGCATTTTTATTGGTATGCGAGCCGGGTGCCAGTTCTATCTGCACCCCTGCCCCACCGCCGGTAGACAGGATGTTCTTGCGCACGCGCTGTTCCATGGCATTCAGGTCAAACGGGGTCAGGTCTGCCAGCAAGGTCTTGGCTTGTTCCAGCACCTTCAGCATGGGCTGGTCGCCATAGGTTTCGGCAATACCAACGCGACCATCAGCAGTTTCAATTTCTATGATGCTGCGCAATGCCCATGGTTCATGAATGCCGCTGGCATTGAGCAAAGGCGGGTCGCGAAACGCGATAGGTGTCACACGCACCTGGCGTATCATCATTGTGGTATTACGAATAGATTGATTCATTATCTTACCCATGCATAAAAATGGTTTTCATGTAATCTTGCAATAAGCTCTTGGCGCTTATTTTTTGTGCTTTTTTTGGTGCTTATTTCTTCGCCCTTATTTCCTGACGCTCTCTTGCGGCCCCAGGTAGCTGGCAAACAAGCCGCCGGTATTCACGACTATGCGCTCCAGCGTGACACCTGCATCCATGCTGTAAATACGTATGCGATGCGCGCCAGCCTTGGCGATGTGGTGGCGGCTGCTAATTTTACGCATCTCATCCTTCACCGACTCTTCCCAGGCCTTTAAACTCATGTCTTTGACTATATTGAAAACCTGTGGTTTTTCATCATCAACGGCGATGGCAAAGCGCAGGCCTGGCCCTTCGGCAAAGGGCAGCGTCGGGGCGAAAATCGTGTCGATGCTGACATCACTGGTCGAATACA
This sequence comes from Undibacterium sp. Di26W, assembly GCF_049340265.1. NCBI lineage: Bacteria > Pseudomonadati > Pseudomonadota > Betaproteobacteria > Burkholderiales > Oxalobacteraceae > Undibacterium > Undibacterium sp. Di26W. The sequence goes on from NZ_JBMPOR010000025.1 coordinate 58,585, forward strand.
GGTAAGCCGTGTAGTCCAGATAAGGGGCCTGGGTCAGGTCAGTAAAATGCCTGTCGTTGCGTGGGAATACCGCCATGGAAGACAAATTCCGCCCATGTTCCGGGATTTTTTGCCAGGAAAACTGGCCCACATTCTTGCTATTGCTATAGTGCTCTGCCTCTATCGTCACATTGCCATCTGACTCGACAAAGCCTTTGAAATCTTCTGGCAGCGGCGCGACATTCAGGGCCGATACTTTAATGCTGGCACCACCCCAGCCTGTGCCTTTGATGTCAATCACGCCTTCAGCCTTGCCTGTGGGTAGCTTGCTCCAGTCTATCGACACCTTGATGCCTTGGCTACCGACCACCTGGCCGCTGGTATCGCTAAGACTGATCCAGGGTGCGCTGGCCTTGGCGGTGAACTTGAATGCCTTGGTCCCCCTGTTAAACACCGTGATGGTGCGCTGCTGCTTTCCAAAAGGGTCAAAGCGTGCCAGTTGGTAATTGCCCTGGTGCGGCCAGACGGAGGCGGCATTCTGTGGCCAGGCAGGCTCAATGTCTTCCACCGCCACGCCCATGTCCGCACCATCGTGTGGCTGCAAGTCATACAGCAAGGGCATGGTGTTGGCGGCGGGCTGGTCCCAGTGGATATAGCCGATATGGGTCTGGTCCATGAAATGCTGCCACTTGCCCCGGCTGAGTTCGGTGTCGTACTGGCGCTGCAAATCGGCGTCAGCTTTAAACAGTGCACGAGCCTGCTCGGCATAATCGTTGGCATTGGCCCGGCCCTGTCTGGCATACAGGCGGTTCTTGCCCACCATGTTGTACATCTCGGTGACGATGGCGCTGGCTTTGACCGGGTGCAGCACCAACTGGAAAAACGCATCCTTGTAGTCTGCCGGCATCTTTGCGTAGAGTGCTTCTGCCTTGCTGCGTAAATCCTTAATCTCTGCCGTCACGCGGTCAGCTTCATCGTAATGCAACTGGCTGTAAGTGGTGGCGTCTTGCAGCTCTGGCTTGCGGCGATAATTATGGCGGGAATAGCCAGTCATCAAGGCGGCGATTTCTGCGGCATGTTCTGCGCCAAATTCACGTTCTGCCCATAGCTTGCCGAATTCTGGCAGGCGTTCTTTCGGCCATTTTTCCGGGTTCCAGGCCATGCGCAAGAAAAACTCTATGGGGTATTCCATAGGTTTCAAATCGCCGACATTAACTATCCATACCTGCCTGGCATCAAAGTTATAGGCCAGATCCATTTGTTCCCATACCTTGGCAATGGAATTGGTATTGATCCAGCGGTAAGAACGTGGCCCGCCTACATAATCAAAGTGGTAGTAGACACCGGCACCGCCAGTGCGCTTGCGTTCTTCCGGCTTGGGCAGGCGACGGATATTGCCCCAGTTATCATCGCACCACAGCAAGGTCACATCGTCCGGCACACGCATGCCTTTTTCATAGTAAGCCTGCACTTCTTTATACAGCGCCCAGACCTGCGGCACTTCTGCGGCTGGTTTGGCGTGTACCTTGCTGATGATTTGGCGCTGGTCCTTGACGATGTTTTCCAGCAGCGAGATATTTTCGCTTTCTGACATCGGTTCATCGCCATCACCACGCATGCCGACGGTGATCAGGCTTTCCTGGTTCTTGTTGCGGGTGACGCCACCTTCCCAGAAAGGATAGAGTTTGGCTTTATTGCTCTGGTAATCCCATTTGCCGTTTTCTGCCGTCCATTCCTTGTGGGCGCGCATCATGGGTTCGTGATGCGAGGTACCCATGATGATGCCGACTTCATCCGCCAGGAACCTGTTCTGTTCGTCATCGACATTAAAGGCGTTGTTCCACATGGCGGGCCACAGATAATTCGCTTTCAGGCGCAGCAGCAATTCAAACACCTTGCCATAAAACTGCTGATTGTAATTGCCGTAATTCTTGGCGACCCAGTTGGTCAACGCCGGGGCTTCATCATTCAAAAAAATACCGCGATATTTAATCTTGGGAATTTCCTGCACTAGGGTATTCTTCTGGATGGCGATGCTGCTCTTCTTTTTCAAAGGCACATCTGCCCACCAATACCAGGGTGACACGCCTATCTGTTCAGACAGGTCATACACACCATATACGCCACCACGTTTATTGCTACCGATAATCACCAGCGCCTGCGCCACATCCGGCAAGGGATTTTGTACCGTCACCAGTTGATAGGCATCCCATTGATTCAGAATGCCGCTGACATCAATCTTATGCGCTGCAATCAGTTGATCAACTAACTTGCTTTGGCCTATGGTGCCGACGATGACAGCCTGTCCCTTCAAGGCCAGTGCATCATTGGTAATGACAGGTTTTTTGCCGCTAATGCTTTCTATGTCTTTTTGCAGATTGCCGACTGCCCTTTGAACGCTCGCAAAATCACCCTTGTCAACATACAGGCTGGCCGCGCTATTGGCATCAACCAGCACCAGATCACCCGCTTGCGCCGTTGGATTGATATAGCTTTTTTCACCCAGGGCAAAACAGCTATTGCTGGCCAGTATAAAAAAAGCGGCGGCGGCAAACACCAGTCTTGACATTTTTCTGTTCATATCGGTTTTAGTCCATGTTCATCTGCATGAAAATCGGCGCGAAAAATGGTGCGCAAAGCAGCCATATCACTGGCACCTGGCTAGGTAAATTGAGTTTTGAAAGCAGATGAAATGAACACAAACCGGCAAGCCGACCATGTGGCGGCATGCCTTGTCGTTCATTTTTGGCATTTTTGTCTCAATTTTATTTTAATTTTTCGCTACAAACCACAGCGGCTATCCGTTGTTACAGACTATACGGCAAGTCTGCCTACCAACGAACGCCATGAATTTGTGCAGGATAAAGAATGCCCTCAGTCGCGCTGTTAGGCAATTATGAAACTCACCAATCATGGGCATGATTACGCGCAGCAACTACCGACGCCATCACGTTGATGGGGAGGATGGCAGGCTCAGCTAAGGCATGGTAGAGAAAGGGGTGGCATGTTTTACCTTGTGCAGACCGCATCCAGGCAGCTTGCAAGCGATGTTGTGTGCAGCTTGGGATGGGGTTTTGCCACAAATTCATTGCCCGTCAATTGACCGAAACCCATCCCCACCCTAACCCTCCCCTTGAAAGGAAGGGGATTTACCAGTCATTTTCTGTCAAGCACACTATTCCGGACAACAGTAGAGCGGCGCAGGGGCCTACCTATTTTGCAGGAAGAATACCGACCAGTATCTGACGCACCGCACCATGGGCCATCACCACGTCAGGCGAATCATGCAGCAGCACATTGTACCTGGCACGAAATTCCATATCGCCCTTCTCATTCGGGCCTATCAGCTCTTCTAAGGCGGTACGAAACGCAAAGGCTTCGGCCACGCTGATGTCTTTTGCGTCGTCCAGACGTTCATCCATCTCGGTCATCAGGCTGGACAATTTCTGTATCCATGCAAAATGCGGATGATTCACCACCAGATGCAAATGCTCCAGCGGGCTACCCACCGCACCAAAATATTGCGTTTCGACGTCAATCAAGCGCTTATGCAAATCACGCAGCGCCCGGCCCAGGCCGGTAAGTTGCGTGCGTTGAGACAGTTCCGAATTCATTGCGGGTATCCTTTCATGTAGGAAGCCATGGCTATCAAGCAGTCACCATCACCTCTTGAAGAATATGCTGCCACTTGGCATCAAATCAACCCTGCTAATGATATGGATACTCGTATATCGCTGTGCCTTTACCGCATCAGACCTGGACTATCTTCTAACCATTCAAGCCTGAACAATTTCATGGCTTCAGTGGCTTCTGCATGGCCAGCAAGTACCCTACTCCCATGAAACCATGCAAGCGGAAGTGTTGCGTCAAAGGGTTATAACTCAGGCCGCGCTTGTCCTGCAGTACCAGGCCTGCACTATTTGCCATGAACAGCAATTCTGCCGGTTTGATAAAGCGCGCATATTGATGCGTGCCGCGGGGCAGGATGTTCATGATGTACTCGGCTGCCGCAATAGCCAGTGCATAGCTCAACGGATTACGATTAATGGTGGAAAAGAATACCCAGCCACCTGGCCTGACCATGTCTGTGCAGGCCTGAATGACGGCTACCGGAGATGGCACATGCTCCAACATTTCCATACAGGTGACCACATCGTATTGTGCCGTATGCTGCTGCGCCCAGGTTTCTGCACTGCTTTTGGCGTAGTGCACAGTCACACCCTGGGCTTGGGCATGCCATTGAGCGATCTGCAAAGGCTTGTCGGCCAGGTCTATGCCTGTCACGTTCGCTCCTCTACGCGCCATGGATTCCGCCAATATGCCACCGCCGCAGCCCACGTCCAGCGCCTGCTTTCCGGCAAGCGGCACCAGGCTGTCTATCCACTCCAACCTGTGTGGATTAATTCTGTGCAAGGGTTTGAATTCTGAATTTTCATCCCACCAGCGATTGGCCAGTTTATTGAAGCGGGCCAGTTCGGCTGGATCGGCATTACTTTCTGTGGTTTGTGTAGCGTTCATTGTGTTCTCAATAGTGAAATGATTTCTGCTAGTCTTACCAGTGACCACGCCTGCGATTCCAGCGGTACAGGTACTTGGCAATGCAGTTATACAAAGGCCGGGTCAGGAAACCCATACGTAAAGTCAACCAGGCCAGCCAGCGCCTGCCTTTTGTCTCTGACCACAATGCAGCCAGGGCCTGCTCACCAACCAAGATGTCGCCGTTGGCATGCCGAACATGCAGGCGCTCACGCACGGCTTCAAGTTCACCGTTTATTTCAGTCACTGCATCAGGCTGGCTATGCACATCCACCCAGTTGATATTGCATGCCTGCATGCGTTGACGCTGATCACGGATACCAGCGTCACATACCGGACAGGCACTGTTGTAGTACACCGTCGTAATGCCTGTCGGGCTTTTGTCGGATTCCATGATGTTCGATCTATCGTCAAAGTTCATGGAACAAGAATATACTATATTTAGCTAAATTCCTAATTAACTAAATAACTTTAATAAATTGGAGCAAAATGCTATGATGAATCATTAAGATCATTCTATTGCGTATGGAAAAAATATTTGAAGCTTTGGCATCGACGCCGCGCCGGAAAATACTGGCTTATCTATCGGAGACAGAATTGTCTGCCGGTGAAATTGCTGCGCGCTTTGAAATGACCAAACCATCCCTGTCAAAGCATCTACGCATACTGGAATCAGCAGGCCTGATCGCCAGCGACAAGCGCGGGCAATTTGTGTTCTACCGCCTGCAAAGCGACAACCTGGCAAACACCCTAGCCTCTTTCATGCAGGCCGTATGCCCAGTATCCAAAGGTTTGAAAAAAGAAAGCGAAGCGCTGGCGGTAAAAAAGCAGGCGAAATAGTATGAGAACTGCTGCACCAGACCAAGTTCAAGTGAGCACTGCATATTGTTCTTAACCGATAAAATGCGCTTTTTGGATATCAAAATAATTTCAGTTTCTGAGAAATCAAATTCAGTAGCTTGGCTTTCCCTCGCATGTATATCCATTCATCATTTAATCTTTTACAATTAAAATAGAGTTTTTATTTCAAAGACTTAATTTGTTAATTTTTCTTAGGCTTAACAACGGCATAGCAAAAGTCGCTGCCTAGGACCTTATTCTCCACAAGAAGCTGTTCTTGTAAAAAAATCAGCCTTAATAATGTCGCATCTAACTCTTTGTCAGTATCGAAATTTGCCATGATATGGTTCATAAGCAAATGCAGTATGGTGCCACCATATCTCTTTAGTTCAACAACATCGAAATATTGTTCGACTTTAGGAATAATCTCACTAGAATTGATCGCTTCAGAGGGATCCATGTCGATCATTTCTTTTATCGTTGGCTTTTGAATTTCGTCCAAAATAGAACCAGTAAAAGCGCTGAGGCGATATTTTTCAGGAAGAGTTTGTAAGATTCTGTTTGTGATTGATAGTTGGAGCTCAGTCCACTGAAATCGCGTTGGTCCTATGTATTCATTGAACATGAATACGCCGCCAGGTTTCAAGGCACGAGATATCTGAGCGAAAATATGATCAAAGTCTTCAAAATGATGCAACGACATTTTTGCTACGATGAAATCATAGCTATTCGCCTCCAATTTAATTTTATTAATATCCGCTACGTTGTAGTGAACTCGATTTGAGCAACCGTTTTCGACGGCTAGTCGCTTTGCCAAATTGATTGATTCTGGACTCGCATCAAAAGCATCAATAGTCTCCGAAGCATTTAACTCAATTAAAGCGCGCTCTAAATTTCCCCCTCCACAGCCCAAACTCAGCGCGCGTTTCACAGGCATATGTGGCAGATGTTCAGCAAAAAAATGTTGAAGATAGTAAATTGATCGATCCCCCGATACACTCGGTCTTATATGCTCGACTTCGATGAACTCCCAGTCAAGCCATCCTTTCAAAACCTTACTTTCAACTAATTTGACATGATTGTCCCAGTGTACGGTATTCTCATTTGTTACTGCATCAACATGGGCAACAACCGGTGCTTGACATTGCTTAGTGCGATATTGATGGACGGCACTTTGGATTCCTCTGTGAATAAAAGTACCGGAAAAGACTGTTTTGACCAACATAAACCCGAACGGCCATTTACTTAAATAAAAATGCAACTGCGCAAGAGCATAATTTTTTGATGATTTCATAAAAGCTTGAATTTCTCATTTAGGTTGAAGCAAACTTGGCTCGTAAAGATTAGCTGATTAATTTATTAACATTATAAGACTGAAAGAAGGCGGAACGTAACTTTAAAATATCTAATAAATCGGGTTAAGCATTCTTATCAGCTCTAAATGCATATATATCCGTCGTTACGTTTGGTCTCGTTGGACTTCGACTAATTCGGTAGGCATTTAATAATGTCAAAAACTGAGAAGGAAGTACATCATGAGAAAAAGTGGGTTTGCGGATGAATTCAAAGCGGAAGCGATCAAGCAAATATCTGAGCATGACCATAAGGTGATCGATGCTGAGCCGCTTCATTGTCGGAGCTACCCACTAGCTCCTAAAAATCTCAATTAAGAAAATTCTACTTTTAAATGCGATTAATTTCCGGGGGGATTACCCACGCACAATGAAGTGCCGAATGTTTTTACCGACTGATAAAAGGCGGGCCTTATGCCCAGTATCCAAAGGTTTGAAAAAAGAAAGCGAAGCGCTAGCGGTAAAAAAGCAGGCGAAATAGTATGAGAACTTCCGCACCCGATCAAGCGTAAGTGAGTAGCTCGCGTTGATCCTAGCAGATACAATGCGCTTTTAGGATAAAAACCATTTAAGTAATTAGCATTACGGAAAAATATAATGAACAATTGAAAGCGCCAAAGAAAAATTTGTTTTTGTTTGAAATTCTGGACATCAAATCCATAAGGACGAACCAGAAAAATTTCAAAATATAATCACAGGCACATTGCCAGCGATGGCATCTGGCAAGTAAGAGCTGCTTCTTTGTCGGAGCTACCCACTAGCTCCGACAAAGAGATACTTTATCGCATGTGGCCTGCACAGTCGTGCAAAATACTGATTGCCGCAGTCCATCAACTCTGCAAAGAAATCCTATACACCGTCGTCTGCCGATACACCTGCCCGGGCCGCAAGATGACGGCTTCGGCATAGGGGCCGTTGATCTGGTTAGGGTAAGCTTGTGCTTCCAGGCAAAAGCCATCGTGTCTGGCATAGTCATGTGCATCGCGGCCTGCGACACCATTCAAGAAATTACCGCTATAGAACTGCAAGCCGGCCTGGTCGGTGGCGACGGACAACTTGCGGCCTGAGCCTGGGTCGTACACACTGGCGACTTCGCGTAGTGGGCCTGGCTGGCCATTCAGTCCTTCTTGCACGCAATAGCAATGATTAAAACCGCCAGCTATCAAGATCTGTTGATCAGGCCAGTTCAGCCTGGGGCCTATGGGTGCCGGTTGACGAAAATCGAAGGCGCTGCCTGCTACCGAAGCCAGTTCGATAGGGATGGACGCCTCGTCGATTTTCAGATAATGCGATGCATCAATACTGAGCAAATGGTCTTTGATGTCTGAGGTACCGGCGTTCAAATTGAAGTAAGGATGCGATGTCAGGTTGATCGGTGTTGGTGCATCGGATTGTGCTTCATAGTCTATCGTCAGACGTCCTTCGTCATCAAGACGATATGTCACCTGCACCTTGAGGTTGCCGGGAAAGCCGCCTTCACCATCCGGCGAAGTCAGCGACATGCGCAGGCTGCCTTCTTCTTCTGTTGCCAGCCAGCGTGCCGTGTGAAAGCCGGTGCTGCCGCCGTGCAGGTTATTGCCGCCGTCATTGCATTCCACGGCGTAGCTGCGGCCATCCAGCTTAAACTGCCCGGCAGCGATGCGGTTGGCCCAGCGACCGATGATGGCACCAAAATAAAATGGATTTTCCACATAGCTGCTGGCTTCGGCATAGGCCAGCAAGACATCGCCCACGCGTCCGTAACGGTCAGGTGCCAGCCAGGACACCAGCGATGCCCCACGATCGCTGATCATCAGCTGCATGTCACGCGCATTGCGCAGGGTGTAAATATTTTCATCTGCGGTTGTGGCCGTGCAGGATACTGTTTTTTTATTCGTCATCACTTTGCTCGGCAAGTTGAGTGTTGGGATGTGGCGGCGGCAAGCCTGCGGCATTGCCATCCGTCTGTAATACGCTTTCCTGATATTTGCGCGGGGTGCAGCCAAGTTCCCGTTTGAACACGGCATGCATGTACTGTATGGTGGTAAAACCGCAACTGACAGCGACATCGGCAATACTGCTTTGCCCCAGTGTCAGCATGGTCTTGGCTGCTTCCAGCTTGAAATGCAGGATTTCATCATGGACACTGCGCCCCAGTTCCTGTCGAAAATACGATTCCAGCGACGAGCGGGAGATGCCGACATAATCAGCCACCTGTTCTGTCTTGATACCCTGGCACGCATACTGGCGGATGAAATGGCGCGCCTGCATCACATGCGGATGCTTGGGTGTCTCATAACGTGATGAAGTCAGCACATTGATGCCGACCGGCGGCACCAGGATTCGGGTGGTGGACAGGCGTGCGCCGTTCAGCATCTGGTGCAGCAAATGGGCCGCCGTACGCCCCATTTCTTCCGTCCCCTGCATGACCGAACTGAGTGGGATGCGGGTTAGCATGCGGGCCAGCGGATCATTGTCTATACCTATCAGGGCGACCTGTTCAGGCACGGCAATGCCGGCAATCAGGCAAGCCTGCAATAACTGCCGGGCGCGGGCATCGGTCACGGCGATGATGCCGACTGGCTTGGGCAAACCTTCCAGCCATTTGATCAGTTGTTCTACCGCCTCATCCCAGGAGGGTGCACTGGTGATCTGGCCACGATAAATTTCTGCCGTCAGGCGGTCGCGCTTCATCAACTGGCGAAAGGCGTTTTCGCGTTCTTGCGCCCAGCGGTTTTCTGGTGCTTCAGGCAAACTGAAAAAAGCAAAGCGTGGCAAGCCAGCCTCAATCAAATGGTCATACGCCAGTTTGATGAGCTTGAAATTGTCGGTCGCCACATACGGCACGGCCTTGGGGTAATGCGCTTCGTTCTCGTACGATCCGCCGATGGCCACCACCGGTACGCGGCTATGCGACAGGGCCTCGCAGACCACAGGGTCATCAAAATCGGCGATGATGCCGTCGCCCTGCCAGCTTTCTATGCCATGCAGGCGGGCGCGGAAATCCTCTTCCAGAAACAGATCCCAGGACACCCGGGTCGAGCTTAGATAAGAGGCAACGCCAGCGATGATTTCCCTGTCATAAATCTTGTTTGCATTGAACAATAAAGCAATTCTATGCGAGTTAGGCATCTTCATATTCGGTCAACTCCTTGGGGGATGGCTTGCTCACCATACTTTTTATATTGTACTGCCTTCCCTTTTTATTCCTTCCCATTTCAGGAAATCCAGGAAAATGCCCTTACAGGCACCGACAGTACCCCCCTATTCAAGATTGATCGTTGTGGCACTAAGAACGTGTTTCCGATCTTACTGCGCGAGCGTGATCGGGCCTCATGTGCTGCTCAAAATGCTCATGTACTTTAGTACATTCCGCTTTTTGCGCTGCTCTTCAACCCGCTGACGCTCGCTCGCTACAGATCGTAAACACGTTCTAAGGCAAACCAAGGCAAACCAAGACAAACCTAAGCAACCGTCAACTTGACTGATTTCAGATCAGCGCTGCTGGAACCGGCATGTATAGTGAAACTGCCCGGCTCCACCACGCGTTTCATGTCCATGTTATAAAACCACAGGTCCGACGGTTTGATATCAAAAGACAAAGTACGTTTTTCACCCGGATTCAAGCTGACCCGTTTAAATGCCTTCAATTCCAGCACCGGCCTGGTGACAGAGCTGAAGTCATCGCGGATATAGATTTGCACGACCTCATCACCCTTGACGGCACCGGTATTGGTGACATCGACTTCCACTTTGGTGCTGTCGCCGACGCCCATCGTTGCCCTTGTCAGGCGTGGTTCTGAAATGCTGAACGAGGTATAGCTGAGGCCAAAGCCGAATGGATACAAAGGCTTGGTCGATGCATCCAGATAGCCACGACGGGCCGACGGTTTGTAGTTGTAATAAATCGGCAGTTGACCAACATTGCGGGCAATCGACACCGGCAATTTGCCACCAGGGTTGACGCGGCCAAATAAAATATCTGCTGCTGCAAAGCCGGTTTCCTGTCCCATGTACCAGCCTTCTACCAGCGCATCTGCGCGTTCAGCCAGCAGATTGACGGATAGCGGACGACCATTCAGCAAGAACACGACGGTTGGTTTGCCCAGATCAAAAATCGCTTTGGCCAGGTCATTTTGCTGGCCCATCAAATCCAGGCTGGCGCGGTCACCCAGATGGTTATCGGCCCAGGCTTCGCGGCTGGTTTGTTCATTGTCACCCAATACCATGATGATGGTATCGGCCGATTTGGCGGCTTCGACCGCTTCTGCAATCAGCTTGGCATTCACTGCCGGTGGGGTGAATTTGACTTCATCATGTCCCCAGACATGGCCGCCTTCGGTAATGCGCACACCTTCGGCATAGCTGAGTTCAAAGCCCTGGGCCCGGCTTTCGGCCTGCAAGCCTTCATAAATGGAGACCACATGGCGCGGGATGTCAGAATACCCGCCGATAGGGCAATCCTTGGCGTGCGTACCCAGCAACAAGACTTTGCCGACCTTTTTGCCATTCAGCGGCAGCAGGCCCTTGTCATTTTTAAGCAGGACGACAGAACGGGTGGCCGCTTCACGCGCCAGTGCCACCGCATCTTGCGTGGCTGTCAGTTTGTCGGCGATGCTGGCATCGACATACGGGTTTTCAAACAAGCCGGCCAGGAACTTGAGTTCCAATACGCGGCGCACGCAGCGATTGATTTCTTCTTCAGAAACACGTTTTTCTTTGACCAGTTCTGCCAGGGTACGGTAGCCCAGGCCATCCGGCGTTTCGATGTCGACACCGGCCTTGATGGCGCGCAATGCGGCTTCTTTGGGATTAGGCACCAGCTTATGCCTGGTCACCAGTTCATTGATGCCAAAGTAATCGGACACCAGCGCGCCTTTAAAGCCCCACTCTTCGCGCAAGACCTTGGTCAGCAACCAACGATTGGCATGCGAGGGTACGCCACCGATTTCGTTATAGGAAGGCATGACGGCGCTGATATTGGTTTCACGCACCAGCTTTTCAAAGGGCGGGAAAAATTCTTCGCGCAAGGTACGTTCACTGACCTCGGCCGGGCCGATGTTGGTACCGTTTTCTGGCTGGCCGTGGCCTGTCATGTGCTTGAGCGTGGCAAATACCTTGTCTTTCGCCAGCTTTTTGTCTTTGCCCATGAAGCCGATCACTGCCGCCTTGCCCATCTCGCCACACAGGTGCGGGTCTTCGCCATAGGTTTCTTCTATGCGGCCCCAGCGCGGTTCACGCGCCACATCGACCACGGGTGCCAGGGCAAAATTGGCACCGCGTGCACGCATCTCACGCGCAGCCACGCTGAATATCCTGGTTGCCATGTCCGGATCAAACGAGGATGCCAGTCCTATCGCCTGTGGAAAGCAGGTGGCGTCACGCGCCACATAGCCATGCAGGGCTTCTTCATGCATAAGCAGCGGGATGCCCAGGCGTGTTTGTTCGACAGCCCATTTTTGCACGGCATTGACATAGGTAGCCGTTTGAAAAGCATTGCGGTTTGGCACTGAACCATCATCGCCTGCGCCGGTAGCCTTGGCGATGCCCTGATAGTCAGACGGGCGTGCCATCATACCCAAACCATGGGGGTAGACTTTGGCTGCCTTGTCTACTGAAAAATCACCATTGGTTTCCTGTATCAGTTTTTTATCTTGCCACACGCATTGCATCTGCATGATTTTTTCATCCAGGGTCATTCGGCTCAGCAGATCGTCTACCCGCGCTGCCAGCGGTGCTGCAGCGTCTTTATAAACAGCTTTGCCACCGGCTTTTGCGGCAGCGGCCCAGGCGAGGGAAGGTGAAAGCAAGGAAGGTGAAAGTACTGCCCAGCCAGCCAGGCCAGATGCGGACGACAGGAATTGCCTGCGTTGATTACTCATTGTGGTGGTCTCCATATGCTATTTTTAGCATTTATTTTTTGAAATATTGGGTCATGACGTATGCGTTCTGATGCTCTGAGAACGTGTTTACGATCTGAGTGACTAACATGTCATGCCTACCATACTATCTTGCATGTAAAAGAATACAGACACAATTATGAAACTCACCAAGCATCATCATGATTACCAATGGGAGATTCTGCTCCAGTCGTAAAAAAAGGCGGTTTCAGAGAAACCGCCTTCAAGGCAAGGCGAACCTTGCCGGACCCGGAAGGGAACTTTAAAAACTATCGCTTGGCCGAACGGGTGCTCACATCCACCCACACTGCCAGCGTCAAAATGCAGCCTTTGACGATCATTTGCCAGTAGGTATCCACGTCCAGCATGGACATACCGTTATCCAGGCTCGCCATGACCAGCGCACCGATCAGGGCGCCATACACCGTGCCAGAACCACCACGCATGGAGGTGCCGCCGATAAAGCAGGCAGCAATCGCATCCAGCTCGCCCGAGTTACCGGCAGAGGGTGAACCTGCTGCCAGACGGGCTGTATTGATCAGGCCAGCCAGCGCGCACATCAACCCCATGATGCCGAATATCCACAGCTTGATGGCATTCACATTAATGCCCGACAGGCGGGTGGCTTCCATATTGCTGCCCACTGCATAAATCCTGCGGCCAAACACGGTTTGCGTCGTCATGTAGCTGAAGATGCCCAGCAACACCAGCAGCAACAGCACCGGCAAAGGGATGCCTTCATAGCTGTTGAAGGTCAGCACAAAGGCCAGCAGCACCGCTGCGATGGCAGCGATTTTGATGCCGTCACGCCACAGCGGCGCGACCTCCAGGCCGTGCTGCGCACGTTTGCTGCGCTGTTGCCACGTCAAAAATACAGCCAGCGCGAACAGGGCTATGCCCAGCAAGACACCGGTCGTCACCGACAGATAACCCTGGCCCAGATACACCATGTCAGCAGACACTGGTGCTACCGTCGTGCCACCCGTCACGCCCAGCACGATGCCGCGATAAGCCAGCATGCCGCCCAGACCAACAATGAAGGACGGTATCTTCATGTAGGCAGTCAGATAGCCATTGAACAGCCCTATCAGCAAACCCATGGCCAGCACCAGCATGAGGTTGACAGGCAGCGGCAAGTGATGGGTCACATCCAGCACCGCAGCCACGCCGCCCAGCAAACCCAGCAGGGAACCAACGGACAAATCAATTTCGCCAGCGATAATCACCAGCGCCATGCCACAGGCAACGATGCCGGTAATCGACATTTGCCGCATCAGGTTGGACAGATTGCGTGGGGTGATGAAACCCCCTTCGGTTTTCCAACTGAAAAAAGCCCAGATCAAGGCAATGGCAATCAGCAGGGCCAGCATTTTGTATTGTGTGAACAGCTGTTTGATATTCAGGTTTTTCATATTAATTTTTACCGATAGCGATGAATGGCATCAGATGGGTGGTCATGGCGCAGTACTGAATTGTGTTTGTGTTTGTGCCTGTGCTTGCATTTGTGCTGGTGTCGGTGCTTGCGTCTGTGTTTCATCCAGGGCATGGCTTTGATCCAGCGCTGCCGCCAACAGGGTTTCTTGTGTCAAATCCTTATTGATGAAGTTGCCGCGCAGCTTGCCTTCGCCTATCACCAGCACGCGGTCAGAAATGCCCAGCACTTCAGCCAGTTCAGATGACACCATGATGATGGACATGCCCTGCTTCACCAGTTCAAACATCAGTTTATAAATTTCATACTTGGCACCGACATCCACACCGCGTGTCGGTTCATCGAGTATCAAAATCTTCGGCTTGGTCAGCAACATCTTCGACAACACTGCTTTTTGCTGGTTACCGCCAGACAGGCTGGTGATGGGCAAAAACGGGCTGGCAGTCTTCAGAGTCATGCTGGCGATTTCTGTACGTATGGTCTTCAGTTCCGCTTCCTTGTCGATGCGGCTCATACGGGCAAATTCATGCAAGACGCTCAGGCTCATGTTCTGGCCCACATCCAGATCTGGCACGATGCCGTGCTGCTTGCGGTCTTCCGGCACCATGGCCAGACCAGCGCGGATGGACTTCAGCGGGCTGCTGCTATCAAGCTTGCTGCCATTCAGCCAGACTTCGGCTTGGTATTCACCGGGATAAGCACCAAACAGGGCTGACACCAGTTCGGTACGGCCAGCGCCGACCAGGCCGGCGATACCCAGAATTTCACCCTGGCGTAGCGTAAATGAGATGTTATCGACACGCTTGCGCTGCGGGTTTTCTGTGTCATAGCAGGTCACATTACGTGCTTCAAACACCACTTCACCGATGGTATGGTCCTGCCTTGGATACAGCTGGTTCATTTCACGCCCCACCATCTGGGCGATGATGCGTTCTGCGCTCATGTCGGCCATCGGTGTCGTGGCAATATGCTGGCCATCGCGTATCACCACGATGGTGTCGCAGATGGCTTCGACTTCATCCAGCTTGTGCGAGATATAAATACAGGTCACGCCCTTGGCCTTCAGGGCCCGGATAATATCCAGCAAGACCGTGATTTCTGATGCGGTCAAAGAAGAGGAAGGTTCATCCAGTATCAGCAGCTTGGCCTGCTTGTTGAGTGCCTTGGCAATTTCTATCAATTGCTGGTGGCCACCACCATAATTCTTGACTGGCAGGACCACATTGACTTCAGGTATATTCAGTTCACGCAGCAATTCTTCAGCACGCTTGTTCATGGCGGCATAATCCATGCGGCCACCGGGCAAGGTGATTTCATTCCCCAAAAACATGTTTTCAGCAACAGACAATTCGGGTACCAGCATCAGTTCCTGGTGGATGATGATGATGCCGGCTGATTCGGTATCGCGGATGGACTGTGCCTTCAGGGGCTTGCCTTCCCACAGGATTTCACCATCCCATGTGCCATGCGGATAGACACCGGACAAGACTTTCATCAGGGTGGATTTGCCAGCCCCGTTTTCACCACACAGGCCTATGCATTCACCAGCCTTGACCTTGATATCGATACCGTTTAAGGCACGGACACCGCCAAACTCTTTGACGATGTCTTTCATTTCGAGCAAATATTCAGACATGCTATTTTTCCCGGCAAATCCTGGAACAAACCACCAACTACATAAGCCACAGCGGCCCACTTATATAGGCAAACCAGGCAGGCGAAGCCGGTGATGACCTTCAGCGCAGGCTGGTGGCCATGACCGTGACGACTGCGATCACTATCAGTTAGCGGATAACTGTGCCTTGGTATAGAAACCTTCTTCCACCAGCAAGTTCACATTTGCCTTGGTCAGCGGGATAGGTTTCAACAGCAGGGTATTGACTTTTTTGAGGCCATTATCGTACTGGGAATTGTAGGCAGGCTTTTCATTACGTACCAGTTGCACAGCCAGCTTGGCAGCTTCAGAAGCGATCAGTTTCAGGGGTTTGTAGACGGTCATGGCCTGGGTACCAGCCATTACGCGTTTAACCGCTGCCAGGTCGGCATCTTGCCCGGACACTGGCACCTTGCCACTGAGTTTTTGTGAAGCCAGCGCCTGTATGGCACCGCCGGCAGTACCATCATTGGAAGCAACGATGGCATCAATCTTGTTGTTGTTTGCTGTCAGCGCGTTTTCGACGATGGACATGGCTTCAGAAGCGCTCCAGTCTTTCACCCATTGTTTGCCGACGACTTTGATATCGCCTTTATCGATCAGCGGCTGCAAGACTTTCATCTGCCCTTCGCGCAACATCTTGGCGTTATTATCGGTCGGTGCGCCACCCAGCAAATAGTAATTGCCTTTCGGTTTCAGGTGCACCAGGCCTTCGGCCTGCATTTCACCAACTTTGGCATTATCGAAAGAGATATAGGCGTCGATATCCGCATTCAGGATCAGGCGGTCATACGACACCACCTTGATATTGGCTTTCTTGGCTTCGCGGATGGCGTTATTCAATACCGTAGCGTTGTAGGGCACAATCACCAGCACATCGACACCACGCGAGATCAGGTTTTCTATCTGGGAAATCTGGCGCTGTTCGCTGGCGTCGGCGGATTGCACAAACACCTTGGCACCGAGTTTTTCTGCTTCTGCGTTAAAGAAATCCCGGTCCCTGCCCCAGCGCTCTACCCGCAGATCGTCGATGGAAAAACCGATTTTCGGGTTCTTCGCATCGGCATACGCGCTGCCAGCCATACTGCTACCCATGGCCAGCATCACACTGAGGATAGCCGCTTTTACTTTTGTATTCATTGTCTTGTCTCCTGTTGGATTAAAGCATGGGTATCGGCATTGCCCTCCCACTTATTATTGCTTTAAATTTTTGTATCTTGAGTAGTGTTGCTTCCGGTTGTTGACTGCTTTTTACTTATAAACTTACTTGTAAAACTGACGGGACTTTTGCAAAATTGTCCCAGCAAGGCACGCAATGGAGCTGGGGTGGTTTTGCATAAGTCCTCACTTAATGATTATGGCGTGGCAGCGTGTTGCCTATGCCTATATAGGGTACAGCCAGCTCCATGCAAGCACCTGTTTCCAGTTGCCCGACAGTCGAGCGATAAATCTCTTGCCACGGCGTCTGGCTGGCCGGATAGGCCGGTATGCCCTGTGCCTTGCGGCTTTCCAGTTCTTCTGGCGTGATCAGCATGTCGCAGCGACCGGTGTTCAGGTTGATGCGTATGGTGTCGCCGGTACGGATATAGGCCAGGCCACCACCGACCGCGCTTTCAGGCGAGGCATTCAGGATGGATGGGCTGTCCGAAGTGCCGGATTGCCGGCCATCACCCAGCGTAGGCAGATTCAATATGCCCCGCTTTAACAGGGCATCGGGCGGCTGCATGTTGACCACTTCCGCCGAACCGGGCCAGCCGACCGGGCCGGCACCGCGTATCACCAGGATACTGTCTTCATCGATATTCAGCGACGGGTCATTGATGCGGGCGTGATAATCACCAGAACCATCAAATACCACGGCCTTGCATTCAAAGATGTTTTCTGCCCCGGCCTTGCTCAGGTAACGGGCGCGGAATGCTGGCGAAATCACGCTGGTCTTCATGATGGCGAAATCAAACAGATTGCCCTTCAGGACCATGAAACCGGCCTGCTGCTTCAGTGGTGCAGCATACGGGTAGATGACTTCGCGGTCGTTGGTTTGCCTGCCATCCAGGTTGCGTTCCATGCTCTTGCCGGTTACGGTAGGACGGTCGGCGCGCAGTTTTCCTGCTTGCAGCAGTTCCCACATGATGGCGGGTACACCACCAGCGCGGTGGAAACGTTCACCCAGGAACTTGCCTGCTGGCTGCATGTTCAATATCAGCGGGATGTCATGGCCATGCGCCATCCAGTCATCCGAATGCAGTTCTACATGCGCATGCCTGGCCATGGCCATGATATGCGGCTGGGCGTTGGTAGAACCGCCTATTGCAGCATTGACCACGATGGCATCGAGGAAGGCATCGCGCGTCAAAATACTGGATGGACGAATATCCTGATACGCCATTTCAACAATGCGACGGCCTGTTTCATAGGCGATCTGACCACGCTCACGATAAGGCGCGGGGATGGCCGAACAGCCGGTCAGCGACATGCCCAGTGCTTCCGCCAGGGCGTTCATGGTGGATGCGGTGCCCATGGTATTACAATGGCCTGCCGATGGTGCTGATGCAGCCGCTATCTGCAAGAATTTTTCTTCATCGATATCACCTGCCGCCAGTTGCCTGCGGCCTTTCCAGATGGCGGCACCGGAACCTACCAGTTCACCATCCATCCAGCCGTCCAGCATGGGGCCACCAGACAGGACAATCGCCGGGATATCCACCGTTGATGCGGCCATGATCTGGGCCGGCGTGGTCTTGTCGCAGCCAGTGGTCAACACCACGGCATCGATAGGATAGGCATGCAGGATTTCAACCAGACCCATATAAGCCAGGTTACGGTCTATTGCCGCCGTTGGCCGGCGGCAGTTTTCAAAAATCGGGTGCAGCGGAAATTCCATCGCAATGCCACCTGCGTCCCGGATGCCATCCCGCACCCGCTTCGCCAGTTCCAGATGGATGCGGTTGCAGGGGCTGATGTCGCTGCCGCTCTGGGCGATGCCGATGATGGGGCGGCCAGAACGCAGTTCTTCCGGGGTAATGCCATAGTTCATGAAGCGCTCCAGGTACAGCGCTGTCATGTCGATGTGATCGGGATTGTCAAACCAGTCTTGCGAGCGGAAACGGCGTACCTTGCTGTCGTCAAACATCATGATGCATACTCACTCAACTGATATTGCGGCAGACCGGGCACGTCCACACGGAAAGAAAACAGGCCGCCCGCCAGGGGTTGCTGCGCACGTTTTTCTGCCGACATACCTTTCCAGGCGGTGGTCACAAAGACTGTACGCAAATCGGCGCCACCAAAACAGACTTTGGTGATATTCGAACACGGGAAGCTGATGACCTGGACGATCTCACCGGCAGGGGAATAACGTTCCACCCGGTTGCCAGCAAAAATGGCCACCCACAGAAAACCTTCTGCATCGACCACGGTGCCATCCGGGTGGCCACCGTTGGTGATATCGGCAAACACACGCTTACCAGACAGCTTGCCATCGGGTGTCACATCAAAGGCATATATCTTTTTACCCAAGGTGTCGGTGTGGTAAAACAGCTTGCCGTCCGGGCTCATGCAGGGGCCGTTGGTGATGACGTAATCATGATCCATGGCTTGCAAATTTACCAGCGCGTTTGAACTATACTGCAGGCGATACAGCGAACCGCTGGGTGCTTTTTCACCATCATCCATGGAACCAAACCACAGGCTGCCCTGGCTATCGATATAGCCATCATTAAGGCGGTTGCCGGGTTGATCGGTTTCCACTTCCAGCATGGTGCTGAAACTGCCGGTGCTGCTGGAAAAGCGCACCAGTTTGCCGGGCAAGCCGCAGATGAAATCACCGTTCTCACCCTTATTCGACATGATGGGCAGGATAAAACCAATCTGATCCGGTGCATCCCAGCTCTGGCGGGCTGAACCGTCTTCTGCACAGCGATGGATTTTACGGCTTTTGATGTCCACAAAATACAGCGCTTTTTCGCCCGCGTGCCATACCGGGCCTTCGCCCAGGTGCGTAGCCACTTCCCAAATGCAGTGAGACTGATCCAATATCATGCGCCGTACCATCCTGCGTCCACAAAATAATCACGTCCTGAACAACGCGCGGCGTTGTCAGAGGCCAAAAACAAAGTCAGGGCAGCGACGTCTTCGGTTTCCACCCTTTCGTGCAGGCATTGGGCTGCCAGAATCTGCGCTTCTTCTTCCGGTGTGTGCCACAGCGCCATCTGGCGTGGAGTACGTACTGAACCGGGGATGATGCAGTTGACACGGATGCCGTCTGGCCCCAAATCACGGGCCAGGCCACGGGTCAGGCCCTCTATCGCTGCTTTGGCTGTCATATACAGGCTAAGGTTGCCCAGGGCAAGATGCCAGGATATGGAACCAAAGTTAAGGATAACACCTCCACCCATGGCTTTCATACCAGGGGCCACGGCCTGGGCACAAAAAAACTGGTGGCGCAAATTGACGGCAAAACTGTCATCCCAATAAGTGGGCGTCACATTCTGCACCTGATGCCGGTCATCATTGGCGGCATTGTTGATCAAAATCTCGACGGCACCGTATTCGCGTTCGATGCTGGCGAATACCTTGGCCACTGCATCCAGGTCAGTCAGGTCGCAATGCATGAATTTAGGCGGCTTGGCCGACTGCTGCAGGCTTTTTTCCAGTGCTTGCGACGCTTCGTCGGCTATATCCAGAAAAAACACTTGAGCGCCCTGCTTGCAAAAGGCATCCACAACGGCTGCACCGATGCCAGTGCCGCCACCTGTCACGACTACTCTTTTCCCGGCTAAATTCGGGTAACTTGCATAAATCATCGCTTTTCTTTCATGGTGCGATTTGGAATGATGGCTATCCACCGGAATCTGTTTGCTCAAACTGTTATCCACACTTTCGCTCATAGCGCACCTGAAACAGGCTGCACACCAGAACCACCCGCACCGACAGCCCCAACCGCTCCAACCGGCCCATGGGTCAGGCCATGGGCAATTCCACGCAAGGCCAGGTTGCGATACAGGGCGCGTACCCCAAAGCTCCAGGGGGCAATCGCGTCACTATACTGTACATGGTTCACCAAAGCACCTAAAGCCGGACAGGCAATACTGACCCTGTCGCCGGTATGGTGGGTAAATCCGCCGCCAGCGGCGTCCCTGTCCTTGATGGGCGAGAACATGGTGCCCAGGAACAGCATGAAACCATCCGGGTACTGGTGGGTGTTGCTACAGACCTGGCTGACCAGATCTAGCGGATCACGGCTGATTTCGCGCATCATGCTGACGCCATCCAGCCTGAAATCATCGTCCTGCCCTTCAATCAGCAACCTGACTTCGGCCTGGCGTATGGTATCGATCGTGAATTGACTGTCAAACAGGCGGATAAACGGCCCTATCGCGCAAGAACCATTATTGTCCTTGGCCTTGCCCAGCAATAAGGCGCTGCGCCCTTCTATATCACGTAAATTGACATCATTACCCAGGGTGGCTCCAACCACTTGCGCACGGCTGTTGACGGCCAGGACGATTTCAGGCTCCGGGTTATTCCATTTGGAATCGGGATGTATGCCAACATCGGCACCAAAGCCGACGGCTGACATGGGCTGGGATTTGGAAAATACTTCTGCATCAGGACCAATACCGACTTCCATGTATTGCGACCAGGCACCACGGCTGATCAAATCCTGCTTCAGCTTTTCGGCCACTTCAGAACCGGGGCGTATGCGTGACAAATCCGTGCCTATGCTGGCTTGCATGGCGGCACGCAAGCGGTCTGCTGCCGAAGCATCACCTGCGGCCTGTTCTTCAATCACCCTTTCCAGCAGGCTGACGGCAAACGTCACGCCGCAGGCCTTGATGGCTTGCAGATCACAGGGGGCGAGCAAATAGGGGGATGTGGAATCTGGCTGGCGCTGCAGGGTTTGATCAATCAGGGTCTGCACATCACCCAGCGATTCACCTTTGACGGCCAGGACAAATTCCAGCAAATGATCTTTTTCCAGCAGATCGGCGACGGTCTGTACCTGGGCTGTGATATCGAACACTTCGCCCTGGCGCACGACGACCACGCAAGGCCCGTTGATCTTGCCGCCACGCCATACGCGGCCCAGCAGCACAGCTTGTTTATATTCATGCGGCAAATAGGATATGCCGGACGTGTTTTTCATCATAGTCTCCGTATAGCGATTTTTTTGGATCACCGTACTCTTCGCTTTAGAGTTTCCGGCCGGGTCTGCCCCTGGCCGGAATGCTGTTTGCTTCTATCTGCATGAAGCAAGCAGCCGGTGTCCTTGATCATTATTGATACGCTGGTATGTATACTCGCTGGTATCGGGATCATTCACAATTATGAAACTCACCAATGTGAATCATGATTACGTGCAAGCAAGCCCGGGGACAAACCCTGAGAGACCACCTGGGCCGGGCTGAAAATGAAGGGGGAAAAGCACGGGCACCTCCTGGCTTTTTCATTGGCTTTTTCATTGGCTTTTTCACCGCTTGGTGTAAAACGCGGCTTTAATCTTCAGGATGAAGTTGATCGCTCAGGCGTAAGCTGTACCTGCCATGGCAGCCTGTATACCTGTGCTGCCCTTGTCTACCAGCGCCAGAAAGATGGTTTTCGCTTCGTCTGCATCCTGCTTTTGACGAAAGCACAGGTGCGCCTGGATCAGGGCCACTGTCCAGGTTGCCAGCAGCAGACCGGCGGCCAGCTCAGCATCCGGGTCGCCTGGTTCTCGCTTGACGGATTCGGCCAGGGCCACCGCAATCACTTGCGCAATCTCGTCCCGTATCGCCCTGGCACGTGCCTTGAGGGTTTCGCTGCCTTCTATCGTCTCTATGAAGCCCTGGCTAGCGGCAGAGATAAAGCCGCGCGCTCCGGCAGCAAACCGGACATAAGGCCGCTCTTCTGCAACCAGCCTGTGCGCCAGCAGGCGCAAGGTCTCCAGCGGCGAGATGTGGGGATCACGCTGGCGCAAGGCTTCGCGCAGCATCTCGCGCCCTTCCTCGTCACGATCAAAGAACATATCTTCTTTACGCGGAAAGTGATTGAACACCGTCATCCGCCCCACATCGGCAGCTGCCGCTATGTCATCCACCGTCACATGATCAAAGCCCCGCTCCTGAAAGAGCAGGGTGGCAGCATTGGAAATGCCCTGACGCATGGCCAGGCGCTTGCGGGATCGAAGATCAGATGGGATTGACATGCAGCGCATGATAGCATATCTTACATATACTAAGTACATTTATAGATTAAGTACATTATTAACCATATGATTAAGAAATATGACCAAGAACATTGATATCGTTATTGAAATAACCAGACCATCTGGACTGCCGTTCACCACTTATCTGATGTGTGGAGGCGGCCGCATCCCCCTACCGGATCACCTGTGGGCACCTGCCACATCACGCCACGCGGGAGAACAACTATGAACAAGGCACTGACCGTCATCTTCGCTGCCATTGGTCTTGATGCCGTCGGGATAGGCCTGATCTTTCCTATCCTGCCGCGACTGCTGGCAGACGTCACGCATGGCGACAACGTCGCGTCTTATATCGGCATCATGACTGCGCTGTATGCGGTGATGCAGTTCATCTTCGCACCCGTCCTTGGCGCATTAAGTGATCGTCTTGGCCGTCGGCCTGTGCTGCTGATCTCGCTCGCCGGAGCGGCCATCAACTATGTGGTGATGGCCTTCGCGCCACAACTCTGGATGCTGCTGCTTGGCCGCGCCATTGCCGGCCTGACCAGTGCCAACATGTCAGTCGCCATGGCTTATATCACCGACATTTCGCCTGAAGACCAGCGGGCGCGGCGCTTTGGCCTGTTCAATGCCGTGTTTGGTGCCGGCTTCATCATCGGCCCGGTACTGGGTGGTGTGCTGGGTGATTACTGGCTGCGGCTGCCCTTCATCGCTGCGGCGCTGCTGAATGCGGGCAATCTGTTGCTGGCATTGTTTGTCTTGCCGGAGTCACGCACCCCAAGTCGTGAAAATCATGAGAAGCTGAACCTGACAGCACTGAATCCGCTGCGGCCATTACGCTCGGTATTTGCCATGAAAAACCTGGCACCCGTCATCATCATCTTTTTTCTCTTGAGTGCCACGGGTGAAGTGTATGGCACCTGCTGGGCACTCTGGGGTAATGATGTGTTTCGCTGGAACGGTCTGTGGATCGGCCTGTCGCTGGGCACCTATGGTGTATGCCAGTCACTGGCGCAGGCTTTCCTGCCTGGCCCTGCCGTCAAACTGCTGGGTGAACGCGGCACCATCCTGACCGGTATCGCAGGCACATGCATCGCCCTGGTGGTGATGGCGTTTGCCAGGCAAGGCTGGGTGGTGTTTGCGGTCATGCCGGTGTTTGTACTTGGCGGTATCGGCGTCCCGGCATTGCAGTCCCTTGCTACCCGCCTTGTCGACGAAAACCAGCAGGGCCAGTTTCAGGGCGTGCTGGCATCGGTCGTCAGCCTGGCATCAATCATCGCCCCGCTGGCATTCTCAACCTTTTACTTCGTCGTCCGCGAGCAATGGCCAGGGGCGATCTGGCTATCTGTGGTGGTAGTCTATGCGATCGCCGTACCGCTTGTGCTCAGCTTACGGTTTCGCAAAGGAGACTGAACACGTCGATCGTTTCTATTTGCCTGTCAGGGCTTCAACTACACCATCAAAGGCTGGCTTGGTGGTGTAATCATCCTTGAACAACAAAGGCCATTCTGCCCGTTTGTGAAAACTGCTGAGCCAGGTCTCACCATCGATCACACCCCAGAAGGTAATGCCGCCGCGCTGTGCGGCAGGTACTTCTTCCAGATACGCCGTGACGATTTCCTTGTAGCGGGCTTTTTGCGCCATGGCCACGGCAGGCGTCAGGGATGTAAGATTTTTGTGCTTGTTCACCGCCACATCCAGTTCAGAAATCCTCACCTTCAGGCCACGGTCGGCCACTGCCTTGAAGGATTTGCGGATTTGCGCAATGCTGGGGTAGTCCACATCCACATGCATCTGAAAACCGATGCCGTGGATAGGAATCTGCCGCGCCTTGAAATCATCGATCATGCCCAGCATGAAATCGAGCTTGGATTGCACCGATTCGGTATTAAAGTCGTTGTAATACAGATCGGCAGCCGGGTCGGCTGCATGCGCCGCGATGAAGGCTTTTTCTATATACGATTTGCCCATTTTTTGATAAAACAGCGATGGCCGGTAACTTGCCGGCACTTTTTCATCAATGACTTCATTCGCCACATCCCAACTGGCAACCCGCCCGGCAAAATGCCTGACTATCTGCTCGACATGGTTGTTGAGCATGGCATCCCAATCACCGCTATAGTTTTTCATCCATGCCGGCACCTGATAGTCGGGGTGCCATACCAGCGCATGGCCATGCAAGATCATGCCGTGTTCTTTGGCATAATTGGCGAGGGCATCGGCATCATCAAAAGTAAACCGGTTTTCAGCCGGATGCAGGTAACGCATCTTCATGATGTTGGCCGCCACCAGGCTATTGAACTGGCGGTTGATCAAGGCCTGTTGATCCGTCTTCTTGAACAGGCTACGCCTTTCATCGCCAGCACTGACTGCCACCCCAACAGGAAAAGCCGCCAGGCTTTTCAATACCACGGCAGACTGCGCATTCACCACGCCATCCGGCACATCACTGCCCTGCTCCGCAGCAAACACTGCAGTGGGTGTAAAAAACGCCATGCCCGCCAGGCTCAAGCCCCATACAGCGCGCCCCATCAATTTATGCATACCGGTCCTGACCGTAAAGAAACGTAAAAAAGAAACGTAAAAAGCGACGAATTTGTCTTTGCCGCGATTTAAGCATGGCTGAGGGGATAAACACAGGGCATCCATAAAAATCATAAGTGCGATTGGTGTTTATTGCCTTTCATGATGGATATGCGACGAGGATAAAAAGCCGCAAGGATATTTCCTTGTCAACCAAAACGCCGCCACTGCCGTTTTCAGACAGACAGGCGGAAACATCGCCATTACAAACAACAACAAGCAAACACCCGTCATGGCCACATACCTACCATACAATCCCAGCACACCCTTCACCAGGGCGATGTTCAATTTTGATGCTGTTGGTGCCCCCAATTACATCCTGGTGGGCACGATACGCATGACCGTGTCTGACGACTTTAGCTATGCCAATTATTATTCGGATAAAGACTATTCGCTATTCACCAAAAGTATCTATACCAATGGCCCCAATGAATATGCCTGGTCGGCGACACAACTGGATAATATCGACCTTGCGGTAGATGTCTACGCACAGTTTGCCAATCTGTCGTTTGCCAAAGTAGTTAATTATGACACCACCAATACAAGTACCATCGCCAACCCGGAAGATGTAGGCCGGGCCAATCTATCCGACATCAATATCAACTGGATTTATCGTACCGATGTCAGCTTTAGCGGCCTGTCGGGCGGCAGTACGGATAAAGGCCTGGGGTATACCGGTGCCGCCGGTGACATCTACCTGAACGCAGCCGCCTCGAAATTCCAGGGGGATTATTCGTTTGCCCCCAACAGCCATGGTACCCAGACACTGATGCATGAACTGGGCCACACCCTGGGCCTGTCCCATCCGCATACCGACATCGTTAATGGCGTACCCATTATCGGGGCAGATTATGCAGCGACCCAGTACCTGGGCTTTAACAAACTGGGGTTCAGGACCAATAGTGCGATGGACATGTACAAAGAGTATTTCACCATCATGTCCTATGATGACCAGAACTATTCTTCCACCTTGCATGCCTACACCCCGATGATACTGGACGTGATTGCGCTGCAACAGGCTTATGGTGAAGGCCGTGGCACCAGTGGAGTCACGAACGACACGCTGTTGGTGGGCACAGATGGTTATCGCACTTATTTCGATAAAGGTGGCATTGATACGATAGACCTGTCGCTGTACAGCAATGGTGCCTACTTCCACATGGGGACCACCATCACCGGTGCTGACCATCTGGTAGGTGTGGCGATGAGTTTGTATGACGGCGTCAACACCATACTCAATGGTGGTGAACCGGTCAGCCTGCGCTGGCTCTATGGCGAATATGAAAACGCCATTGGGTCGGCCAGCGCCGACGTCATCCTTGGCAATGATCTTGCCAATATCATTTCTGCCGGTGGTGGCAATGATGTGATTGACGGCGGCGGTGGCAATGACAACATCAATGGCGGCGACGGCAACGACAGCATTGAAGGTGGCGCTGGCAACGACACCCTGTTTGGCGGCGCGGGGAATGATACCTTCGACTGGGAAGTCAGCTTACGTGGTGGCAACGATGCCTTCGTCGGCGGCACTGGCGATGACATCTACGTCCTTGATACCAATGCAGACAAGGTCTATGAAAATAGTGGCGAAGGCGTAGATACCGTCTGGGTAGATTTCAATACCTCGCTGGCCGCCTTTGCCTTTGTGGAAAACATTCGCATCTATGGCAATACCGGCACCACCATCACCGGTAACTCCTACAGTAACCTGATGTCCGGCAGCAACGGCAATGACACCATAGATGGTGCCGACGGCAATGACCTGGTGATGTGCGCCGGCAATATCAGCAACTATACCGTCACCAAATCCGGCAATAGCTACATCGTCAAGGACAAGACGGGTACCGAAGGCACGGATCTTCTCATGAATGTTGAACTGGTCAAGTTTGACGACCATTATTTGTCATTTGAAACAGCAGGCATTGCTGGCCAGGCTTACCGGTTATACCAGGCAGCCTTTGATCGCAAACCCGACCTCGCCGGTCTGGGTTACTGGATCAACGACATGGAAAACGGTTCCAGCCTGACCACGGTGGCGGCTAGCTTTTTTTCATCGCCAGAGTTTCAAAAGCTGTATGGAAAAATCCCCAGCAGCACAACGCTGATCACCAATTTTTACCAGAACGTGCTGCACCGCACACCGGACAAAGCCGGTTTTGATTATTGGCTTAATTCTATCGACACCGGCAAGATCAGCGCCGCCGGTGCCCTGGCCAGCTTTTGTGAAAGTACCGAAAACCAGGCACTGGTCATCGCGGCGATACAAAACGGCATTGAATACCTGGGCTGGACGGTCTGACGATGGCTTAAGCAGTGCCAGGACCAGCCCCCTCTTTGGCCTTGTTCCCGATCTTGGTCCTTGATCCTGGCCCTGCTGCACGCGTTTGCAACACATTGCAAGATAAACACTTGATCCGCGACGTATCGCTGTTGCGGTAGTACAATGCAAAAAAACTGCCGCAGGCGAGTGTTTTTGCACTGCGTCATCCAGATCAGGCCAAACTGGGGAGACCACGTGCATCGCCTAGCCGATTTTGCCGGGGAACGACTACTTCTGCTGCTCGCAGCCCTCATCCTGTTTACCTTCCCCCCGGCCAGCGCGCAAAGCATATTACGGACTGCCGCGCAAGAATCATCCGAGCCCAAATTCGTCGTCAGACAAGAAGGCGGAAAAACGGTCATAGGTGGTTTTTGCGTGGATGTCCTACGTGCCATCGAAGCCATAGAACCCGGTCTTAAATTCGTTGGCGACCAAACCCCGCTGCCGCTGGCACGCATCTATGGTGGGCCGGACGATGTCATCTGCGGTTTGCTGTACACCAAAGAACGCGCGCTCAAATACGACTATATAAGTACGCCTTTGTTTTCCGTCAATTACCTGCTGGTGGTGCGCGCCGATGACGACGTCAAGGTCAATGACTGGGATGACATCCGCAAGCTGGGCAATGAAGGCCTCATCCTGTCCATGCACAATTTTGCCATCAGCGATATCCTTCGCGGCATGGGTGGCCTGCTGGTGGATTCAAGCGCTGTCTCATCCAAATCGAATCTCAACAAACTGCTGGCCAACCGTGGTCGCTTTTATTGCCATCGCTCCCCCGGCATCGTCACCGAAATCCGCAAAGCGGGCCTGGAAGGCAAGGTCAAGCTGCTACCCAAGGTCATGCTGAAAGAACAGTTCTACATGCTGGTGTCAAAGACCGTCGCTGCCGACGATGCCAGAAAACTGCGCGCCGCCATCGCCCAGCTCGACAGCCTGGGCGTGCTGGTGAAGCTGTTCGAGAAATACCAGGATTAGCGCCAGCCCCCTTCCCCTTTCCCTCATGTAAAAGCCCGCGCTTGACATGTCAACGCATGCCCCCGCATGTAAAAAAACAGTTTATTTCACGCCAACAACGGTAAAAACCAGTCTGTTTCCCGTAAAAATATCTGGCACGCAATTTGATAGGTGAAGCTGACAACAGCCGTATTTTGCCCGTGCCCATGCACAGGACGGCCAGGCGCATAGATTTCATCAACCATCAAATAGCGAGGATAAGAATGGAAAGCGTAATGGAACGGGAATTAGAAAGCACGCATGGCAATGGCAATGGCAATGGCAGCTTCATAACAGGTTCAGTGCGCCTGCTTGACTATGACATCGGCAACAACAATGTGCTGATCCGTGGCAGCGCCTGTTTCGGTACACCAGGCTTTACCATCGCAGATTTAACACAGGCCATCACACAAGACCCCCATTTTGCAGCGGCAAAAACAGCCGGCATCCGCCTGGCCAGCAATCCATCCGTCATTGATTTCTGCCTCATCGGCTTTGCGCCAGAGAGTAAAGACCAGGGCATCGTCGATACCGAACTGAGCTGGTTCACCAGCAAGCCGCCCGCACTGAATGGCGAATCCGGCCCCTACCCCGTCTACATCCCCTCTGCCATTTCCAACAACCCGGGGATGATGGTGTACTGGCCCATACAAGCCATAGGCGGCACACCGCCCACCACAGAAGGCGGTGCCTGGCCGGTATCACCCGGCAGTTCCATCGGGGCCGACCAGACCGACTTCAACTATACCGGCCTGATCAGCGCCATCTACCATGCACTGAACGGCAATGTGGCAAACCTGCCCCATCCACCAGCAACACTGCGCAGCATCAGCAATGCCATCATCTACATCCACTGCGATTCTGGCGTCAACCGCACCGGTGCCGCCGCCGTCGGCTACCTGATGAGCTATGGCAGCCAGCTCAGTGCCCTGTCCCTGCCATGCACACCCGCCACACCCTACACCCTGGCACAGGCACAAACCGCCGCCAACCTGGCCCCACCCAGCAACGACACCACCCCACCCGGCGGCAGCGACATCCCCGTCGCCTGCGCCTACTGCAACCTGCTCAGCACCGGCATGATAGACGCCCCACTGATGGAGGAATGTGTGCCGCTGAGTTTTGTTTGAGTTGATGGGTCCTGATGCTGGGCATCAGGGTGTGACCAACATCATTCAAGCAATTCTGAAAATCGCTTGGGTACCCACTCTGTTATGGAAAAGTCAGCACACCCTATTTAACGCATTCGACTAGAAATGACAGCAAATTTGACAGTACAAAGAAGCGCTGTTGAGGACCCACTAACTCAAGGTAAACGTATTTAACCATTTACAACACTTCCCTTACAGAAAATTTCTGTTTTGATGCTTATAATAAAAAGTAAATAAGCCTTGGCATAAAAATTTCACCTGAATTTTTTATATCAAAATGCAAACAGGAGAACACGAACTGTCCGTCATCCATATTTAATGGCGCAGGAAAAATTACGCCTCTATTTACCAGCCGATTCAGAACAGTAGGTGTTGATTAGTCAACGGTATTGATTAAAAATTAGTACTCAAGTAGCGAATCAATGAAAAAATTGAAGTCGTACGAGAAGCATTAGGAAGGAGCGCCGTGTTTGCCGGATTTTATTCCCATGTTGACATTTCTCTGCACATGACCGGAAACACTTGCGAATCGCCGATTCAGGCGATGGCGACAATAATCTTTAATGAGACTTGACTCATGCATAGTTTGCTTCAACGTCAAATCAGGCGATTCTTTGGTGATGGGGTAGTACCGTCCCATGAGTTAGACAGTTTCATTCAAGCAATTAATGACACCTATCATCAGGCTGACACAGATAGGATAATGACTGAGCGGTCACTTGATTTAACCTCTCAAGAAATGCTGGAACAAAATCGTGCGTTGGCCGCCGAACTTGAAGTCCGGCGAGCGACTGAATCGCAATTGGAATATTTGACCAATTATGACGCATTAACTGGACTGGTTAGCCGTCGCCTTTTCAGCGACCGGCTGAAGCATGCATTGACCGGCGCAAATCGGCGTACACAAGTTGTCGCGGTGTTGGTACTTGGTTTGGATTTTTTCAAAACAATAAACGACAGCCTGGGTTACGAGATTGGCAATGAAATACTGCGTATCACCGCCGAACGACTCGCTAACGCTGTCCGAGCAAGCGACACGGTAGCCCGTCTGGGGGCCGATGAGTTTGCACTCGTTCTCATTGAACCAAATGTGGAATCACTTCCGACTAAACAGGCTCAGTCAAAACTGGATGAGATAGACTCCAGCTATCCGCAGATAACAGATATTTTGCAGAGA
Organism: Undibacterium sp. Di26W; assembly: GCF_049340265.1. Lineage (NCBI taxonomy): Bacteria > Pseudomonadati > Pseudomonadota > Betaproteobacteria > Burkholderiales > Oxalobacteraceae > Undibacterium > Undibacterium sp. Di26W. The sequence goes on from NZ_JBMPOR010000025.1 coordinate 89,667, forward strand.
ATTCTCATATCTGTTTCAAAAACCTTTTTGTTGGCGGAACAGGAACTGCAAATGACATGCAGCATAGGTGTGAGTCTTTATCCACATGACGGCAGCGATGCAGAAATTTTACTCAAAAATGCCAGTGCAGCAATGAGTAGTGCAAAACAATTGGGACATAATAATTTTCAGTTTTATACCTCTGATCTGAGTGCGCGAATACATCAAAGGTTAAATATTCAAAGTAAGCTCAGGCTTGCCCTGGAGCGTGAAGAATTTGTTTTACACTATCAACCGCAGGTGGATTTACGGACCGGACATATTGTTGGAATGGAAGCATTGATTCGCTGGAATCAGCCAGGAATTGGCATTACTTCACCCGGTCACTTTATTGGGGCCGCCGAGGAAACTGGCCTAATCGTCCCTATCGGGGCTTGGGTTATCCGTACCGCATGCGTGCAATGTAAGGCATGGCAAGAAAATGGTTATGGAAACTTCCGTATTGCAGTTAATTTATCAGTGCGTCAGTTTTCCCAACCAGATTTATTGGAATTCATCGCCACGGTTTTAAAAGAAACCGGTCTTGATCCTGAGCGTCTTGAAATTGAACTGACTGAAAGTTTGGTCATGACAAACGTCGAACGATCCATTGAAATTTTACAGGGTTTGAAAGCACTCGGAGTGCAACTGTCTATCGATGATTTTGGAACTGGATATTCAAGCTTATCATACTTGAAACGTTTTCCGGTTGATGTACTTAAAATTGATCAATCCTTTGTACGCGACATTAACAAGGAGGATGATGCTGCGATTGTCAAAGCGATTATCTCCCTGTCGCACAGCTTGGGAATACAAGTGATTGCAGAGGGAGTGGAAGCTGAAACTCAGTGTGATTTTCTTCGAACGCATTTATGTGACGAAATCCAAGGTTTTTTCTTTTCTAAAGGATTGCCAAAGGACGAAATTGAGGTCTTGCTAAAGAAAAAACAACGGCTTCCAGATCATCTTTTACATTTCTCCAAACACGTACGAACCCTACTGTTGGTAGACGATGAATTAAATGTACTTTCTACCTTAAAGCGTACATTGCGAGCAGAGAATTGCATAATTTTAACCGCAAGCAGTGGGCAGGCTGGGCTAGATTTGCTGGCTCAATACCAGGTCGATGTTATTGTTTCTGATCAGCGCATGCCAGGAATGACGGGAGTCGATTTTTTTTGCATTGCAAAAGAAAAATATCCGGATACCGTTCGCATCATACTTTCTGGTTATACGGAACTACAAGCAGTGATCGACTCCGTCAACAAAGGTGCGATTTATCAATTTTTGACTAAGCCATGGGATAATTTTCAATTAAAGTTACATATCGAAGAAGCATTCAAGCACAAGGAAATGGCTGATGAAAATCGACGACTAAGCATGGATGTACAAACGCAGAGTCTTACCATTGCGAAGCAGAATCGACAATCGAGAAATCACAAAACTGAAAATCGTCAAGACTTACTTGAAATGCAGAAGCACGGGTGTTAAAAAATCAGAACTGACACTCGCTTAGTGCTGTCTTAGGAGCTTTCTTTTAATCATATAAATTGGCAAAAGGGCCTGTTTAGCATGAATGATGTTATTTACGACAAATCCGATAAAGGTCGAGAAGAAATTGTTACTCGCAAATACCGTTTGATATCGAAATTACGTCCATTGCTTGTCCTGATAGATGGCAAGAAAACAGTCGCGGAAATTAAGAAGGAAATCTCCGGTTTGGGATTGACAGAAAAAAATATACATGAATTGATTGAACAGGAATTTATTCATGAAATTGTGACGCAAGAAAAAGTATTGCAACCCACTTTGATGACTGATATCCAGGTAGAAATTAAGACCGAACCAATTACAGTCACAAAGGCTGTCAAGCCGAACACAAGTGAAATTGAGCAGCACCAAGCGTTGTATACGTTCTACAACGAGACAATAAAAAGTCTAATGGGCATACGAGGATATTGGCTACAACTGAAGGTAGAACGTGCATCCACAATTGATGATTTCAGGTCAATAAGACAGGCATACCTTGAAGCCGTTTTAAAAGTAAAAGACCGTGATGCAGCACGTAGTTTACGTGACCAGTTAGATGAACTTTTGAACGTTGAGTAGTTGCGAAATTGTAGATCAACACTGCGTTGTCAGTTCAGTAGTTCAAGCGTGCTGATCTACCAAAATAAAGTTGTTATCCGGATTTAGGCGATAATGCGCAATGTCAGCGTATCATGGATAGAAACCACAGATCTAAGCCATTTGCGTTCATGGGAAGATGCACTGTCGTCGCCAAATGAGCCAGTAAAAATGCGATAGCAATCTGGCTTTTTATTGCTCCACACCAACGAACAAGAAATATCCTCGTCACCAGGCATAGCACTGATGAGGGTTTTCTGTTCACCATTGATGCTGCACAACAATGCGGCAACTGACCACTCGGCCTCTGTCCGCAAAACCTGTGGCGGTTGCGTGTTCTCGAATCCTTCTGGCAACGCTAGCATTTCCGTATAATCTTCAAGCGCCAGCAACGTCACTTTGACAGGTTCTGTAGGCGCATTGGATTCGAGCATGATGAAACTGACGTCATCTCCCGGAGATAGTTCAATCTCATCAAACCAGGAAACATGGGTGCGGCGTCCGTCTGCTTGCACCGTCAGTGCGCTAAGTCGCAGGTGTGCAGCTTTTCCGGCATCAGCAAACATGCTGATGCCGGGTGAAATTACCGTTGCGTTTTCAACGCCAGCACGGCATAAGAACTTGCCATTAATGGTAATTTCAAAACAAATCATGGCGGTATATTTTTTCTTTAGGCAGCTTGTGTGAGGTTATCGTTACGACAAACACGGTCGCGGCCATTTCTTTTCGCAACATAAAGCGCCCTGTCAGAAGCCTCTATCAAATCCACGGGCTTGTTCAGCTCCCTAACAGGGATCATTGCTTCTACCCCTGCACTGATGGTGACAACCCCTGCTTCATTGCCAGTGTGTGGTATCGCCAGGTTGCGAATTGCCAGACGAATATTCTCGGCGATCAGTATTGCCCCTTCCACGTCAGTTGTTGGAAGGATGACAGCGAATTCTTCACCGCCGTAACGGGCGATCAGATCACCTGCACGGTTTTGACAGCTTTTGGCTGCCTGGCTTATTTTTCTGAGGCATTCGTCTCCTGCCGCATGACCGTAAATATCGTTGTATCTCTTGAAGTGATCCACATCGAACATGATCATGGCGAGAAAACTCGAATTTCGGATTGCCCGATTAAATTCTTCTTCTAGCGTGACGTCAAAATTACGTCTGTTTGCCATTTCGGTGAGTGCATCCTGTAATGACAATCGCTCAAGAGTCAGATTCAGGCTGAGCATTGCATCTCGTGCAGCCGCACTCTCTGCTTCAGCATTCAGGCGCAACTTGATTTGACCTGTGAGGTAAAACCCGACCAAACCAAGAACAATGACGAGTATCCCTACACCGGTAGAATGTAAATAGGTGTCGGCGAGCCATTCCGAAAGAATTTCATTTTCGGACAAAGCCGCAGAGGCAAACAAAGGGTATTTATCTAAGTGCCGAAAGCTGTTCAGTCGTTTTACACCGTCCTGCGCGGAATTGACAGTGAATGACCCTGATCTCTTGACGATGCTTTCCTTGTAGACAGTCGTCGTCAGCATACTCTTGCCGATGGAGTCTGGTAACAAAGGTCGGCGAGTCAGCATAATACCTCGCTCCATTACCAGAACAATCGCGCCATTTTCACCAAGATTGAAGCTGTTATAGAATTTATTGAAATAATCAATATCTATCGTTGCCAGGGCGACACCGGCAAAGCTACCGTCTGCATGATTGATGCGGCGTGATACGGTCATAATCCAGGCACCACTTGAACGACTGCGGACAGGTATTCCAATATATGGCTTACTTTCCTGATGGGAGCGATGATGAATAAAATAATCCCGATCTGAATTATTGACCTTCTCTGGTGTAGTCGGCAAAGAATTCACTAACCATCGTCCGGTTTCGTCGTAGACAAACAAGCCTTTGAGTTGAGATAATTCTGTTGTCCTGCGCACCAACAATTTATGCAGTCGTGCTAAGGCAGCAGAGCTAACGCCGTCTGTCTCAATGCGTTCAACGATACCTAACAGCGCCGTATCTGCCCCTTTAATCGTATCGTCAGCATGCTGAGTGATGGCACGGGCCATGTTGGCAGTGGAAATTTGCGCTTCGCTCAGTTGATTTTTTCTGGCAGCCCAACTACGCCAGCCATCCATTAATACCAGGGACAGACAAACGAGAATGACAAACCCAAGAACCGAGCCTGTCAGTGATATTCCCTTCGTTTTGACTCCGGTGACACTAGCTGATTGTGTTTGACTGATCATGTTTTACCGGGGATGTCGGCGCGACCTTCATATTTATATGCGCCCTAAGCATTGGATATTATTTTTTTCATTCTCTTTATTGAGGAATATACCATAGGGTTAGCAGGGACAATTGTGGACAACCGTCACAGATATTCATCAATACAAAACTAACGGGTTTTGAGCAACAGGATATTGCCAAAAAAATCATTTATCCAATCAATGAGAATGGCAGTGGGCCTTATATACGTATGAGATCTTATAAAATTGAGTAACTGTTTGATGCACAATGTAAACAGACGCTAAACAGACTGCCCTGATACCAGCCATCACGGCATATCAAGAAACAACTCCTCCACCCTCGCCCGTGCCCACGGTGTTTTGCGTAAAAATTTCAGGCTGGATTTGATGCTGGGGTCGCTGGTGAAGCAGTTGATGTCTATGAGTTGGCCCATTTTTTCCCAGCCATAATGGGCGACAAGTTGCTCCAGGATTTTTTCCAGGGTGATGCCGTTCAGGGTGCGGGGTGGGTGTTGTTCGTTCATTGCTTTATTCCTTGGTGACCCCGGATGATAGCAGGCTGGGGCTTGATACGCAGCACTGCTCCCTGTTTCCGCCGGGTGACGACAGCATCGCACTTGGTGGCAACGACATGCCGGTCACCTACCTGTTTCTGTTCACGCTGTCTCTTGGTCGAAGGCTGGTTGCAGTGCTTGTAAGACTTGTTCCCACACACTGGCCAGCGCCAGCAGGTATTCGGGCTGTTGATGCGTTGGCTGTTGATGCGTTGGCTGTTGATGTGCAGTTTGTGCCTGCCCGTGAATTGCTGCCACCATTTGGTTGATCACGGTGCGATTGGCGTGGTCGCGTTGCTGCTGCAGTGCATGGGCATCGATTTGGTTCATGTCGACGGGCAAATAGTTACGCCACTGTTGTATGGGCATCGATACGGGGGATGGGAACCATATGACTGGCCCGTTAGTTTCTGCCAGCAACAGGTTGCCATGGGCGAAGGTGGCACTGCAGCGGTGGTTGAGCAAGGTGGCTGTGCCGTCATCGGCGGCGGAAGCGAAATTTTGGCAAAACAAAGAAATATGCAGCGTGGGGCTGACCAGCAGCAGGCTGGCAAACATGGGAGGACTGTCGCCCGTTGCAGGTGGCGCTATGACTTGGATGTCTGCCAGTGAGCCAAGGGCGCGGCCCACTATGTCTAGGCTGGAATACAGGGTTCTGAGGTTGACTGCCAGATCAAAATGCAGGGGTGGCCCCATGTGCTTCGCAACGGATAGCCCGTTATAGAAAGCCTGAGGTGCCAGCAGATCGGCAAAATGGGCATTGACCTGGAACAGGCGTCCGTATTCTTTTGCAACGGCGAATGCTTTGTTCATTTGCGCTGTGCCGATGGGATGCTCACACAGCACATGAATGCCTTTGGACAGCAGCGCCAGGCTTAACTGGTTGCCGGTTTCCCCCGGTACGGCGACACAGGCAATATCGATGCTGCCGTCCGGGATGCTGTCCACATCCGTGTAGTGCGGGACTTGTGCCTGATGGGCGTAAGCCATCGACCGTGCACTGCCGGTGGATAGTATGCCTGCCAGCCGGACATTGTCCTGACTCGCTGCAAGGGCGCGGATATAGGTTGCGCCGTAGTTGCTGCCACATACCAGTACTCTCATGCAAATTCTCCTTTATAGGACTTACGCAAAACCGCCCCAAAGCGTTGTAGCTCCCGCATTTAGCCAAACCTGTACTAAAGTACTGTCTTCGTCGCTGTCGGTGTAGTCGGGGTTTCAGACAATATATTGTCTGCCGACCTAACGAACCTCCCTTGCAAGGGAGGTTTCCTAAAGCGTTAGCCTTGTTGGGACAATTTTGCGTAAGTCCTATTTTAAATTTTTCTTGCGCAAATTGATCTTGCGCTCTGTCTCTTCACGCAATCGGGTGTGGGTTATTGTTAACGATACGGCCTTTCAGTAATTTGCGTAACCTGGGGTTGTCGATGCGCTTGAACTGTTCACCAAAATGGATGGGCTGCATATGGATGCCCACTGCACGCGCCACCCGGAATGGGCTCAGGGCGACGTCGGGCGCGGTGACATCTACAATCGCCACATCGACATTCGCTGCTAACAGGCGCTGACGCAGGTCTTCTGCATTCTGGACGTCGGGATAGGACCAGTGGCTGGCATCTATTGCCATGGCGGCAGGTTGGCGCATGAAGTCGAACGCCCCCAGTTTATTGCTGGAAAAGTAGTAAGCGGCATGGTCTTCCAGCGTTTGTACCTCGTGTACTTGCTGGGGAATCTTGTGCCCGTTCCTCATCAAGTGACATAGGTATGGCATCACATGCCCCTGTTCCAGCAAAGCTTTGCGCATCGCCACCTGAATGTCACCGTGGGTGGCCAGTGCGACTGATATTGCGGGCGTGCCAACGCCATCGCCCAGACCCAGGCACACCACGGTAGGCACATGTATGCCGACATCCAGCAGATACAATTCCAGCTGTATGCCGCGCCCGGTCAAATCATCGATCATGAGGCGCATTTTTCCGTGATACTGGCTATCCAGACTCAGGCGCTGGCAAGGCAACTGGGCGTACCAGGTCAGCATCATGGCGTCACGTTCTATCAATTCATACGTGGCGCGAATGGCTGCATCATCGTTGTTTTGTCCGGCAGCCAGGCCATTGGACGATACCTGGCTGAACTGTTCTTCATAAGGTGAGCTGAAGTTGAAATAACTGACCAGAGCAGGCACCCATACCGATTTTTGCAAACCCAGCCAATGCCCCTTCGTCCAATGAATTTTTTGTTTGGCACGCCACTGAGAAAAAGGGAAATTAGGTGTGCTGTATTGGCGTTTCGAGTACAAGACCAGTTTTTCTGGATCGACATAATCGCCATTTAATTCATTGACGTTGGCGTACTTGAAATCGCGCATGGTGTAGCGTGCGGCAGAATAGCGCTCTATCGCTTCGCCAATGGCGCTGATGTGGGCAGATACTTCATCCAGCCCTTTTCCTGAACCAACCTGCCCCATGCTGCGGGGGTCGAATTTGCCGGCGGAAAAAGTCGACATCCCCGCCGACGCGGTGACCGGAAAATCAGGCAGATGTAATGCGTGGCCACTCAATTGACGGATAATTCCGGTGACAGGATCGATCCAGCCTGCCAATAATTTTTTTAGCTGTTCAACTGTGGAGATGTGATTAAGTGGATTGTTGCCCGCCTGTTCATACGAGGCCACCGCGCTCATGGCGCCGAATTGCGGCAGATGGCCGACTGCTGTTGCAGGGATGCGTGGCTGATCCTGATGCTCATGTTGATGTTCATGTTGATGACCGCAAATTTCACACCACGGCATGGGAATGATTTTGTGTTGTTCACTTTCACCTGTGACCAGGTTTTGTACCCTTACCTGGCCATCCAGGGTAGACGTGGTATAGCGCAGTAATAACTTCAGCACTTCCATCGACATTTGCTGCCCAACCATTACCGCCATCGGGCTTAGTAATGTGCGGGCGCGACTGGTTTGCTGGCTATCGGTCGCCACTTTATCCAGTTCGTGCGCCATTGAGGGCTGGTGTGCGGTACCCAGGCGGCGCAAGCGCAGGCAGTTCCAGCAACTGGTCTGGTTGGGGATGACCCATGGGCCTATCCAGGATTCAAGACCATCAAGGCAGCCAAACAAGGCTTGGTAGCCGCCGGCATCGATATATGCTGATGCCTTGTGCAACCAGAATTGCGCCTCTTTACTGAGGCTGACTATCACCAGATCCCATTCGCCTTCACCGGCTACAGTCAACTGCTTCTTTTCATCAAGGGCCAGGCGACCTGTGGTGACGTTGCACCATGGTGCTTGTTGCGCCAGTACGGTCTGCAACACGTCGGCACGCGACTGTCCTATATGCTCTTGCCCAAATGGCCGATGGCAAAGCACATCGTCTTTGGTCAGGGATTCGTTATCCAGCAGGTGCAAGTGACCGATGCCGGCGTTGGCCAGTTCGTCTATCATTTTGACTGACCAGGGTTCCAGGCCAATCACCAGCAGCCTGGCCTGGCCGAGATCTTCTGTCGATTTTTTACCTGGATGCTGCCAGGCTTTGAGGAAACGTTCGTGCGGTGACCACGGGGGCATAAACTGATTGCCCTCGTCAATTTCTTCCAGCAGGCCATGCTTCTTGAGTAAATCGACTACCGCAATGATGCTGGCATCGGCATAGCCAGGAAGTTGGGCGCATAGTTCAGTTTGACTATATTGGCCCTGCAATAGCGGACAGATATTGCTCACAAAATCGCGGACGTCTTTACCATGCAATTGAAAATCGCCCAGATCAGATTGCAATAGCACCCCTTGTGCATTAGGCGTGATCGTGGCAGCGGGAGATAATTGAAGTTTCTTCATCATGGGACGTCACTCTTTAATCAAAATGGTTGTGTCGATAACTAACTATTAGGACTTAGAACCTATTAGAACTTAAAACCTGTTGACGATCTTACTGCGGATAGTGGCATACATCTGCCACTATCCGCTTGCTACTATCCTCCTGCCGCTACCTGCTAACTACTACTGGTCGCACTCAGCACACACATAATTACCGGACTACATTGCGTAGGCTGGCACACCGCGCAGACAACATTCGCGGTCTGGCATTGCGCTGTTGGCTGGCAGGCGACACACTGATACCCGGTAGCACAGGGGGTGCACGGTGTACATGGAGTGCAGAGGGTGCATGGTTGGCAGCAATAACATTGCGCCGTCGGGTGACACACGGCACACACTACATTCGCGGTTTGACACTGCGTCGTTGGCTGGCAACAGAAACATTGCTGGGTAGGATGACACACCGCACACACTACGTTCGAAGTTTGAAATTGCGCCGCTGGCTGGCAGGCAGTACATTGAAAGCATGGTGCACAATTGCTACACTGCACGCACAAAGTACAAGGGGTACAGTGCACACACTGTATGCACAGAGTACAAGGAATACACTGTACGCACTGCACGCACTGGACACACAATGTACAAGGAGTACAGTGTGTGCACTGTGCGCAAAGCGCGTTGGAGGATTGGAACTGCGATGGGTCCGGTTGGCACGCTACACAAAAATTGACGCACGGTAAGCAATAGTAGCAATGCAGGCAATGCACACAAAGTGTGATGCATGGCACACAATGCAAAACGCAAGGCGTACATTTCATGCAGGTGTCACATTTGAATACGGGAGCAGCATTGCTGCTAAGTGTTTCTTCCAGCGCCTTGACTTTTGATGTCAATTCGGTGAGTTGCAATTGAAGCTCTTGAATGTTATCGCTCATGATTTCTCTTCCTGAAATATTGGCGTGAGCCAATGGATGTTGATAAGACAACCTATGCCATGAATGGCGGGAGATACCGACCAGCGCTTGAAGCATCGTCTTTAGCTGCATCATTTCGCTCCATTAACGCTGTTGCTACTACAACGAATCAACTATTGGACTTTGCTCAGGCTGTTGGCAGTGATATGCGGGAACACATAAGACTGGCCATCAGCCAGGTGTAACTGCAGGCTGATATTCTGCGAATATTGCAACATCAACTGCCCGTTGGATAATTCTTCCAGCCACACGGTATGCCTGAATTGCGTCACGTTGTTATGGTCTGCAATGAAGGGATTATTGGTAATGCCACCGTTATTGTTCGTATCCACATTGAGCTTGTGGGTGCGCAATACAGTAAGGCCTTGCTGGGACAGTGCCGCCAGGGCATCTTGCAAAACGATGTTCGGATTGATGTTGGGATTGTTTGGAATGTCCGTGCCATACGGCGCATTAAAAGCAAGCGGTGCATCAATCGGTAAGGTGCTGACGTCGGGAATGTCAGGCGCACCATCAATGATCGTTACATCGCCCATCGCCAGGATGGAATTTCCATGCGGTACAGAAACCTGTTTAATGATTTGTCGTGCCGGGTTTTGTGGTGGAATGGGATCAGGTGCAGGCGGACTGGGGATATAGGGTTGCGTATCGAGCGGTCCCTGACCTTGCTGGGCCGTGATCAAATTAAGCCAGGCACCGTTTTCTGCATGCACCAGGGTATTTGCCTGCACCCCGTCAGAGAAAAATACGCGCTGCTCGTAGAATAAGGTGTAGCTGTCTTGCTCATCCGTACCGCCACGATTGGAGACTTTTCCTTGTAATGCGCTGAAGGTCATCACTTCATAATAAAAAACATTCTTCAGGATAAAACCATTCGGCGCTGTCGCCTGTGGTATCGGCATGACGTTAAAGCCATTGGTTTTGGGGCTTACCCAGGTGCCAATCAAGCCTGCCAGCGGCCCCAGGTTTTGCAACATCGCGGGGTTGTGATCGCCGCCGCCGGGCGCGAGTAAGGGAATGTTGTAGTCGGGTACAAAAGGGGAAACCGGGCCGCAGGCACTGCATTTGCTCACAGGGCAATGGCACTGTTGCACAGCATGACTGACTGGACAGCTTGACGCGTGCAAGCGATCAACAACAGAGCTTAATTGTTCTATGTCAACTCGCAATTGCTCAACTTCATTTTCAGATTCCATGTCGTTCTGGCTCCTTCTAAGGGTGAAATAAGTGTGAAATAAGTGCGGGATAAGTGTGAAATAAGCGTGAAATAAGTGTGAAATAAGTGTGAAATACCGGTCGAGAAACAACAGAGGGATGCACGTATTACGGTATTGCGGTATTGCGATTTTTTGAAAATGGATATCACCGCTATCGCAGCGCACCACATCAAAACGCAGAAGCAGTCATGCTTTAAAAATTGCATTGCTTCATGCAACTATTTTTCAATGCAATGGGGCAAGTAGATTTTTTTCCGTTTAGAAAAATCTGTCTTGTTATTGAAATTCTGTAGCAGAGCCAAACCAGCAAGCCTAGTTACAGGCTGCCATTTAAAGAACCAAAAGCTTGCTGTAAAAGTCCAGCAGAAATAGGACGTGTGGATATTTTTCTTCGACAACCGAAAGGGATCTTACATTTCCCTTAGTTGAAATTCTTATATCCTTATTTGATAATAATATTATCCAAAAGATAATATAGCAATGTTAATTAATAGTTAAAACTACGTGCTGCTTACCGTAATGCCTTGACGCACTATTTCCAGGGAAAATAAAGATGCACAACCCTGCATCTCTCAAAATGCAAAAAAATGTGAATCCGATTCGGGAATGTTGCCGTATATCCAGAGTGGCCCAGGGTGACCCAGAGTGGCCAAGGGGCGGCCCCGGTTAATACGAAGATACGAAGAGGATTGCATGACAAATTTGACTATTTCAATATCCACTGGCAATCGCCGTCGGTTTGCCCGCACCATGTCGAGCATGGCGTTGTCGGCTTCGGGTATTGCGCTGGTGACGGAGAATGAGGCGCTGGCGGCGAATGTAGTGGCCACTGCGGCAGTCAATGCTTACTTGGCCGCCAATCCGGCTTTCAAGGAAGGTGAACTGGTAAAAATCGCCGGTCGCCTGGCTACCGATGACACCATACACTGGACTATTGTGTCAGCTACCCAAGGCACAGAGTATGGTGCACAAATGATGGCTTTCACGTAGCATTCAAGTAATTCTGCCACTGCTGTCACAAAGAATCAGGACTTACGCAAAACTGTGCTAGCCGCGTTGCACTATGAGAGTACGTAGGTGAGATTAGCGGAGCGTAATCGCACGTATGTTGAGCCTGGCAATGGCGAAGAAGCTTCCAATTTTCCTATCTTCTATCCAGCAGGAGGAAATTCACTGTTTTGTATTTTCTTCAGTCAATCAGCTGTTGAAGGCAGCATGCCGTGATAGACATGCGTACGATTACGCTCCTCTAATCGTATCTACGTTCTGGGACAATTTTGCGTAAGCCTAAGAATAATCCAAACGTTTTTACTATTTCCAGCTAGTTCATGGCGTTGCCCTGTCAGGCTTTACGTGATTGTCAGCCTGAGTGCTCCGGGTCAGAGAAAGTCTCGTTTTGTGCTTTGAATATGTAATGTCGCCAAGATCACGGATATGGCAATAATGACCTGGGTCACCACAATGGCAATTGCTGTTGAATTCCATACCATCGCTGAACCATAAACATAAGGTCCAATCGGGTCCAGAAAGGCAATCGTCCATAGATAAGCAGACGTGCCCAACTCGAAGGTCATTATGGACAAAACTGTGATAGCCAACGACTGGAAAAGCAAACTGACGCTGAGGATACAGGTGTAGGCGACAAACACACCCAGAAATACCATGGTGACAAATGGAACAGCGCCTGGCGGAAACAGCTTAAGTCCAAAGGCGAAATAAAATGCTACCGCGCTGACCACCAACCAGAAAATACCGAATACAGGCAAGTTGATCAGCAGCTTTGCCAGGGTGAATTCCTTCACTGAAACAGGAAGACTCATGATGAACGGCTGTGTCGATTTTTCTTTCTCGAACACATTGGTCTTCATAATGAGCACAATACCGCAAGTTGCGGCTGGACCCAGTAGCATCATAAAACCGATATTGACCAGCACCCAATTCGGTATGCGCCCATGGAGCAAGGGCAAGATGCCAATGGCGGCAAGACTCACCAGAGCGAACACGAATATGGTCCGGCTCATGATCTGGAAATCTTTTCTGACCAGTTGGGGGACTATCGAGCTATTCATTGCGCAAACTCCATATTGATACTCGCCTTGGCGCATTTGACGTTGGCCAGGAATATCTCTTCCAGGCTCAAACGCTCGATGGCCTTTATGACCTGACCGGCGCTGTTGAACTGCGCTGGAATGGACTCATCGTAATCATTAACAGTCACCGCACACAGGTGGCCGCTCTGCTGGATATCCTTGATATTTGGCAGTTCCGGCAAGGGCTTGTTTTCCATGTTTATCAAACGTAGTCTTCGCCAGCCGTCCATGAAGTCTTCCTTGTTGCGGGATTCGATGATGCGGCCATCATAGATAAAGCTGATGTAGTCGGATATCTGCTCTATATCCAATGTATTGTGCGATGAAAAAAGAATGGACCGCGTTTCGTCTTCTAGCGCATTCATCATTTCGTCAAGCACTTCCTTCCTGACAGCTGGGTCCAGGCCGGTGGTCGGCTCGTCGAACACCAACAGCTTGGGGCGGCGGGCAAGCGCTAACAACAGGGTAGCCTTGACTCTCTGGCCGTGAGACAGGCCTTTGACCTTCTGGTCTTTATGAAGGTCGAAGCGGCGCAACAGGGTGTTAGCGTAGTCGGAATCCCAAGTGTCGAATATCGATTTGATAAAGTCCATATGGAAAGTAATCGTCTCGCTCTCGTAGAGCCGCATGTCATCGGAGATAAAGCCGATATGTCGCTTCGCGGCGATTTGCTCGTCGGGCATGGAATGTCCCAATACCCTGACCGAACCAGCGTCAGGCCCCAACAAGCCCATGACCAGCCGCAAGATCGTCGATTTTCCGGCACCATTCGGTCCAACCAACCCCATGACGGCACCCTGTTCAAAAGACAGGTTAATGTCTTGCAGCTTAAAATGGTGATACCCCTTGCTGATGCCTTTACACTCTACTGCCAGCGGCAAATCCATCCCGATCTCCCTATTCCATAAATTGCTTTATCATCTGCAATATTTTGTTTTCCGGTATGGCAAGAGATTTTGCCAATTTGCCGGCTTGCTCCAGGTGCTGGATTAACTCTTCTTTCTGAAGTATCGTCAGATCAAGCGTGTCGTTTACCCAGCTCCCTTTGCCTTGTTGAGTAACAATGACACCTTCTCGTCCCAATTCCAGATAGGCACGCTTGACCGTAATAATGCTTACCTTCGTTTCAGTTGCCAGCTCACGCACTGAAGGTAAAGGTGTTTTGGGCGGCCAATCCCCCACAGCAATCCGCTGTTTAATTTGTTCCATGATCTGTTGATACATGGGACTTTTGTCCGTTTGAGAAAATACAAAATCATATTTCATATACACAGTATATACAGATGAACGCGCAATAGGCAAGCATTTAAAAAATGGAAGATAGGGAATGTTCGTTTGCTTGCGGCCAATCAACTCTTAGGGTCTTTTTTTAAAAATATCAGCGAGCTATAAATAAGCCGCCTATCTCTATGAGAATCAACGGCTATATTTATTTGAGAGTTGATGGCGACTTTGACATACCAAAGCATGGCTACCTGGAAATGTCTAAGCAGCAAGGCCGTGGGTATAGTGCCGCTGCTGATGGTGGCCCTGCATAGCCATCCGCTGGCAGTCCACCCCAGCGCCGCACCACCCGGCCTGGCGGGCCAATGGTTTATTGAGCAGGTACAGCGCTGCCTTGGCTCTGCATAAATTTGCCCCCTGCTTACATGGGAACAGCGCCAATCTGTCGCAATAAATCAAGCAGATCTGGCTGGCCACGTTCTTCAATAATTTGCCCAGCAGAGAAACGATAGATATTCAGTGCTTGTACGGCGATCTTCTTGCCTGTGGCTGGCACGCCAAAAAAAGTTCCCTGGTGTGTACCGCGCATGGTGAAGCGCGCCACCACTTTGTCGCCTTCAGCGACGGTTTCTTCCAGTGTCCATTGAATATCGGGGAAACCAGAACGCATCATGTGGATGATTTCCAGATACCCGGCGGGGCCGTTCATCGGTTCTGCACGGCCCGGCACATAAAATATCGCTTTGGGCGAAACCAGTTCAGAAGCCAGCCTCACATCTGCGGTATTAATAAATTGCACAAAGCGTTGCATGAACAAGCGATGTGCTTGTGCCTCTGCAATGACATCAGCATTTTTGCCTACCTGTTGAGCAGGTAATTTTGGTGTCGTGGCGGGTTCTGCAGCCAGGGCTGTCAGTGGCGCAGCAGAAACCATGAGTACTGCGGATTTAATATGGGAAGTAATCATCATTGATCCAGTCTTATTGAAAAAGAAATTGAGACCTTGCGTTCCCGGTGGAGACCAACACGTTCTAAGCTCGTGGCTAGTGCAGCCGCATTGGCGGGCTCACGATGTCCAATGACAACTTCACAAGTTGCCCCGGAAAAACAGGCCGGCAAGACCAGCGACCATATTGCCAGTGCCAATAACAGCAATTTTCATGCTGATCTCCAAAAGTATTTGCGAGGAGTTCACTATAAAATGAAAACAATTAATGATAAATTGCCATATTACTTCATCACTACAAACAAGGTGTTTATAATGGACAGACTCGCCAGCATGCACATCTTCGTCAAAGCCATTGAACTGGGGTCTTTTTCGGCAGCTGCCAATGACCTCAAGATGTCGCCGCAGTTAATCGGTAAAAACGTGATGGTGCTGGAGCAGAGCCTGGGAGTACGTTTGCTAAACCGTACAACCAGACGTCACAGCCTGACCGAAATCGGAAAGCTTTTCTACGAGCGAGCCAAAATTATCCTGGCCGAAGTGGAAGCCGCAGAATCCCTGGTCGCGGAAACACGGGCGGTACCTCGCGGACGTATCCGTATCAATGCGCCAGTCACTTTTGGTATTCATGCCCTGGCACCAAAACTGACAGACTATTTAAAACAATACCCTGATGTCTCGGTCGAACTCACCATGAGCAATCGGATGGTTGACCTCATAGACGAAGGTTACGATGCCATCTTTCGCGTGGGCGAATTATCAGACAGTAGCCTGATGGCCAGGTCGCTGGCACCCTATCGTCTGATTATGTGTGCGGCGCCTTCTTACCTCGCCACTTGCCCGCCACTAAAAACACCAATGGATCTTCAGCAGCACGAATGCCTGGTGTTTTCACATACCTCTTTGCGGACGCACTGGCTATTTGAAGGCCCCGATGGCCGCATTTCAGTACCCATCAGCGGACGACTGATGGTGGACAGCGGCGAAGCATTGCTCTCTGCTGCCATTTCCGGATTTGGGATCATGCTTCAACCAATTGAACTGGTAAAGGCCGGGCTTGATGCAGGTCACCTGGTACCTGTTCTACAGGATTACAAAGTACCCACCCGCCCCCTGCACATTGTCTATGCACCAGACCGGCGAATGACGCCCAAGCTTAGAAGTTTTCTGGATTTCGCGGTAGCGGCTTTTGGGGTCGAGCTTCTTTAACAGGTATGGGAAGCTCATGCTGTAAATCGGGATGCCGTACAAGGCCAGGGTGTATGCCTGCGCAACAATGCGCTGGTTGCCTTGGCAAGCAGCACAATGCACAATGCTCCTGCATGCACTTATTTTCACCCGAAGATAACGTAGCCAAACGCTGCACGTATGATTGTACGTATGATTGCACGTACAATATATAAGCCTGCATGGCTCATACAGCCTCTAACTGCCGGCCTTGCTGCAAGGATATGCACAATAAATCCGCCATCACCAGCGCCATGAAACTGCTGACCCAGATCAGGTTGGCGTTTCCACCAAAGCTGGCATTGATATCCATTTTTAATACATCGACGAGCATGCGCGTGACAATAAAAGTCAGTGTCAGCGCATAGCTGCGGGTGATCCAGATCTGGTGCATGATCAATTGCTTCTTGCAGGCCGTGAGCACAGCAGCCAGGGTCGTCCCCAGCCACAAACAGCCTTGCGCAACTGCCGGCCATTTTTCAGCCGGGGCCAGGTGCATCAACGCAATGTAAATCGCAAGCGGGGCAGCAATGGCTACCGCGATGGCGTACAGCCGCCCAAGTACCCGGTGCATCTGCAAATGCCTGTTACGAAATCCCGGGAAAAACTGTATCGGCGCGGCCAGCAATGCAAGCGTTGCCGCCAATGCGTGCACATGCAGGCACCAGCGATAGGCATTTATTTTTTGTTCCCACTGCGGATTCATCCCCAGCAGCAAAGGCAGCTCCACCTTGACCATCACCAGCATAAACAGCAAACCCACGACGAGGAAAAAAACCAGCTGGGGACGAGCGAATACCTCACGGGTTGCCATGATTTTCTCCCAAAAGATGCAAGCGCAAGGGCTATGTGTTAGAGGGGATTAAAAGGTATTCAACGTCATTGACGACGTTTTGACTGACACCGAAGCTGTAAAGTGTGTGAGCAAAAGTAAGTATCACAATGTAGATGCAAACCACATTTAGATCCTAGGTACGATTAGATTCTATGGTTCCCGATCTCGTCGCAATAAAAACTTGACGGGAACCATAGAATCTAATCTCATCTACCTATACTCATTGCAACGCGGCTAGCTCAGTTTTTCGAAGGTCCTGCTAATCAATCTAACCGCCTCTGCGACACCATTCTCTTGCTTCATCGCCTCTGCAATTGATTTTGCTTTGACTGTCATCTGTGGCGCGTTCACTACGGCCTTGATCTGTGTAGCCAATGTCTGCGCCGTCAGCTTGCGTCGTTGCAAAGGCTTGCCGGCAATACCCAGGCGGTGCAACTCATTACCCCAGTGTTCTTGCTCGCTGATGTGGGCAACGACCACCGATGGCTTGCCTGCCAGCGTCGCCGATTGTGTCGTCCCTGCCCCACCATGATGCACGATAAGCTGACACAGCGGGAAGATGGCATGATGCGGTGCCGCCGACACGTACAAGACCTGATCGCTGGATTCGAAACCACAATCCTGCCCACCCGGGCTTTGGATAATCGCCCGGCAACCCGCCAGTGTTGCCGCCTGCGTGAACAGGCGCAGGGTCTTGCCCTGTTCGGCCACATCTGCCGGCATCCAGCTGCCAAACGTCATGTAGACAGGTGCATCGCCCGCCGCCAGAAAACTGGCCAGCGCATCAGGCACAACACCTTCCACTTCAGAATTTGGCATATCCAGAAAACCGCAAACATGCGCAGACGCAGGCCAATCCGCTTGCGCCTGGCATATCTGCGGGCTGACGGCCACCAAAGCAAGCTGCGGCGATATCCACACTTGCGTCACGATGTCTTGTGTCAGTGGCATGTCTAGCTGTTGCCGCAGGCGGTTGGGATAATGTTTCAGCGTCCGGTTCAACGCAAATTGCGTCAACCACCACAATACGCGATTGCCGGTCTGTCCAAAAGCAGCCACGCTTAAGGGATGGTTAAAAGCACTGGGTATGGCAGCATGCGACAGCAGCACACTGACATAAGGCTTACCCGCTTTTTCTGCCGCGATCTGAAGCGGATGCATGAAATAATGCCCGATCAATACATCAGCATCGGCACACAGGCTTTGGGCCGCCTCAAACATGGCATCTTCAACAGGGTCATAACCAAGGCGAAGGATGGTCGTCATTTGCGTCATGGGATTGCGGGTGGTGTACACCAGGCGGCCAATTTTCTCGGCCTCTTCCGGGCTGACCACCGGCGAAGCAAGCACCCTTATCTTTACACCACACGCCGATTTGAAACCGGCATACAAAGCACCGTCGAAGCAGGTGATGACCAGGCTGACTTCATGCCCCGCCACCTGCAGCCCTTCTGCCAAGGCCAGAAATGGCCGCACATCACCA
This sequence comes from Undibacterium sp. Di26W, assembly GCF_049340265.1. Lineage (NCBI taxonomy): Bacteria > Pseudomonadati > Pseudomonadota > Betaproteobacteria > Burkholderiales > Oxalobacteraceae > Undibacterium > Undibacterium sp. Di26W. Next base: position 108,412 of record NZ_JBMPOR010000025.1, read on the forward strand.
TGGCTACCCCAGGTTTGTATTCCTATTTTCATATGCTGTTTTGCTTGGTCAGGCGTGTTGATAAAGTCGGGCAAACAGGATTGTAGTGTGTATCGCTGGACTTGTACGGAAGCGATATTGCTAAGAGACATTGCGAAGAGCCATTGCACCCGCCCACCTATGACAATCTGGCTGCAAGTGGTAAATTAGCATGTTTATACAGCCCGCAACATCTGGACAGGTGCTGCGACCAGGCTAACAACATGTATGCGCTGCGCCGATATGTGGCTACGGCAACTCACAACAGGGACAATATGAACACAACATTCAACGTGAACAATTCAGGACTGGTGCTGCTGCAAAGCTATATCCCCTTGTTTTTTTCACGCTTGCATCTGACAGTAGACGACAGATTCGTCTCCGCCGACGCGCAGCAACGCGCCGTGCATTACCTGCAGTTTTTAGCGACCGGGCATAGTCAGACCGCAGACCACTACCTGGTGCTGAATAAAATCCTGTGCGGCTTCAAACCGCAAGACACCGTGGACACCAACATAACAATGCCCACAGCAGACAAAGAACTGTGCGAAAGCCTGCTGCACGCCGCCATTAGCCATTGGACCGCCATAGGCGCCAGCTCGCTAGACGGCATGCGTGGCAACTGGCTGGTCAGGGATGGTTTGTTAAGCGAAAACGGAGAGTGGCAACTGGCAGTGGAAAAACGCGCTTACGATATATTGATCAACAAGAGCCCATTTAGCTTTTCCGTCATCAAATTTCCGTGGATGAATAAGGTGTTGCGGGTGAGTTGGCCGAGTTAGCCCAACCTGCAAGTGGCATTGATTACTACTGGCCTATGGCATGTGCTATCTAAAGTATGTTTTGAGAAAATACCCATATATGAGAATTGAAATTAATGGAATTAGTGGATGGAATCGCAAAACACAAGTTGTCATTGGTTTTTTGTTTTTAATCTTCGCTATTACCCTATTTTTCAAGTCGTCATTCACGCTAGCAGAAGTAAAAATTAAAATGGCAGAACATTTTTCTGCTGGCACATCCAAAAACATTGAAAGAATAGAATGCAACCCTGGTACGAAGGGCCGGGATTTGAGTGCATTTCTGGACTGTAATTATAAAATTCGGGGGAAAGACATTTGGAAAGCCAAAGAAGTGAATTACCCTGAGCACTTTTTTGGCGGTGGGGACTTCGGTGTTATTTTTTATGATCAAACTGCTCAGCCAAAAGTCGATATCGTCAGTTCAGCAAGTGACGATATCCCATCAATTAGCAGAGTTGATCTTTACTATTGCATGAGCGTAGTTGATCAAATTCTGGATCAACAGCCCAAATAGCCGTCCTTGTATTCAAGGCCGAATATGATTTATCAATCCGAGCTTATGTGGACATCTCGCCTCGCCCGAAGGTAACAATTTATTACTAGAGTGCCGGAACAGAATTCAGGGTTTGCATTCAACTCCAGCTTTGTATAAAATTTGATACAATGAATAACGATAAAGAAATTCGCTGGGTCGGGTCCTCATATGACGATCTGCTCAATTTTCCTCATGAACCAAGGCGCGAAGCTGGCTTTCAACTAAGTAAAGTCCAGGCGGGCCTTGAACCCGACGACTGGAAGCCGTTTGACGATGTTGGATCAGGTGTACGGGAAATTCGTATTCGGGATGCGACAGGAATATTCCGCGTGATGTATGTGGCGAAGTTTGAAGAAGCGATATATGTGCTGCACAGTTTTCAGAAGAAAACTGAAGCTACCTCCAAACGCGACAAGGATATTACTGAAGCTCGATATCGAGCCATAGTGCAAGAAAGGAAAGCAAAGAAATGAGTAAAGTCGACACCCAAGTCAGGCACATTACTAAACCTGGCACAAACTTGTTTGCAGAACTTGGTTTTTCACCAGACGAAGCTAAGCGTTATCAGGATGAATCACGTGGCCGGATAGACCATACTCTGGCGCTCAAGGAACAGCTTATGGGAGAATTGGTAGCCTGGATCAAGGAAAGTCACCTCAAGCAAGATGCAGCGGCTGAAATTTTGCATGTAACACGTCCTCGCGTTTCAGACGTTGTGAACAAGAAAACGAGCAAATTCACGATTGACGCGCTAGTGGAAATGCTGGCCCGAGTTGGAAAACCTGTCAAAGTTGTGGTCGGGTGACAAGACCTGTTATTAAACCTACTTTAATGGACTGCTACATTTCCACCTTTGCGGGCTAAACAAGGCTCCTCCCAAAATGGCAGTCTGTAGTGGTCTAATAATAACGGACACCGAGATAGGTGGGATAATTCACTTATTGAGGAAAAGAGATGAAAGCAAAAAGAAGAACATTTGAGATTGGCTTTAAGTTGCAAGTTGTCCGTATGGTGA
>NZ_JBMPOR010000026.1:0-98639 GCF_049340265.1 Undibacterium sp. Di26W
CGTATTCCTTTTGTACGGAGAAGCTTTGTGCGATGTCTTTGAGGGACAGGCTCGACGCTGTCCAATACGCCAGACCCAGTGGGTCCGCTGGACGGTTGAAATAAGCGATGTAAAGCTTTTGGATATCTGCAGTGGTATTGGCCATTTAAGTTTCCTGATTTGAATTTGTCTATTTATAAGAATGAACTTGCTCTGGTTACGTCGTATTTCTAAATTAAGCGATGCGAGGCTATCACGGCCATATTGATTTACTTGTGATGGAAATCACAAAATTAAATTAACTCCGAGAAGTGATTGACTTAACTTAATTCGAATTAACTTTATTTAACAGTTCACGGCCATTTTTGCGTTGAGGATGATTATGGCTTGTGCAGGGAGTGTTGTCTTGAGGAAATTATGGCCTGTGTGGGGAGTGTTGACACGGAGTGGCTGGTAAAATGGCCGGCGTCACTTTGCCTCTGGGGCAGCCTGCATTTTGCTCGTGCTTGCATGGCAGCAGATTGCATTGCATGCAGTCTGTATGCAAATTAAATCGACATATCCCGCAGCATCCTCGACGCTTCCCGGTTGGCCAGCAAGACACTGCCGTCGCGCATGTGCAGGCGCAATTGTGATTGTTCATCGGCTTTCATGGATTCAACAAAATCCAGGTTTACCAGCAGCGAGCGGTGTATGCGTATGAAGCGTGCCGGATCAAGCCGGGTTTCCAGTTCTGATATACCCAGCCTGACCAGGTAGGTCTTGTCGCCGACGATGATGGCAGTGTATTTGGCATCCGCCTTCAGGTAGGCGATATCGTTCACATTCACCGGGAAGATATGGCCACGGTCACGCACCAGTATTCTTTCCAGACGACCCACCTCGCGACCGGCTGCCAGATTCAGTGCGTGTTCCATAGCTTGCAGGGAAGGCGGTGCTTCCAGCAGGCGATCAACTGCAGCGTCAAAACGTTCTTGTGAAAACGGCTTGAGCAGGTAATCGACGGCATGCAGTTCAAAGGCAGTCACCGCATACTGGTCATAGGCTGTGGTAAAGATAATGTCGGGCAAGTGGCTGAGACGGCGCAAGACTTCCAGCCCTGTCATTTCAGGCATTTGTATATCCATGAACACCACATCAGGCTTCAGCAGATTGATTTGCGTCAGGGCGCTGACACCATCGGCGGCTTCACCGATCAGGCTGAGTTCCTGACGGTTGCAGATAGCGTCACGCAAGACTTCTCTCGCCAGCGGTTCATCTTCTGCAATAAAGGCGGTTTTTTGTTTCATGGCGGTTCAGCAAATGGAATAAATGGTAAAACAAATGGTGAAACTTAAATCGGCGTCAGCGGTATGGTCAGGCAAATTTCAAAGCCTTGCCCTGGCGCTGTCTGGATCTTGAAGCTGGCGCGTTTGCCATATTCCAGCTGCAGGCGTCTTTCCACAGTTTTAACACCGATGCCACTGGATGCCTGCACCTGCGCCAGGTCAGCCCCCGGACCATCGTCCCTGATGGTGATATCCACCTCGCTTTGCAGGGCCCTGAGTTTGGTACGTATCAGCAAATGGCCAGGCTGGCTACGCGGATTAAAGGCATGCTTGATACTGTTTTCCACCAGCGGCTGTATGCTCAGGGCCGGTACGCCATAGCCGGCAGCGGCGGCATCCAGCGACCAGTCCACATGTAATCTTGGTCCCAGGCGCAGGGCTTCCAGGTTCAGGTAATCGCGCACAAAATTCAATTCATCTTCCAGTGTCACATGGGTACTGCCGGTTTTTTCTGTATCCAACACATAACGCAGCATGTCGGAAAAACGGAATAGTGCCGCCTCGGCTGCCTTGCCATCCTTGCGCATCAGGGCGATGATGGAATGCAGGGTATTGAACAGGAAATGCGGGTTGAGCTTGTTGCGCAGGCTGGCCAGTTCGGCCTGCACCAGCAGGCTCTGCGCCTGGCTGGCCGCCAGCGACTGCAAACGTCTGGCCTCGCTGGAACGTACGGTATGAAAAATGCTCGCCACCACGCCATACATCATCAGGCTATACAGAAAAGGCCAGATAGCCATACTTAAAGGCCGGTCAGATGACATGTAGTCAACCTGCACGATGGCGCGCATGAAAAGGCTCACCAGCACATGCCAGAGAATCCCGAACACCAGTGACAGCCAGATATGGATAGAGGCGATGGTAAAAGGCCGGTATCCCTTGCGTTCTATCAAGCCGGTCAGCGGCCAGATAAACGCCAGCATCAGGGCGGCCGGCACGGTACTGATTTCTGACATCAGTGCCAGTTTGAAATCGAACTGGGCTTTTGATAAACCATCTATCTGTACGACGAAACCGATAAGTATGGAATAGCTAAGCCAGGCCAGCGTATAAAAAAGCCACATGCGACGCATCAACTATCCTTTCCCTGTGACTGATGCAATGCCTGAAGTATCCGGTAAATCAGGCATGCCGGGGGTGGATATGTCACCAAATGAGGAAATACGAACCCGGATTGTAAAAATAACGGCGCTTCTGCCGGTAACTGGCCAGGGCGTGTTGACCGAGGGCGTGTGGACCTAATCCTTTTCCGCTTCCCAGTACTCCATGGTGGCTGACTTGTTATAGCCTTCGCCGGTCAGGCGCACGCTGACGCGGTTGCCGTCCGGGTAGACAATCACATCATGCGGATTGCGTTCGCCGATGATCAGGTAACGGCAGGGCGCATCGGTATGGTTGTACAGGCTGTGCCCGGCTTTTTGCCCGGCCGGAAACACTACATAGCTACCAGCCGTCATGACGTAGGTCTGCTCGCCCAGGCGCAGGGTCAGGCTGCCTTCCAGCAGCATCATTTGTTCTTCTTCCAGATGATGATAATGGTTGGGGCAGGCTTGTTTGCCAGGTGCCAGTTCTTCCATGCAGACACCTATATGTTTACTACCACCATATTCACCCAGTTGCTGGTAACGGGAGGCGAAACTCTGGCCATGGGAATAGTCATCCCAGGGTACGTCCTTGATCAAAAAGGGTTTGGTAATACCTTCTTCTGTCAGTGCAACGGCTTTGCGGGCTTCAGTCATGGGGGCTTTCACTGGTGGGTAAATGTCATGGTGACAAGCATGATTTTTACACATCTTTGCTATCTGTGTTTTTTATCCCGTGTTTACAGAATTGAGTGATCTTCGCTGAGGGCGGCTCTGCGAGTTTTCCCGCAGAGCGGCAAGAGAATCCCTCAGAACGTGTTTACGATCTGTAGCCAGCATGCGTCAGCGGGGTAAGGGCAGCATTCAGCGCAAAAAGCGCACTGACCGCTCAGGCCCTATAGCGCATTTCGGCAACGGCGACAACCATCAGGATGACGGTCGTGCTGGCATTCACGGCCAGCAGAGGGAACGATGCATAGGTGGCCAGCACGCCGAGCATCACTAAGGCCAGCACACCGGCCAGGTGGGAGACCGGAGGTAAAGACTTGATGTTTGTCGACCATTTAAAGGCGGCAATACCGAACAGATACAGCAGCGCGCCGCCGACGGTGGCCATCACCGTGGCTCTGCCCTGATGACCAGAAAGCAGCATATGGTCGGCAACAGCGCTGACAATGATCCCTGCGACGATGGGCAAGTGCAGATAAGTGTAGGCAACCAGACCGTGGCGTCCCGGCTGGCGCGAACGGGCAATACGGTCCTGCCCCTGTGCCGCGCTGCGGTGAAAGTACAGCCACCACATCGCGACGTTGCTCACAAATGCGATGCCAAAGCCGCCAACCGCGGATGGACTCACCATGCCGCTGGCGAAGGTGCCACCCACCGCCAACAGCGACTCGCCCAGAGCGATGATGACAAAGAGCGCGCAGCGCTCGGCCATGTGTCCACCAGCGATGTCCCAGTCATGGGAACTGGACCGGCCCAGCACCGGCACATGGAAGAACAGCGCGGGTGCCAGCATATCAATCAGCAAGGCGATGCCCCAGCACGCCATCCGCCAGTCAGCCCCGACCAGGCCACCCGTCACCCAGAACACACCAGAAAAAGTAAACCAGATGAGGATGCGCAGGAAGTTCTTGCGCATCCCCTCCCGCTCATGACGCACGGCCCACAGGAAGAACAAGGTGCGACCAATCTGAATCACCACATAGGTCGTGGCGAACCACAGTCCCTTAGCCTGGAAAGCCTGCGGGATCGCGGCTGACATGACCAGAGCCGCCAGCATCAGTACGAAAAGACAGGCACGCACGGGGATGCGCTCGGGATCCAGCCAATTGGTTACCCAGGACGTGTACATCCACGCCCACCAGACCGCACCCATCAACAAACTGGCTTCCAGCACGGTTTGCATAGTCAGGCTGACTATCAGTGTGTGCGACAACTGCGTGACAGCGAAGACGAATACCAGGTCGAAAAACAGCTCGACCATTTCCACGCGCGCACCTTCACTGGCGAAACGGTCTCGCAACAGCGATGATGCTGGGTTCATGTCTTTTCCTTTTCTTTTAAGATCCATCACAAACCAAGAAGCCGCTCGGCGTTGCCGTGAGCAATAAGGGCTTTGTCTGTGTCGCTGACCGGCAGGCTTTCGATGAAGGCACGTGCCCCGTCCAAACTCTGGTACGGGTAGTCAATGGAATAAAGGATGCGTTCCGCCCCCATCAGCGAATGAATGAACTGGAAGTGCGGCAAGGTGAGCATGCCGCTGGGCGAAACGTACACGTGCTCGCGATAGGTCTGCACGATGGGACGACTGAGGCCCGAGGCTTGCTGCGGGATAGAGTCTTCCAACCGCTGCAGGAAGAACGGCAGCATCTCGCCCCAGTGACCGCTGATGACCTGCAGCCGGGGATAGCGGTCGAACACACCAGAAAGCAGCATGCGCATGACCTGTATGCCCGCTTCGTTGTGCCAGCCCCAGGCGAACATTGCCAGTCGCGCGCCGAGTTCAGGTTCGAAGCCGCCGTAATACGGCCCTTGCACAGCGCGCAAGGGCAGGCCGGGATGCACATAGAGTGGTACGTTCAGTTGATCGAAGGCGGCGAGGACAGGTGCGTAGCGTGCGTCGTCCAGGAAGCTGTCACCAGGGCGGCCATTGATCAGTGCCCCCTTGAGACCCAGCTCTTTGACCGCCCGCTCCAGCTCGCGCGCCGCTGCTTCGGGTGCTTGCCAGGGTAGCGTAGCAAAGCCAGCAAAACGCGTTGGGTGGGCTTGCGCCGCCAGGGCCAGCCTGTCGTTAGCAGCCCGGTTCAGGTCAATGGCCTGCGCGGCAGGCAATAATTGAGGAAAACCACCATAGGAAAGCACCTGCATGGCTATACCTGCCGCGTCCATGTCAGCCAGGCGTGCTGCGCCCATCTCCAGTCCCTTGCGGGCCGATTCGCTGGGCGCAATGACGTGCGGACGCGTAGTGTCAATCACCTGTTGGCCGTCCACCACGCGACTACCCCAATCGGGCAAGTAGGGCGCTTCAGCGCGGACCAGGCTCTGGGTGGCCGCACCGATGGCGGGATCGAGCACATGCTCTTCGACACAGATCAGTTTCATGCTTCCCCCTTTGTATGGCGTCCAGGCTAAGTTAGCAGTTGGTCATGCCAACAGGGCGTCGCGCAGCGCTTCACCAAGGCTCGCGGCAGACTGCGGGTTCTGGCCAGTGATAATCCGCCCATCAACCACCACGTTGTTGGACCAGTTGGCGGCGTTCTGGTGGTGCGCACCTCGCTCAATGAGCGTGGACTCCAGCAGGAAAGGCACCACGTGAGTGGATTGCACTTCTTCTTCCTCGCCGTTGGTAAAGGCTGCCAACCGCTTGCCCGCTACCAGCAGGCTACCATCGGCACGGCGCGCATTGACCAGGGCGGCTGGGCCGTGACACACTGCCGAGACGATGCCGCCTGCCGCATCAATCTCGCGGATGGCCTTTTGCGCGGCAGTACTGTCGGGAAAGTCCCACATCGTACCGTGACCACCTGCAAAGAAGATGGCCGAGTAGCGGGCGGGGTCCACATCATCCAGGTTCAGCGTGTGAGCGATGGCATGGCGAAAATCGGCATCGGCCCAGTAGTGAGCAATGACCGGATCTGTCATATCCTCCAAGCCGTCCAGTGGCGCAGCACCGCCCAGGGGAGAAGCGAATTCCACACGGATACCCGCAGCGTGCAGTTTTTCCAGCGGGTGGGTGACTTCGGCCAGATTGTAGCCGGTAGCGATGCCTGTCTCTCCCTTTACAGCATTGCTGGTGACGACGAAGAGAATGGGCTTGAGTTCCGAAGCAAGTTTGCTCATGATCGTAAATTCCTGTTGAGTCAAAGTTAAAATTCAAGATTAAAGTTAGAGATTGCTGAAGAAGGATGCGAGCTTGGGCACAACCTGATCCACGTATTCAGGCACGTCATACAGCGCGATGTGCGTAGCACCGTCAATCACGAACAACTCTTTTGGCCCGTTGGACAGCGCATAAGCTTGTTCGCTGAATATCTTCGTGTCGGCATTGCTACCGACAATCAGCAGCATCGGTTGGGTCAGCAGGGTTGGAATCAGGTTGAAGGTCGAAAAGGCAAACATCTTGTCCAGACTGGTCAGCAGGAAGCGACCTTTGGAGTTAGGATGTTGTCCACGCGGCGTGCGGTAATAGTCGTAGCCTTCCCGCAGCATGGTCGGCGTGTTCTCGTTGATGTCTTCCTGCCGTTCCGGAACAAAGGGCGCGTAAACGACTTCTCCTCCCCTTGCTTGTGCCGTACGCGGCATGGCTGTTGCCTCCAAAGTCTGGATCAATTCACCAGCAGAAATCGCTTGGCCAAACATACTCCTGGCTGCTTCGCCCATTGGCGTTGCGCTTACCCCGGCCACTGCCTTGAAGCGGCGCTCGGTCTGGGCCACGGCAAGCGCATATCCGCCGCCGGCGCAGACGCCGAAAACACCCATGCGTTCAGTGTCCACATATGGAAGAGTAGTGAGAAAGTCCGCCGCACAGCGCGCGTCTTCCACCCTGGTGGCCGGATCTTCGAGGAGACGCGGCTCGCCGCCGCTCGCGCCCTGGTAGGACGAGTCATACACTACAACGACGAAACCGTGCGCGGCGAGTCGCCTGGCATACAGGCCGATGGTCTGCTCTTTCACTCCTCCCGCCGGATGAATGCCCACCAGGGCGGGGTACTTTTCATCTTCCCGGAAATTGTCAGGAAGATGAAGATGCCCCGAAATCTCGACGGCTTTGTTAACAAATGACACTGTCTTGACCATGGTGGTTTTCCTTTATTGCAAAGAAGGTGTCGGATGTCAGGGCAAGGAAGTTGTGCCTGGCATCGCTGAGGTATATCTGATATTTCAGGCGTTGCCGGATGCGAAAAGTGTTTCCCAGTTCAGGAAAGGGCCAAGCGGGATGACGTCCCAGTCAATCAGCCCGGCCTTGGCCAGCGGGAATTCACGCAGGCTTGCCCTTGCAGCGTCTACCGACTCGGCCTCGGCGATGATGGCGACACCGGGGCGGTCCTGGCGGAAATAGATGTCACGTATGACACCGCCCTTATACATTTGCCAGGCGTGACGGGCTTCGTCCAGCATATGCGGTTGGTATTTGTCCAGGCTGGCACCAGGCTGGGGGATGTCGAGGCAAAGAAATTTCATGATGAGGCTCCTTGGTAAAAAAATAGGTCAAATAGGTGGAGTGAATCAAACGGCTTGAAGTCGGCGCACGGTCTCTGCCTAGCTTCAAAAATCCTGTGTTTTCCAGCTCTGCTTGCGCAATCGTGCCAAGGGCAGACAAATCAAGACTAAAAACAAACATTCCGGTGTTTTGTCGCCTGCAATTCCCGCTACAAGGCAAGTTGGTATGTTAAAGTAGAAAAATACGATCTAATGTAGAAAGATATTCCCATGGAACGACATTCAAATTCACCAATGATCCAGATAAGTCCTGCCCCTGAACGCCAGGAACGGCTGGATGGCATCACCGTGTTTGTGGAAGTCGTGCGCCTGGGGAGCTTCGCCAGCGCGGCTGAGCACCTGGGCCTGACGCGCTCGGCGGTGGGTAAGGCGATGGCGCGGCTGGAGGCACGTTTGGCCAAGCGGCTGTTTCATCGCACCACGCGCGTTCAAAGCCTGACTGACGATGGTCATATCTACTACGAGCACGGCCTGCGGGCGCTGGCCGAATTACAGGCCGCCGAGGCACAGATGGAATCCGGCCAGCACGAAGTGACCGGGCGACTGCGGGTTTCCATGCCGGTGCTGTTTGGTCGCCACTGCGTCGCGCCCATCTTGCTGGATCTGGCGCGACAGCATCCATCGCTAAACCTGAATTTGAGTTTCAGCGACCGTCCGGTGGATGTGCTGGCTGAAGGCTTTGATCTTGCCATTCGCAGTGGTGTACTGGGGGCCGAGAGCGAAGGTCTGCGCGCGCGTAAGCTGGTCGTGCAACGCAAGCGGGTGTGCGCCTCGCCCGACTACCTGGCAGCACATGGACGACCACAGAGCAGCGCCGAACTGGCGGCGCACAGCATTCTGCTTTACCGGCGCGGCGACCGCATCAACGTCTGGCAGTTGCCAGACGCCACTGGTCGTATCGTCGACATGTCGCTGTACTCACGCTTGCAACTTGACGACCTGGAAGCCATTGCAGACGCTGCCACTGCTGGCCTGGGCCTGGCATGGCTGCCTGAATGGCTGGTGAGAGAGCGCCTGCGCACGGGAAGCCTGGTCAGCGTACTGGATGACCAACCCGGCGCGACTTTGCAATGTCACGCCGTCTGGCCCAGCGCACCCCATATGCTCTTGCGCCTGCGGCTGGCAGTAGATGCACTGGTAGAGCAACTGCCAAAGGTGGTAGATGGAATCCCTGGTTAATTGCCGCCTATAACGATTTATGTTATAAAGTTTCCGTCGAAAGAGCGCAGACCAGATGGTAGCCCGGTCACCACCCCAAATAGGGTGGCAGCTTTCCCCAATAAGGGTATCCGCGACACCTGCACCGGCTTGCCGGTCGTCAGGTGTGCCCGCGTGAATCCGAAACCCGAAATTTTCGTCGGCACACCTTCTCATTCTCAACCATGAAGGACAGTCGATATGAACTTGACATCAAACACCATACTTATTACAGGCGGGGCCGCTGGCATTGGCTTTGAACTGGCGCGGCAACTTTCCGGCCGCGGCAATCGCGTCATCATTTGCGGCCGCAGCGAAGAGGCACTGCTGAAAGCACAAACGCATGTGTCAGCCTTAGTCACCCGCGTCTGCGACATCACTGATCACACCAGCCGCCAGGCCATGGTGAGCTGGCTGAACACCGCCTATCCCGAACTCAACATGGTAATCAACAACGCGGGTGTGCAATACCGCCGAATGCTCAAGGAAGCCAAGGCGCTGGAGAATCTCGAACAGGAGGTGGCAACTAACTTCACTGCACCGGTCCGGCTCACCGGCGAGTTGTTGCCTTTGCTGAATCGCCAACAAAAGGCCGTGATCGTCAATGTCAGCTCAGGGCTGGCATTCGCGCCAATGGCGGATATTCCGGTCTACTGCGCGACCAAGGCAGCCATTCACTCCTTTACGCTTACCCTGCGCCACCAGCTCAAGGCGACGGCGGTCAGGGTGGTAGAAATGGCCCCACCTATCGTTGACACCGGCCTGGGCGGGGGAGACCGCAGCGGTGGCACGACAGGGCAAAGCATGATGTCCGCTGAAGACTTTGCTACCGAAGCGCTGATCCAGTTGGAGAACGATCAGGATGAAGTGCTGGTCGGCCTGTCTGCAGGTGCACGAAAAATGGGGGAAGCCTTGTTCGAGCGAATGAACGGCACCTGATTGCAGCCTTCATGGAAGCGTTTTCCCTGCTGTCTGTCGGTACGATTTCTGCCCAAAGGGAAATATCTGGGATGGCATCATCCCAGATATTTTATTGCAGTTGCCAAAGCGACAAATCCGAAGCAAAAACAATGGTGCCAGATTCTGGCACCATGATGAAATAGACTGTGCTTCTCTTTACCAAAGAAGGAAACTATCATGCGGAAACGCATACAATATGACAAGTACGGTGGCCCGGAACTGATGCAGCTCAAGGACTTCAAGTTGGCCACACCCGGCAAAGGCCAGGTGGCGGTGAAGGTCGCGTTTGCAGCAATCAACCCCATCGACTGGAAACTGCGCAATGGCCAGATGAAAATCGTTACGGGAAATAAATTCCCACGTGCGATGGGCATGGATTTTTCCGGCACAGTCATCTCAGTTGGGGCAGGCGTGACGCGCTTCAAAGTCGGTGATGCCGTGTTCGGTCTCGCTCCCGTCAAGGAAACCGGCGCGCTGGGACAGGCTGTGGTCACCAACGAATCCTCATTGGCCAAAAAGCCTGACAATGTTTCTTTTGAGGATGCTGCCTGCCTTGGAACACCGGGCATCACCGCCTGGAACGGCCTGGTGGATAAAGCAAAGCTGAAGGCTGGCATGAGTGTCTTTGTCAATGGCTGCGGCGGCGCGGTGGGTGAAGCCACGGTGCAGATTGCACAGATGCTGGGGGCAACGGTCTCAGGCAGTTGCAGTGCCGAAGCAATGGAGCGGGCACGGTCACTCGGCGTCCAAACCATCTATGACTATCGCGCAAGCGATCTATCGAAGGTCAATGAGCGTTACGATGTGGTCTACGACACCGCTGCCACGATGACGACCGCTGTGGGCCTGGGGCTGCTGCGCCAGGAAGGCGTGTTTCTGGACCTTAACCCGACTCCGGGCAAGTTCATCCGTGCTATCTTCAACCGACGTCTGAAGCCGATAGTCTGTACACCACGGCCCGACATTCTGGACCGCCTGGCCCTTGCTGCCCAGGAAGGGAAGTTTCGACTTCCGGTTGCCGAGATCGTACCCCTGAGCGAAGCAATTCAACTGCTCACAGCTCTGGAGGCAGGCCGGAAACTCGGTGGAAAAGGCCTCGTAGCGATGGATTGAGCATGTCACGAAGTCACCGCTTATTCGACCTCATGCAGGTACTTCGCCGACACCGTGGAACGGTGTCTGGCAAGGAGCTCGCACGCGAAGCTGGCGTGTCACTGCGCACCATTCGCCGTGACATCGCGACGCTGCAAGCCATGGGAGCCGATATCGATGGTGAGGCCGGCGTCGGCTACATATTACGACCGGGATTTCTGCTGCCGCCGCTATCATTTACAGAAGAAGAGATTCTGGCACTTGTAGCTGGAGCGCAGTGGGTCAGCCACCAGACTGATGACGGCCTGGCGCGCGCTGTTCAGAACGCACTCGCAAAAATCGACGGCGTGCTTGCTCCCGATATGCGGCGCGCTTTGAACGATAATACGCTCTATATCAGTCGTACAAAAGAAGATAGGTCTGGCCTTGATTTGGCAGGGGTACGACGAGCAATACGCGCGCAGCGCAAGATGCGCATCATGTACAAAGACCAAAACGGTGCCGTGTCAGAGCGGGTCATATGGCCGATCATGGTCGGCTTCTTCGAATCCCGACGGTTCCTTGCTGCATGGTGCGAATTGCGTGACGACTTCCGCCGTTTTCGTGCCGACTTCATTGTGAAGGCCGAATTCCTGGACGATTGCTACCCGGGTGCTCGCCAGCAGCTAGTCAGGCAATGGAATGCCCGGGACGGGCTTCCTTGCAATCAACAAGATGGTAGCTAGTGGACTGTAACTTTGAAACAGAAGTGAAAGACGCTTGCCCGGCGATCAGGGCAAGGCAAGGTTAACACTTATGCAGAGCGATAGTGAACTATCGCGAGCATTTGCAACGCAGCCATGGTCGTCGCGCAAGCGGAAGGCACTCTGTTTTCAACTGTTACAGTCCACTGATATGTAGTGCTGCACTGCCAATCAGGCCGCATCTATCTTGCCCATTTCCTGCAAGACTTCATGGGCTGAACGGAATGCGTCGATTGCCAGCGGCATGCCGCAATACACGCTGGCGTGCAGCAAGACTTCCTGGATTTCCTGCATGCTGGCACCGTTGTTGACCGCCCCGCGTACATGCCCACGGATTTCATGCGCACGGCCCATGGCGGTCAGCATGGACAGGGTGATCAGGCTGCGGGTTTTTAAATCCAGGCCGGGCCGGCACCAGGTGGTACCCCAGGCATTGCGGGTCACGAATTCCTGCAGGGGTGCAGTGAAGGCATCGGTATTGTTGAAGGCCTTTTCGACAAAGGCTTCACCCATGACTTGCTTGCGTATCTGCAAGCCTGCTTCAAATTGCTGGTCCATATTCCGACTCCCTTGTGTGAAAAAGCATGCTAGCCAGATAACAGCCCAGGGTCAATGCAGGCCCGGGACAAATGAACCGGCTGGTTACCATATGTGGTTGCTGTTGTTTTTTTGTATAAAACCAGCCAACAGTCTGCCATATCTTTCAAGCAACAAGTCTGATAACAGACTATGATACAGCTTACGTTGGGCAACTTTGCAGGTTACATTCATTTACAGAAATAACCGGTTTATTTACGACAGGCAAGCTTGATTTGAAGAGGGAAGCGCTTATGATGAATGTGGAAAACTCTGCACTACCGGGCACCGCTCCAGAGCGATGCCAAGCATGCTACTGATTTTATCAAGGCGTTTTATCAAAGCGTTTTATTAAGGCATATTTAAGGCTGATTTCATGATTCCTGCACGTCCGCTATCGCTACACCACAAGGCAACCGCACCAGCATGGCTGGCCATGTCTGCCACTGCTGTGTTAGCTATCGCCCTCAGTGGCTGGCATCTGTCGGCGCATGCGCTGGATGCAGGCAAACCCGCGCCAGAATTTTCGGTACAGGGTGGCAATGGCCACATACAGCTGGCTGATTACAAGGGCAAGCTGGTGTACCTGGATTTTTGGGCATCCTGGTGTGGGCCCTGCAAGCAGTCTTTCCCCTGGATGATTACCTTGCAGTCGAAATATGCTGCGCAAGGCCTGCAAGTGCTGGCCATCAATCTGGACAGCAAGGCAGAGGACGCCGCCGTGTTTTTGAAGTCTGTCCCGGCCAGTTTCCAGATCGGCTATGACCCCAAAGGCGTCATGCCACGGCTGTATGATGTCAAGGGTATGCCCAGCAGTGTGTTGATAGACCGGGATGGCAAAATCCTGTCGCTGCATGCGGGCTTCAATGAAGGCAGCAAGGCAAAAATAGAGCAAGCCATCGTGGCGGCTTTGGGAGGAAAATAATGAAGCATATCAATCTGCGGACACTGGCCCGCCTGCTGAGCCTGCTGCTGCTGGCGTCTGCCTGTTCTGCCTGTAGCGTGATGAATGTGATACAGCCAGTGCAGGCTTGGGAAAAAGGCAAGCTGGCAAAAAAGGAAATGACTTTTGATGCCGATCCGCTGGAAAACAAATATGCAGAACATACCTATTCCAGCAAAGAATCCGCTTTTGGCGGTGCCGGTGTGGGTGGTGGTGGCTGTGGCTGCAACTGAAGTTGAATGGAAGTTGAAATGCAAGTTGGAAAATAAGTTGCAATGAATAAGGATCGCAGAATGAAACCAGCCAGCACTCGTCCGGCACGCAATAACGAGCATCTTGGTTCAGCCTTGCTGGCCGCCGCCCTGGCTTTGCCGGTCGCAGGCGTGGCGCATGCTGAATCAGCGCCTGACAAGGGGTCGATCAGCCTGAAAGTGCTGGATTACCAGGATAGCCAGCCCGGCGTAGACCGCGTCAAGGTCAGGGCCAATGCCTTGAAGATCATGACGCCGATAGGCGATGAATGGTCGGTCGGCGGCAGCTTTATCACCGACAGCATATCCGGTGCTTCACCCGCTTTTCATAGCTATGCGCTGAGCAAGCTCAGGGATTTCCGGCGTGCCATGGATGCCGAGGTGACGCGTTATTTGCCGCATCACACGCTGACCCTGGGTGCCAGCTATTCCACCGAAGCCGACTATATCTCGCGTGGCGTGTCGGTGCAGGGCAGCCAGTTCAGCGAAGACAAAAATACCACCTGGACCGCAGGCATGGGCTTTGCCAATGACACCGTGAGTGCCTCTACCGGCAAGGTCAAAGGTGAAAACAAGCAGGTCTTTGATGCCTTGCTGGGGGTGACCCAGGTGCTGACGACGAATGATATCGTGCAATTGAATGCCAGCCTGGCACGTGGCCATGGTTACCTGTCTGACCCTTACAAGGTGCTGGACAAGCGCCCTGATGAACGCACCAGCTATACCGTGCTAGCACGCTGGAACCATCATTTCGATGCCACAGGTGGCAGTAGCCGCCTGAGTTACCGTTATTTTTCAGATTCGTGGAAGATACGCGCGCATACCTTTAGTGCCGAATATACACAGCCATTTGCGCAGGGCTGGAGCATTACGCCGGTACTGCGTCTGTACACGCAAAGCGCAGCCGGCTTTTATGTGGATGCAGATCCTTCCATCTACCCGTTTGCCCCCAACCCGCCAGCGGGTGCCTTGAATTATTCCGAGGATCAGCGGGTCTCTGCCTATGGCGCGCATACCATAGGCATCAAGCTGGCCAAGCAGATAGGGGAAGATTGGCAGGCCGATATCAAGTTGGAAGAATATGAACAAAGAGCATCGTGGAGATTGTTCGGTAGTGGCAGCCCGGGTTTACTGCCTTTCCGTGCACGCAGTATACAGTTGGGACTTTCGCGTCAGTTTTAGGGATGACCATGCCCATTTTTCTCTCCGCGAACTGGCGTTGATGTGAGCAAACATGCAGATTTACCGTATTCCTTTTCAAGCCATGGCCTGTGCCTGCGAAGTGGTCGTCGCGGCGGAGGAAGAACAGGCCATGTTTGCCATCGCGCAGGAGGCGATTGCTGAAGTCAAAAGGATAGAAAGTACCTATTCGCGTTACCGGGCTGACAGCATCGTATCCAGAATCAATGCACAAGCCGGTGGCGAGGCCGTGCAGTGTGATGCAGAAACTTGTTCCCTGCTCGATTATGCCCAGGCCCTGCATGCCGCCAGCGATGGCCTGTTTGATATTACCGCCGGCATCTTGCGGCGCGCATGGGATTTCAAACGAGCACAAGTACCGGCAGCAGCAGACCTGGAAGCGCTGTGCGCATTAATAGGTTGGGATAAAGTGGAACGCGGAGCAGACCATATACGTCTGCCACAAGCAGGTATGGAGATAGATTTTGGCGGCTTTGGCAAGGAATACGCTGCCGACCGCGCCGCGGCACTGTTGCTGGAACGCGGTGCCACCCATGGCTATGTCAACCTGGGTGGAGATATTCGCGTACTTGGCCCCAAGCCGGATGGACAAGCCTGGATCATGGGCATACAAGACCCCAGGCAGCAGGAAAAAATCGTCGCCAGTATTCCGGTACCGGAAGGTGCACTGGCCACCAGTGGCGATTATGAAAGATATATCGAAGTGGCTGGTCAGCGTTATTGCCATATCCTCAATCCACGTACCGGCATGCCGGTACAGTACTGGCGCAGCATCAGTGTACGCGCACCGCTGGCTTCACTGGCGGGCAGTTGCACCACCATCGCCATGCTGAAAGAAGCGCAGGGCCTGGCTTACCTGAGGGCAGCAGGCGTAGCTTACCTGGCGATAGACCAGCAGGGTGAAATGCATATGCATGCGCCACCGCGTGGAATGGATGCAGTACCTGCCGGATAGTGGCAATGGCAAAACAATGAATTGAATGATTTACTGGAGAACACATTATGGCAACTATATCCGGCACCGACGGCAATGATACCTGGACCGTCGTCAACCCCGACACATTCACACTGGATGGGAAAGGGGGCACAGATACCCTGAACCTGGGCACATCGCTGCGTTCCAGCTATCTGATCACCAAGGCAGCGGATGGTTCCGTACATGTGGACAGCATCTCCAGTGCCAGCGGTGCCTTGCATGCCACCCTGCTGAATATGGAAATACTGGTATTCAACAATGGCCAGGACGTGCTGAACCTGCTCAGTTATTTTGGCGATACGACACCACCAACGGTCATTAGCTTCAGTCCGGCAACACTGGCCACCAGCGTCGCCACCGGCAGCGACATCGTACTGACATTCAGCGAACCGGTCGCCGCTGGTACCGGTGTTATCAATTTGCAGAGTGCAGACGGTACTACCGTTGCCAGCTATGACATCAGCAAAAGCAGCAATGTCACCGTATCTGGTAGCACGGTCACCATCAACCCCACCAATGACCTGAGTAACAGCACCACGTATAAACTGTCGATACCATCGGGCGCCATCAAGGACGTCGCCGGCAATAATTTCGTTGGTACCAGCAGTTATTCCTTCACCACGGTCGCCAAAACCGGTGGCATAGTCGGTACCGCAGGCAATGACAATCTGACTGGCACCGCCGGCAATGATGTGTTTACTGGCCTGGCTGGCAACGATGTTATTAGTGGTGGCGCGGGCCTGGACACCGCGATCTATGCGGGCAAACGCGCCGACTTTACCATTAGCGCTTCAGGTTCAAATTTTACCGTGCAGGATAAAACCGGGGCAGAAGGCACGGATACCGTGAACCAGGTTGAACGCCTGCAGTTTGCCGATATGACGGTGGCATTGGATATCAACAGCACGGCAGGGATCGCTTATCGCATCTACCAGGCGGCATTCAACCGCACACCGGACCTGGCTGGGCTGGGTTACTGGATAGGCCAGATGGACAAGGGCCAGACCTTGGGGGATGTCGCCAAAAGCTTTGTCGCCTCGGATGAGTTTCACAAGCTGTATGGTGCCAGCCCGACCAATACGCAGGTGATTACCGCCTATTATCAAAACGTCTTGCACCGTGCACCCGACCAGGCTGGCATGGACTACTGGCTGGGACAACTGGCAAGTGGCAAAGATACCCAGGCAACCGCACTGGCCGGTTTTAGCGAAAGCACGGAAAACCAGGCGCAGGTGATTGCCAAAATCCAGAATGGCATCGACTTCATACCGTTTGGTTAAGTGACTTGGCTTATAAGAAAAGCACATGCTGATGATGTCAGCATGTGCATAAGTCGGGATTGATCAACACGCATTGTCAACGCTTAAGATCAGCGCTTATGATCAACGCTTATATACCGCCTTCATATCCTCTTCAAAATACGCCAGCAGGTTATTCCGCTTGAGTTTCAGGGTAGGCGTGATCAGGGTATTTTCGACGGTCCATGGTTCCAGGGTCAATATCGCGGCGCGGGGTTGTGCATAGTAAGGGAAAGTGCTGGTCAGCCCATGTAGGCGTTTCACCACGGCGGCCACGGCCTCTGCTGATTTCAGGCTGGCCTTGTCATCCGGATTCAGGCCTAGTGAACGCGCCAGTTCCAACCAGTAAGCCCGGCTTAACACCACGGCACAGGCGATGAAGGGTGCGTTTTCGCCGAAGGCATAGGCCTGTTCAAATACGGCGTCATTGGTGATGGCCAGTTCCAGGTCAACGGGGGCAATTTTTTCGCCGGTCGAGGTGACGATGATCTCTTTCACCCGTCCCAGGATACGTACACGCCCCGCCACAATCGAAGCCTGGTCACCAGTGCGCAACCAGCCATCGATAAAGGTCTTGGCAGTGTCTTCTGCACGCTTCCAGTAACCGCGCATGACGTTCGGGCCGCGTACCTGCAATTCTGAATTTTCGCCGATGCGGACTTCAACCCCGTCCACGGCACGGCCTACGGTGGCAGGGTCATTATCATCCGGTGCATTGAAGGCAACCACGGGTGCCGTCTCTGTCATGCCATAACCCTGGACGATAGGAATACCCAGGCCAAGAAAACATTGGGAAATCGCCTGCGACAAGGCAGCGCCACCACTGACAGCCACCCGCAAGCGGCCACCAAACTGGTTTTTCAATTTGCTGGCAATCAGCGGCTCCAATACCAGCCAGCGCAGGCTGTCGATGAATGCGGTCAGACCGTCCCCCTTCAGCAAACCCTGGCTGCGGCTGAAACGACGCCAGCCGGTGGCGATGGCAAGATTGAACAGGCTTGCCTGGAGTGTTGATGCAAACAGCCTGGTCTGGATCACGCCATACACACGTTCATAAATGCGCGGCACGGAAATCAAAATGGTGGGGCGCACTTCCAGCAAATCTTGCGGCAATTGCTTGACCGAACGCGAAAACGCCACGCAGGCACCGGCGGCAATCGGCAGGTAATAACCAGCGGTGCGCTCAAAGGTATGCGACAGCGGCAGGAAGGACAGGAATACATCCGTAATCACCGGCGACACCCGTGACACCACCGCCTTCACGTTCGACATCACATTGGTATGCGTGAGCATGACACCTTTGGGCTTACCGGTGGTACCCGAGGTATACACCAGCGCCGCCAGATCATCTGCCTGCGGCCCTTTTACATTCACCTGCAAATGCGCCGCGCTGGATAGCCATTCTTCGATGTGCATCACCGGGCAATTGGCGGGCAAGGCCGCAGCATCCAGTGTTTTTTGCAAAACCACGACCTGGCGCAAGGCCGACAGTTCGAGGCCGGCACCGGCGATTTCTTTCCATTGCTGGTCAGTCGCCGCAATTAAAAACGAGGCATCGCTGTCACACAGGATGTAGGCAATACTGGCTGGATTATCCAGCGCATGCATGGGCACCGGTACAAAACCGCAAGCCTGGGTAGCCTGGTCCATGCACACCGCATGCAAGCCATTCGGCAGCAGGATGGCGATACGCGAGCCATGTTCCAGCGCCAGCGGTGACAGGGCTTTGACAAAGCCAGCAACCCGTTCTTGCGTCTGTTGCCAGGAATACGATATCCACTGCCCGGCCACATCATCAAACTGACGATAGGCTTCGGCATCGGGGGTTTGTGCTACCCGCCAGGCAAATAATTCTGCCAGGGTTTGCACTGTGGATAAGTCAGGAGGTATTGCTGTTTGCGCAGAGGTAGACATGAAATGCTGGAAAAATGAGATCAATAGCCGGTCTCCGCACTTCACGCTCTTGCCTTGCGGGAAGAAAAATCACAGGATTTTTGGATTTACCAGAAAATACCGGCTGAAAGCATCATTATGCAACAAATTAAAGCGCGGCTTATTGCGTGAAGACAAATTGACTACATCATGCACCTGCTATGAACTTCAGGAATGCGGCAATGCCTATCAATGCGGCCCAGAACAAGACCCGTATCGCCTGCTCACGCGCCAGGCTAAACACCGGTTTGCGCAGCGCATGGGCATGGTTTTCCATTTCACGTACATCAGCAAACGCCGAACATCCACAGGCATGACATTGCCGTAGCAGTTTGCTGTTTTCTGCGGCACAGGCATGGCATACCCAGTCGTAGGTGATGGTTAGTTTTTTACTCGTCATTGCAGTATTTTCATTAGCTACAACTTCAATACTACTACTGAACCGTAGGGTGCACCATGTGCACCGTCTGCTTTATATTTGAACGATACCAGGCAAAAAATTTAATTCACCATTCCTGCCAGGCACAGCATCGCCACCGTAGCATCATCCGCCTTCTTGACTGTCATGCCACCAGACTTGCCCGCTTCGTGTTCACGCAATTCCTGCATCAGTGCTAGTAGCCCACGTGTCGCACAGGCTTGCATCAGGCCTGCTGTGTCGTACAGGTAGTAGCTGTCTACCAGGCGATAAAAACCATCTGTCATGATCAGCACGCGGTCCGATTGAGCAAGCTTGATGCGATGTTCACGGGCAGCGAAACGCCCTTGTGGATAAAGGCAGAGTACGGATGGCTGTGGGTGCATGTTTTGCGATACGCGGCGTTCTCTTAACATGGGTAAGAGCCTGGCCCAGCGGGCCTGTTCATCCAGACCTTCTTGCTGCAATGTGTGTATCGCGGATTTGAGTAGGCCTTCTTGTGGATTGTCGTAGGGATCTAGATCGCTCACTTTTGCGTGGGCATCCAGCAGAAAGCTTTTGCAGTCACCGAGGGCATAGATATTGGCGTCTTCACCATTGGCATCAACCCGCAGCCAGGTCAGCGCTGCAATCGGCCAGGCATAACAGGGCATGGCGGCGACTTGCAGCGGGGCGCTGTGCTGTTCACGCAAGACTTGCAAGGCAAGCTGCATGCTGTCGGCTTGGCTGAGTACCGATGTGGCGACTTGTTTCAATGCGGCGGCAAATTGCTGGACAAACCAGGCCGGGTCACCGAGGTCGATATCCAGGTAATGGTGGTCCGACACCGAACTGGCGCCGTCAAACACCAGCATATCCAACGTGCCGTCCTGATGGCGGAAGCTGGTCACCAGGTCTTCGTTTTTGTTCGTACTGGCTGCAGTGGACAGGGAATCGATGAGCATGGGTGCCGGTTTTTTTATGATGATGCGTGGAGAGTGATTACAGAATATAGCATTGGCATATTGCAGGGAAATTTCGTTTTTCCAAAAGCGGTGCGCGGGGCACACCCTACGCGACGTTGTGAGCTCAGTGAATTTCACCCCACATGGCGGCATATAATTGTTTAAGATTTGCAGGCAGCCAAGGCCATGCTTTTTTCTTTTGCTGTGGTGTCAGCCCAAAAAACAATTCTTCGACATAATAGACATCGATATATTCTCTGGTTTTTTCGTCAGCTGTTTTTAATAATTCAGACATGAAAAGCAGATGAGATTGCGCGACTTCCTTATCGCCATGACGCATTGCTTCTGTGGTCACCCTGGCGAATTCTCCCACCATTTCAGTCGCACAAAAAGCGATACTGCGTTGCGCTCTTGCGCAGCGAATCATATGCAAGGCCACATCGGGAAATGTCCGCATAATGTTCAGCAATAATCGTCTTACACTGGGGTCAATTTGCATGGATGATGTGGATGGACTGAATAAAGAATTTTTTTGTATCAACTGAAATTTCGGGCAGGTTCAATCCCCATTATAATCAATCCCTTGTCTGCACTATTTCAACTCAGGAGCTTCGCCATGTTTGGCACACAAGATCTCGCCCAATTCATTATCGCCGGAATATTACTGAATATTGCCCCTGGTCCCGATTCATTATTGATCATGACGCGCAGCGCAACACAGGGCTGGCGTGCCGGGTCGGCGGCTGCACTGGGTGTAGGTGCGGGTACGCTGGTGCATATCATGGCAGCGGCGCTGGGTTTATCAGCCTTGCTGGCAACGTCTGCCACAGCGTTTACCGTCGTCAAGCTGGCGGGTGCGGCTTATCTTTTGTATGTGGGCGTGTCGCTATTGCTGAGCAAGGCAAAAGCGAACGCCAGCAATGACTCAGCGCCAGCCTTGCCTGCGCTGAGTCATGGAAAAATTTTTGCCCAGGGCTTTTTGACGAATGTACTGAACCCCAAGGTAGCGATCTTCTTTTTGGCGTTTGTGCCACAGTTTATCGCCGCTGATGCCAGCAACAAGCCACTGGCCCTGATCGTGCTCGGTTGCATCTTCAATTTCAACGGCATGCTGTGGTGCCATTTGCTGGCGGTGTCGACTGCATTTGCCAGACAGCGGGTAAGTATCAACCAGGCGGTTACGCTGTGGCTGAATCGTTTTATCGGCGTGATGTTTATTTCGTTTGGGATCAAGCTGGCGCTGGCCAACAAGCATTGACAGGAATTAACGGGACTTACGCAAAACCGCACTGGCTCACACTGAGCTTTAAGCCAGTGCGAGGTCGTGCGCTACTGTCTTCACATAAAAAGCGATGATTCGCTTTTATTTGATCGGCAGGCAGCTGGTATTTTTGACTTCTTCCATTACTGCATAGGTGTGTGTTTCACGCACGCCATTCAATTGCAGCAGGGATTTGCCAAGGAAATCACGGTAGGCATTCATGTCCTTGACCCGCGCCTTGACGAGGTAATCAAAACCACCGGCCACCATATGGCATTCAAGCACTTCGGGGATGGCTTGCACGCCACGCCGGAAGGCATCGAAGACATCAGGTGTGGTGCGGTCAAGCACTACCTCAATAAACACCAGCAAGGCCACATCCAGTAGATGGGGATTGAGCTGGGCTGTATATCCTAGTATGTAGCCGGACTCTTGCAACTTACGCACGCGCTCCAGGCAGGCAGCAGGGGACAGGTTGACCCTTGTTGCCAGTTCTACATTACTGATACGGCCGTCGTTTTGCAATTCGGCCAGAATTCTTTTACTGATTTTGTCGAGCATAAGAAGTCAGAAATTGTTTCAATGGTGATTAATAATATTCGGCATAATTTTCTCACAAAATAGAAAATTTCGATATATGTTCTGATTTCCAGAATTAATCCTCGAAGAGCATCTATACAATGAAATCTAATTTGTTTTGATTATTTCTCTAGGATTGCAACTATCGTGCCAACCAACCACCTCCCATTTTCTGCCTTGCAGGCTGAACTCCTGAGCCCTGCTACGCCCTTGAGAACAGCCATTACACAAGCATACCGCCGATCAGAGACAGAGGCTGTGCAATGGTTGCTGGGACAGGTTGAACCGCATGAGGACCAGCAAAAGACTGTTGCGGAACTGGCACACCGCCTGGTCACCAATGTCCGCCAGCAACGTACCCGTGCCTCTGGTGTCGATGCCTTGATGCATGAATTTTCTTTGTCATCTGAAGAAGGCGTGGCGCTGATGTGCCTGGCCGAAGCCTTGTTGCGCATCCCCGATCACCAGACGGCTGACCGCCTGATCGCCGACAAGATCAGCAAGGGTGACTGGCGCAAGCATCTGGGCGAATCACCATCGCTGTTTGTGAATGCCGCCACCTGGGGCTTGCTGGTGACTGGCAAACTGGTCAGCACGAATAGTGAGCACGGCCTGGGTTCTGCCCTGACACGCCTGATCGCCAAGGGCGGCGAACCGCTGATACGCAAGGGCGTTGACTTGGCCATGCGGATGCTGGGCAACCAGTTTGTCACTGGCCAAACCATAGAAGAAGCCCTGAAAAACAGCCAGGACAATGAAAAACGCGGCTATCGCTATTCTTACGACATGCTGGGTGAAGCTGCGTTAACGGCCAAAGATGCAGCCTTTTATTACCAGGCGTATGAAACCGCCATCCATGCCATAGGCAAGGCATCCAACGGGCGTGGCATAAAAAATGGCCCGGGCATTTCAGTCAAATTGTCAGCCCTGCACCCACGCTATTCACGCGCCCAGCGTGAGCGCACGATGACGGAATTGCTGCCGCTGCTGAAAAAATTGCTGCTGTTGGCCAAGCAATACAATATCGGCCTGAATATCGATGCAGAAGAAACCGACCGGCTGGAATTATCGCTGGACCTGATGGAAGCACTGGCCTTCGACGCCGACCTCAAGGGCTTTGAAGGCATAGGTTTCGTGGTGCAAGGCTATCAAAAACGCTGCCCGTTTGTGATCGATTACCTGGTGGACCTGGCCCGCCGCAGTGGCAGCAAGTTCATGGTAAGGCTGGTCAAGGGGGCGTATTGGGATGCTGAAATCAAGCGTTCCCAGGTGGATGGCATGAGCGGCTTCCCGGTGTATACCCGCAAGGTGTACACCGACCTGTCTTACCTGGCCTGTGCACAAAAGCTGCTGGCAGCTACCAATGTGATTTATCCACAGTTTGCCACCCACAATGCGCTGAGCTTATCCACCATTTATACCTGGGCGCAAAAAGCCGGTATCACCGACTATGAATTCCAGTGCTTGCATGGCATGGGAGAAACTTTATATGACCAGGTGGTAGGCAAAGACAAGCTGGACAAACCCTGCCGTATTTATGCACCAGTGGGGTCACATCAGACGTTGCTGGCTTATTTGGTGCGTCGCTTGCTGGAAAATGGTGCAAATTCATCCTTCGTGAATCAGATCGTTGATGAAAATGTTTCCATAGAGTCCATGCTGGCTGACCCCATCGCCGTCTCACGTGAACTGGGTGGGTTGCCGCATCCTGGCATTGCCTTACCCAGGGATTTATTTGGCAAGGAAAGAAAAAATTCTGCCGGACTGGATTTTTCCAATGAACTGGAACTGCAACGCATCAGCGCCCACTTTGCTGACAGCAGCCAGCAAGCCTTGATTGCCAGCCCCATCCTGCATGGCCAGGTATCGGCCAGCCAGGCCCGGCCTGTGAATAACCCTGCCAAGCAGCTTGATATCGTCGGCCATGTCATCGAAGCCGATGCCCAGGATGTGGAAACTGCCCTGCATGCAGCCGAAGAATATGCGATGGACTGGCAAACCACACCACCGGTAGAACGTGCCGCTGTTTTGAAAAATGCGGCAGACTTACTAGAAACACAAACCCTGGATTTCATGGCCCTGGCCATACGCGAAGCCGGTAAATCCTTGCCAAATGCCTTGGCGGAAGTGCGCGAAGCGGTGGATTTCTTGCGCTATTACGCAGCCCAGGTAGAAAGCCTGCCAAATACCCAGGCACTGGGCCCGGTAGTCTGCATCAGCCCCTGGAATTTCCCGCTGGCCATCTTCATGGGTGAAGTCAGTGCTGCACTGGCAGCGGGTAATGTGGTGCTGGCCAAACCGGCAGAACAGACACCGCTGATTGCCTATCGCGCCATACAACTACTGCATGAAGCGGGTGTGCCGCGTGGCGCCGTGCAATTTTTGCCGGGTACCGGCGAAGTCGTTGGTGCCCAGCTGGTGGCGGACCGCCGCGTCAAGGGTGTAATTTTTACCGGCTCTACCGAAGTGGCGCAGATCATCAACCGCACCCTGGCAAAACGTGCCGTGACGGAAGGCATAGACATCCCCCTGATCGCCGAAACCGGCGGCCAGAATGCCATGATCGTCGACAGCAGCGCCCTGCCGGAACAAGTCGTCAATGACGTCTTGTCATCCGCCTTTGACAGTGCCGGCCAGCGTTGTTCGGCCCTGCGCATACTGTGCCTGCAAGAAGACATTGCCGACAAAACCATAGAAATGCTGCACGGTGCCATGCAAGAATTGCGCATAGGCCAGCCAGACCGCCTGGCCATCGATATCGGCCCGGTGATTGATGCCGAAGCACAAAACAATCTGCTCAGCCATATCAATACCCTGCGCGGCAAAGCCAAATCTTTCTATACGCTGGACTTGGCCAGCAACTGCCGCGATGGCACCTTCGTAGCACCGACGGTATTCGAAATTGCCAACCTGGCAGACCTGAAAAAAGAAGTGTTTGGCCCGGTACTACATATCTTGCGCTATCAGCGTGATGACTTGCCACAATTGATAGAGCAGATCAATGGCACTGGTTTTGGCCTGACCCTGGGTATACATTCACGCATCGACGAAACCATCAATTTCATCACTGATCGCGCCCATGTCGGCAATATCTATGTGAACCGGAATATCGTCGGAGCGGTAGTAGGTGTCCAGCCCTTTGGTGGCGAAGGTAAATCCGGCACCGGCCCTAAAGCCGGCGGCCCGCTGTACCTGAAACGCCTGCAACGCACACCTGTGGTTGGCCTGGGCGGTCACACTGTCTATGAACGGCAGTCACCACCGGCACTGGAAGCCTTGCTGGTATGGGCCAAAACCCATGGTCACCAGCGCATAGCTGAATTGGGCGAACATTATGCGCACACCAGCCCTTACAAACTGACCCAGGTCTTGCCCGGCCCTACGGGTGAACGCAATACCCTGTCCTTCGCCCCACGTGGCCGTATTTTCTGTGCCGCCAACAGCATCAATTGCCTGATCAACCAGCTGGCCGCCACACTGGCCACCGGCAATACCCCAGTCTTGCCAGCACAGACCCTTGCCATGCTGCCCGGCGGCCTGCCACTGGACGTCAGCAAACTCATCGTCGCTGCCGAAGCCGACCAGTGCGGTGCCCAGCTGGCACTGGTGGAAGGTGCCTTGCTGGCCCATTACAAACTGTTGTTTGCTGCTCAGGGCGAAGCCATCGTCTCTGTCGTTGAAACCCAGGACCATGTGGAAATCCCGCTATGGCGCCTGGTCGCTGAACGGGCGCTGTGCGTGAATACTACGGCAGCGGGTGGGAATGCGAGTTTGATGACTTTGGAGGGTTGAGTTAATTTGGTTTTTGAAATTTGAGCCTGGTACTAAAAAGCCCTGTGAAAATATTTCACAGGGCTTTTTCAATTTGAGGAATGCTCTGATACTTTTTTACTGCATATCCTTGGCTGGAAAGGATGCAGTTAATTTTTCGATAGAAACAATTAAATCAAAGCCTTCTGCAGTAGTTGCAGTCGACGCTGTGACTGGCCCAGGTCCACAGGGAGCGTCCGGCTTACGACAGGCCCAAATTTCACCACCTCGTAAAAAAGAGAAACTGATTGCATAAACAGGTACACGTTGCTG
Organism: Undibacterium sp. Di26W; assembly: GCF_049340265.1. Taxonomy (NCBI): domain Bacteria; kingdom Pseudomonadati; phylum Pseudomonadota; class Betaproteobacteria; order Burkholderiales; family Oxalobacteraceae; genus Undibacterium; species Undibacterium sp. Di26W. The sequence goes on from NZ_JBMPOR010000026.1 coordinate 26,066, forward strand.
TAGCAAATATGCCATTGAACTTACAGCTGGATTCCAATCCTGTTGTTTAAACTTCCCAATATGTCCATTTCCCGCCAGCACGATATGCGTATGCCCGGGGTATTGTTTAAGCCTATCGTAAATATTGGTGGCCATGATGGAATCGCGCCTCGCCTGTGCCCTTAGTTCATTTTTGGTCAAGGGAACAAGGTCATCTGAGCTTCTTGAGTCATAGGCAGAAAGAAGTACTTCTTTACCTTCATTGCGCAATCTTCTGACCAAATCTATGAGCTTAAACATTGCCACACTGGTGCGGCCATCTTGCATTTTATCCTGCCAGAAAGAGGCTGAAAGCAAGGCCTTTTTATCTTCAGCTTCTCCTCTTGAAAGCGTGTATTTGATGATGTCTGCTTGCAAATCCATCGGCAGTTCCAGACCAAGTACAACGGGCTTACCTGTTAGGGCAATTTGACAAACCAGCCCCTCGACAAATGCCGGGATTTCGTTTGATCCATGAAGCTCGCCTATGGCAATAACCTCTGCCTTAATCGCTGACAGGGACATCTGCGTATTTGGTGTACACGGTAAATCACTTGCCAATGCTGGATTACATGCGGCGATAAACAAGAAAGTGATAGCACGAAAGAATATGCTTAACCTGAGTGTATTCATGCTTGAGTTAAATTGCATTAAACTGAATTAACGCTGCACGCATGTCTCAGTACCAAAATTGCCGCCCTTGAATTCAGGCTCATAGTAGTACTTGCTGAATGTCCATTTGCCCGTCTTGTTTTTCTTGAAGGTGGCGATGCCGGTACCAAAATCTTTGGTGGTCGGGTCGACCAGGGCGAAGTGCATGGCCATTTGCTGCTTGTCTGCTGCTGCATGGCCCAGATAGGTGCCGTATTCTGGCACCTCAAGTTTGAAGCTGTAGGCACCATACTTGTTGAAGCTTTGGGCAGGAACCAGATCCAGGGTGACGGTGCCGGTGTAATCGCCTTCGTGGCTGTCATTACCCTTGCAGTCGTACACGCCGCTGAAATTGTTGCCGCTAAAAGCTGGCTTGGTGGCGGCAACTGCGGTAGTTGCAGATAAAGCGAGCAGGCAAATCAGAGTTATATTTATTTTCATGACTTGCCTGTTGATATCTTCCCGCTTTTCCACAGGCCTGATGCTGTTTTGATTAATTCAGGCCTGCTTATATTTACCTATAAGTTGTTTATTGCGTATTACTTATCACGCATCACTTGGTTTTTTTTGCCTTGGCAAGTTCTTCTTGCATCTCTTTACCTGCTTGCATCATTTTTTCCATCATGGGTGTCATCAATTTTTGCATGGATGCCATGGATTGCTGCATCATCGCGGGCATTTTGCTGACATAGGACTTGCCGGCTGGCGATTTGTAGAAGGCAGTGATGCCGTCGACATCTTCCTGGCTTAGGGATTTGCTATAAATTTCGATGAAGATAGGCTCCAGCTTGTCCCAGCTCATTTCCTGTTTGCGAATGGCAATGACTTTTTCCCTGAATTTATCCAGGGCTTTTTGATGTTCTTCACTGAGCGGCTTGTCTTTGGTGACTTTTTGCATCATGCCTTTCATCAAGCCATCGACCTGCGCTTCAACTGCACTCAGCATTTGCTGGGTATTCGTCGCTATCAGCAATTCTTTCACTGAGGCCTCAGTCGGCGTCTCGGCATGGGCAGATCCAAAGACCAGCAAGCTTGTAAGCAGTAATTTCGACCAGAGTTTCATGAAAATCTCCTTGTGATTGAACGAGTTACGAATTCTACGGCAGTTCTGGCAATTTGTTTTTTTGATTTTTTTTGCCTGTGGATACCCCTAAATAGAATAACTTTATATATACATGGTAGTGATTGTTAACGCAGGTACTTGTCTGTGGATAAGTCGGTAAACATCCACAGAATCAAAAGTTTAAGCAAATGATAAGGTGGTGAGAAAAGTCTGTATATCCACAGGACAACATCTGAACAGTAAAACTTGCAGTGAATAATTTATGACTTACTCACAATGCATACAGTGAATATCGACTGAGTTATCCACAAAGTTTTTTTGTTTTTTGTGGTTTTTCCGCTGAATTTTTGCAAAAAGACTGGGAATACGGGTGGGCTGATAGAAGTTTTTGACTTTGGGCAAGTCAATTTGCAGGCAGAGATGTTTTTTGAACAGTAAAAATCGTCTGCATGTCTTTAAAACTGGTCGCTTTAGCAAATGCTGATGCGCTGGCAGATGATTTTTTTATGTATGTAGCAAGACAAAAAGTTTTTTTTGGGGAAAGCTGTAGGAAAAAATCTGCTAATGCCTGTTTTTTAAGCAGGGCCAGTTCAAATGATGAACAGACATTGTTGACGAAGGTTTTGGGGTTTCAGAAAAGACTTATTTTTTTATTGAAAAAGGTATGTGGTTTTTTGAAAAAGAACAAAATTCCTTTTCGGGGTTCAAGGCAGTTCAATTAGATAACTTAAGTTATATATACATAGTAGTAGTAGTTAACGGCGCGATTTTTTGTGGATAAGTCTGTATTTGCCCACAGAATCAAAAGCTTAGTGCATGTATAGATGTTCTTATAAGTCTTGTATGAAAGAAGAACAGTTTTGGGATAAAAATCAGCGTTGGATAAGTAATGGTGGTTTTGCACAGTTCATCCTGGGGATATGCATAGACTTGTCCACAGGCCTTTTATCGTTTTATTGCTGGTTTTGGCGGGGTTTTGCTGTTTTTTTACATGTAGCAGCTCTTTTTGATATTGCCAAGTTGCTACAAATGATCGGCGCGTTTCAGGATAGCTGGCGCGCAGTTTTGCAGAATGCTGGCAAACAAGCGGGTGGATTGGTGGCTAAGCGTGTGCAGGTGCTGGCTGTAGACCGCCGTATATTCCAGATGGGGATGACCGCCACGTGCACGTTTGAACTGGCTGGCACCGGAGCTGTAGTGCAGTTTTAGTTGTTTTTCTTTGGCTTTATGTAATAGTAAGGCCATCAGGCGACGGTATAAACCCAGTTCTTGAGGCAGGCTGGTGTCATAGCCGATGAGAGGGGTGGTGATACAGCCACTTTCGGGATGCGAATATAAGCCTATGACGCCGACCAGCCTGCCTTGCCAGCGCAGGGCCAGCAGTTCAAGAAAGCGCGTTTCCAGGCAGAGTTCAAAAAATGCCGGGCTGAAATCCGGGTTCAGGCAAGAATGCTTGTCGATAAACAATTGTCTGAATAACTGGCGCAAAGTGGGTAGATCCTGGATCTGTATAGCTTCATGCGGCAGGATTTCTACCTGCTTATTGGCTAGCAGGCGGGCATCCTGTTTGACGTGATTATGCTTCCACACGGTTTTTTCTTGCGGATCACACAGATAGACCATGCGCGAAGGCAGCATTTGCCAGCCGTTGTGGATAAGTTGCTGTGCCAGCGCCGGATGCAGGGCCGGACAGATATTGCGCATCATCAGCGGTCGTTGCGGATATTTTTGCAGCAGGCCGTCGGTCGCCTGTTGCACGGCAGATGCCGACCATTCTGGATACAGGTTGGTGGATATCAGGTGATTACTGCAGATGGCAGCCTGATCCAGTTTGCTGGCATTCAGCAATGCAGACATGGGGCCGAAAACGGCGCAGGAAAGCAGTTGACCAAGCGCGGCCAGGCCGGGGCTTAACTGACGCAGCATTTCCTGGCGGGCATAGCGTAACCAGGTAGAACGTGGGCTGGCGACATAACTGTCTTGCCAGTGACTGTGCTCCAGCAGGCTGACTGGCTGGCTGTGACCGGCAATCTCGATCGCATCAATGGCGCAATCAGTGTTGCTGACCCAGTGCTGGCCACCGCGCGAACGGGCCGTCAGCAGCCACAGGGCATCAGCCACCACATGCGGTGGTAGGGATGTGTTCAAGTCTGAAAATCAGCGTTTGGTGTACAGATGCATGCCACCATAGATGGCAGAACGGTCTGTCAGGTACAACTGGCGATTGTGTTGCGGGTCGGTGTGCCAGGCAGCCAGGATATCTGCCGGCAATTGCACTTCCAGTGGGGATTCGCTGCCACCGGTACGGAACACCACTTTGGCACCAGGCGCTGCCGTGCGGGTGACTTCTTGCCACAGTTCGGTCAGTTGTTGCTGATCCATCCAGTCTTGTGCATCAAGGAACAGATAGGCGTCCATGGATGCACGTGGCTGGCCGAGCAGGAAATCGGTCAGGGTCGTGTGATGCGCATGCAGTCGGTCTATATTCTGGCGCAGGCTGCTGAAATGCTGTTGCTGCAAATACAGCGGCAAGGCAGTTTGTTGCCTGGTGTTATAGCGACGGGCGAAAGCTTGCTGGGCGAAACAGTTGTGGTCCAGCGGGAAATCACAGGCCAGGTGGCGCATTCTTTCCTTGAACAAGACATGCAGGCCTTGTTTGGCATCTTTTTTAAGGGCTTCGAACTGGGATGGTGGAATACCCAGGCTGTACAGGGCCAGCGGCTGGCTGGCAATCAGGCGGAACAAACGGGTTTCAAATACGGGTGCCACGTATTTTTCAAACAGTTGAGTCTGTTCCTGCAGGTTGCGGGCTTGCATGAGCTGGCTCATGTCGCCACCCATCAGGCGTACAAAGAAATGGGCAAAACCGATGAAGTTGCCCAGCAAGCCATGTTGATAGGCTTCGCTGGCAAAATAATGGTAACGCGCCTTGCCGGACAAGGAACGGCTTTCCCAGAAATTGCTGGCATCGTCAGACAGGTGATTGCGGATATGTCGTTTATAGCGTTTCAGGTTATCGGCCTGGTTGGCATTGCCAAGATAAGCCAGTACCGCCTGGTAGTCGGGCAAATGCTTGATGGCCATTTGCTTCATGTTGAGCATGGCCAGGTGGGCGGCATTCAGGTCCACCGCATGCACGGCAGCCGGTTCGGCCGACAGATAGGCGAGGGCATTGCAACCGCCAGAAGAGATGGTCAGGATATTCGCGCCTGGCTTGAGTTGCAGCGCATCAAGGTCAGATTGTGGATCTTCCCAGATCTGGGCATACACCAGGCGGCTGAACCAGTGGGCGAATAGCTTGTCTGCCAGCCCTTTGCGGCCAGAGGTGGTGGAATTGAAAACGGCGCTGTCGATCAGGGCTTTGGTGGACATGCTGGTCTCCACTTATGGTTTAGATAAGGGAGACTGTAGGATGTGCAGGTGACAGGCTGGTGACAGGGAGATGAATATTCTGTGAAAAACAATTATCCATATGCGGATTTACGCAAAACCGCCCCAGCTGCATTGCAGCTCCTTGCCTAGGAGCCGCGTTCTGTGGATAAGCGGCGACGGCGGGCTTTGATGAACATCAGTAACTGGTAAGCAAAATACAAGGAAGCCAGCACCGGCATGGAGGCGACCAGTATCCACAGGCCTCCGGCCAGCGGCACTGGCCCGGACCAGACCAGGATGGGAACATCGGGCTTATTACTTTTTTCTACGGCTTTCTGCTTGGGTGCATCGATTTGTACACCGCTATTTTGCTTGGGCAAATCTTCCGGGGCGACCACAAATACGGCTTGCATGCCCTTGCCCGGTTGCGCTGGCTGGACGGAAGGGGCAAGAGGAGCAGGAGGGGCAACTTTGCCAGCTTCAGCAGCAAAAACGGATAGTCCTGGCAATGCGGTCAGTAGTGGCAAGGCCAGGATCAGGGCAAACTTGAGTTTCATTGATGCAATCGGGTTAAGGGGATTCTTTACAGCCTGAGCTAGCTAGTCTTTTCAGCCAGTTTTTTTAAGTTAAGCAGACCAGCTTCAAAGTCCGGACCCACCATTTTATCCATAAACGGGGCGAATAGCTTCATCATCAGGTTTCCTTCGCTGCTGCCATGCATATCCCAGGTGACTTTGGTACCGCCAGCCTGTACTTCCAACACCAACGCACCGACAGAGGGCTTGCCCATGCCTTCAAAGTGCAATTCGTATTCCAGCTTCTGGTCCGCCTGTACCTGGTTGAACTTCATGCCGCCATTGCCCTGGCTTTTGCTTTTCCAGTCCCAGGCGGCACCGGGGCCTGATTCTGGTCCGGAATACTGCATTTCCATGGAAGGGTCACGCTGATTCCATACGGACCAGTTTTTCCATGCCTTGGGTGCAGCGATCAGGGGGAAGATCTTGGCCGGTGCAGCCTGGATGACGATACTGCGGCTGACGCGGTATTCATTCGGTAGCGAATAGGCAATACCCAGCAGGACGACGATCAGGGTGACGAGTATCCCGGCTATCCATTTGATGATTTTCATTTTCTGCTCCTGTAAAGGGGGAAGGTAAAAATGCCCACGACCGTGATCAATGCAAATTCAGTAGCTTATCAACGGCTTATTAATAACTAATTAATAGCGAATTAATAGTTTACCCACAGCTTATCCACAAACTTATTAACGTACCCGGCCTACCGCGATTTCCCATTCTTGCATGAGGCTGGCTGCCTGGTCCCTGCTCATGGTGGGAAAAAACTGTCTGTCCATTTGCCATAATGCGGCACATTCATCGGTATTTTGATAAATTCCCGTCCCCAGCCCGGCCAGGTAAGCGGCACCAAGGGCCGTGGTTTCTGTCACTTTGGGGCGTATCACGGGTATGCCCAGCAAATTCGCCTGAAATTGTAACAAGAGATTATTCGCTGCGGCACCGCCATCCACCCTTAATTCGCTGATGGGGAAAACGGCATCCCTGGTCATGGCTTGTAACAGTGCGGTGCTTTGGAAGGCTATCGATTCCAGCGCGGCGCGGGCGATATGGCCGACCGTACTGCCACGGCTGAGGCCAAGTATCGCACCCTTGGCCGATGGTACCCAGTAAGGTGCGCCCAGACCAGTGAAAGAGGGTACAAACACCACGCCACCAGAATCCGGCACGCTGGCGGCCAGGTCTTCTACATCGGTTGAATGTTGTATGGCTTTCAAACCATCCCGCAGCCATTGGACCACGGCACCGCCGATAAATACGCTGCCTTCAAGGGCGTACTGGCGCTGCGGGCCGGTCTGGCAGGCGGCGGTACTGATCAGGCCGTTTTGCGATACCGGGCACTTGTCGCCCGTGTGCATGAGCATGAAACAACCAGTGCCATAGGTATTTTTTGCCATGCCCGGGGTAAAACAGGCCTGGCCGAACAAGGCTGCCTGCTGGTCACCTGCAATGCCAGCGATGGGAATGCTGTCGCCCAGCAGACTGGTTTCACCAAAGCGATGGCTGGAAGGCAGGACTTGTGGTAGCACAGATGGCGGGATATCAAACCATGCTAGCAGATCCTGATCCCATTCACCGCGATGGATGTTGTACAGCATGGTGCGTGAAGCATTGCTGACATCGGTGACATGCAGTTTGCCGGCGCTGAGTTGCCAGGCCAGCCAGCTATCGACGGTACCAAAGGCCAGTTCGCCGGCATCGGCACGACGTCTGGCATCGGGAATCTGGTCCAGCAGCCATTTCAGCTTGGTGGCAGAAAAATAGGGGTCGAGTATCAGGCCGGTCTTGGCTTGTATCAGTTCAGCCTTGCCCTGTTGCCGCAGTTGTTCACAATAGGATTCGGTGCGCCGGTCTTGCCAGACGATGGCATTGGCCAGGGGCTGGCCGGTTTTTCTGTCCCACAGTATGGTGGTTTCGCGCTGGTTGGTAATGCCCAGGGCTGCAATGTCCCTGGCTTGCAGACCGGCATTTTGCAAGACCTGCTGGCAGGTGGCGAACTGGGTTTGCCAGATTTCTGTGGCGTCATGTTCGACCCAGCCCGGCTGTGGGAAAATCTGGCGGAATTCCTGCTGGGCAGAGGCGATTAACTGACCGCGTTCATTGAAAATGATACTGCGTGAACTCGAAGTACCCTGGTCTAAAGCGAGCAGATAAGTCATGGAAAATCCTGATTTGTCCTGGTGGCTACGGTAAACAATGCCGTGTGTGATGCCTTATGTGATTTTTATACCCTGCTTCAGCGTAGGAGTGCTGACATCTGCTTACAAATTCTTTACTTTGTGTTGCAGGCAAATATATTGGTATTTGTTATAGTTGAATTATTAATTAAAAGTCGGTATTTGTCGCTTTTGTGTATTTCAGGAAAGGTCAGGTTGTGCCCGGACTCCTCAATTTTTCTTTGTCTTTACTTATTTTGATCCTGATCGCTTTTGGCACCATGCGCAAGAGCCGTCGCCTGATCATGCTGGCGTTTTTTTGCATGGTGATGATCACTTTGCTGGGCTGGTACCAGTACATTTTCCCCACCGGGCTGAGTTTCCTGTTCATAGCGGGCACCTTTGCCACGGTACTGATCATCTGCAGCTTTTTCTATGCCGTGTATTCGAATGAAACGGTGTGGTTTGATATTCAAGATAAATTCCAGGACAAAGTCCAGGATAAATAAGGCACCCCAACCCAGTGCTGCCTGGGTTTTGGCCTTGGTCTGATTTATTTCACGTCCAGCAATTCCACATCAAAAACCAGTTGTGCGTTTGGCGGTATCAGACCGTTGCCTGCCCCTTTGGCACCATAGGCCAGTTCTGCTGGAATGATCAGTGTGCGTTTGCCTCCGACTTTCATGCCGGCGACCCCTTGATCCCAACCTTTAATCACACGGCCAGTGCCAAGGATGAAAGTCAGTGGTCCACGGTCTTTTGAACTGTCGAACAGCCTGCCGCGTTCCTGCTTGGCGAAGGGGTCATGCAGCCAGCCGGTGTAATGTACGGCCACGCTGCGGCCCGCTGTGGCTTCCAGTCCCTTGCCGACTACCAGGTCGATCTTTTGTACGCTGGGCCCTTGCTCAGGTGCTGGCGCAATGGGTGTACTTGGCTCGGTGGCCGGACTCTGGGCCGGCGTTTCTGCTACCAGGTTTGCATGCACGGGTAATGCCTGCAACAGGCTGCTTGCCAACAGGCTGATGAACAGTAGTGACTTCATTCTTTTATCCTTATGGTTGGTGGAAGTTGTTGGAATACGGCTTTAGCCATTTTTGTCTTTGGATGCCTGTAACTTCTTTTCAAAAGCAATATCGAGCTTGCTGGCTTTTTTGGGAGCCTGCTTGTGCACATTATTTACGTAGGCCACAAATTCATCCATTTCCATGGGTTCGCCCAGTATTTGCGGGGCGGCATCTTCATCCTCGATGTTTGCCAGGGTCAGGTAAAAGCGGCCGTCGGCCATGCTGACCATGGAATAGGGCGCATTGTTGCTGCGTTCGCGCAGGCGGTTGACGGCATAGCTGGCTTTAGTCGAGCGCGCCATTATTTCATCCCGTACTTGTGCATGATCTTTTCCATGGTGCCGTCGTTATCCAGGTCTTTATTGAGTTTGTTGTACAACTCTATACGTTGTTTGTCCATACGGCTATTGCAGAGCATGTTCAGTTCCATGGTTTTGTATTTGACGGCCCGCACAATATCATTTCCAAAGCCTTGCTGCTGGGCCAGGACCATGCCGTGGGATTCTGACACGATCCAGTAATTGAGCCGGTTGTTGATCAGCAGGCGCGGATTGTCTTCATCCTGGTTGGAAAACTCTATCTTATAACCCTGCTCACTCAGTTGCATGCCGGTGGCGGCATTTTTGTAGGACCCGATGGAATAGGGTTTGGCATCTTCCAGGGTTTTTAATACCCGGGTGTCGGTTTTGCGCGCATACAAGACCCAGGTGTCATTGGTCAGCGGACCTACCCATTTATACAGGTTTTCGCGTTCGGGAGTGCGGCGGAAGCCGAACAGGCAGGTGTTGTCATCATTCAGGGTGGAATTCAGGCCACGGGCCAGCGAGGTACTGCTGATAGTGGAGGTATCGCCGGCACGTTTCAGGATTTCCTGTATTTTTTCAGTCAATATGCCGAGGATTTCACCGGTTTTGGAATCGGTGTGGGTGAAGGGGGCATATTCCTGTATCAGCAGTTTGATGCTTTCTGCCCGGCTCACCAGCGGGGTAAGCATCAGGCAAAATACGAAGCAAGGTACGAACAATTTCACGACGGGTGTCCCAGTATATTTTTTTAGTGTTGGAAATATACCGCTGAATTTCCCGGTTTGGCAGCTATTTTCGTTTGCTGACATGTTCTATAACTCCTTAGAACGTGTTTCCGATCTTACTGCGCGAGCGCAATCGGAGTCCACGCGGGGCTCATGCGCTACTCAAAATGCTCATGGTCTTAAGACCATTCCGCTTTTTGCGCTGCGTTTTTGTTACCCTTACCCCGCTGATGCACGTACGTTTCGCTCGTTACAGATCGTAAACACGTTCTTACATCTACAGGTCTTGGTAATTTGGCTTAAGCCCCGTTTATCTGGACAAGTCATTATTTCCAGATACTTTCCAATAAAGCAAAGCTGGCGGCAATCATGGCTTCGTGCTGGCGTTTTTCCTGACAGATGAAACTGAGTTCGGTGGGTACACTGACTGCATCAGCAATAACCAGGCCATGGGCATGGGCTTCGCGTATGGCGATGGAATCCCGTATCAGGCTGAGGCCGACCCCGGATTTGACCAGGTCCAGCATGGATGGCTCCTGGTCGACCAGGGCGACGATGTTGGCGCTGACACCGTGCTCGTTAAAAATCTTGCTGAGCAGGCGGTGATGCGCCGATTCTGGCGGCGTCCATAGCCACGGCAGGCGGGCAAGACTGGCCCAGCCCTGACCCGCTACCCGGTTTTTCCAGCCGTTCGGTGCCACCACGCGGTAGTTGAATGTAGTCAGCGCCAGGTTGTGGCAGGGGGTTTTGCCATCGTCTGGTGGTTGCCCCAGATAAAAGCCGACGTCCAGCGTGCCGGCACGGATTTGTTGCAGTACCGTACCCGACATGCCTTGTTGTAACTTTGTGGATAACTGTGGATAAGTCTCGACCAGACGCTTCAAAAATACCCCCAGCCGGGTGAATTCCGGATCGAGTATGGTGCCTATTGCCAGCTCGCCAGAAATGATGCTGTGCAAGGCGTAGGCGGCCTGGCGAAACTCGCCCATGCCGGCCAGTACTTTTTCTGCATACGGCAATAGTTTTGCACCATCATTGCTCAGGCGCATGCCGCTGGCGCTACGTGTGAATAACTGCAGTTGCAGGTATTCCTGCAAGGCCTTGATCTGCAGGCTGACGGCTGGTTGCGTGACATGCAATTGTTCCGCCGCCCGGGTCAGATTGCCTTCTCTGGCCACGGCGACAAAAGCACGGAGTTGTGTCAAGTCCATTATTAGCAATCCTTATATTGCAGTTGATAATAACTCATTGGATTTACCATGAGGAGTGAATTAATCTCATCGTCACGCACTGGCAATCATCAATTCATCTCTAAGGTTTACTTATGACATCCACACTCTCGCATTATATGAATGGGCAAGCCATTGCTTCCAGCAGCGGTCGCCAGCAGGATGTGTTCAATCCTGCCACCGGCGAGGTCAGCGCCCGTGTTGCCCTGGCCAGCCTGGATGAAGTGCATGCCGTCGTCGCTGCGGCCAAGGCCGCCGCACCTGCTTGGGCAGAGACTGCACCGCTACGGCGTGCCCGTGTGATGTTCAAGTTCAAGGAATTGCTGGACCAGCATCACCAGGAAATGGCCACCCTGATCACGCGTGAACATGGCAAGGTCTTGTCGGATGCCATGGGCGAAGTCACACGCGGCATAGAAATCGTCGAATTTGCCTGTGGCATGCCACAACTGCTGAAATCACAATTTTCTGACAATATCGGCGGCGGTATAGACAATTACAACCTGCGTCAGCCGCTGGGGGTGACGGCTGGCATCACGCCTTTCAATTTCCCTTTCATGGTGCCGATGTGGATGGCCCCGCTGGCGATAGCGACCGGGAATAGCTTTATCTTGAAACCGTCTGAACGTGATCCTTCCTGTTCTTTGCTGATTGCCGACTTGCTCAAAAAAGCCGGTTTGCCAGATGGGGTGTTTAATGTATTGCAGGGCGATAAAGTGGCTGTTGATGGTTTGTTGCACCACCCCGATGTATCCGCTATTTCTTTCGTTGGATCAACACCGATTGCCGAATACATTTATAGCGAAGGTACTCGCCTGGGCAAGCGCGTGCAGGCTTTGGGCGGTGCAAAAAATCACCTGGTGGTGATGCCCGACGCCAATCTGGAACAAGCCGTCGATGCCCTGATGGGTGCTGCCTATGGTTCAGCCGGTGAACGCTGCATGGCGATTTCGGTGGCGGTCGCGGTCGGCAATGTCGCCGACAAACTGGTGCAGGCTTTGGTGCCACGGGTGCAGGCCCTGAAGATCAAAAACGGCATGGAAGCGGATGCTGAAATGGGCCCGGTGGTGACGGCGCAACACAAGGAAAAAATCGAATCCTATATTGCAGAAGGCATTGCCGAAGGTGCGCAATTGCTGGTTGATGGCCGGGGCTTGAAAGTGGCTGAGCATGAAGGCGGTTTCTTCCTTGGTGGCTGTTTGTTTGACCATGTCAAAGAGGGCATGAAAATCCATCGTGAAGAAATTTTTGGCCCGGTATTGTGCATAGTCCGGGTACCTGATTTTGCATCTGCGGTTGAACTGATCAACCGCCATGAATTTGGCAATGGCGTCGCGCTCTTCACTTCAGACGGCAATACCGCACGCGAATTTTCGCGCCGCATCCAGGTCGGCATGGTGGGCATCAATGTACCCATTCCTGTGCCCATGGCCTGGCATTCTTTCGGCGGCTGGAAGCGTTCCTTGTTTGGCGATGTGCATGCATATGGCGAAGAGGGAATACGGTTTTATACGCGTTATAAATCGATCATGCAGAGGTGGCCGGATAGTATAGGAAAAGGGGCGGAGTTTACGATGCCGGTGGCGAAGTAGCGGTATGCCTTGCTCCTTCTCCTTCAAGGAGAAGGCGGGGATGAGGATGGGGTTCTGTCGATATGCAGCGATCTTATTTTCGTCATTCTTGCGACTGCTGTAGTCTAGGATCGTAGGTTGGGCTGCGCTTCATCAGCCCAACACTGGGCTTTTCAAGTACCTATTCGTTATTTTGTGCTGAAGCTCAGCGACGTTCGTTGCATGCTTGAGTCGTTATTAAAGCAATTGCCCTTCGTGGACACAAGCCGGGTCTCGGCCCGGCGGCCGAAATACTTTCTTTGCTTCGCCAAAGAACGTATTCAAAGAAAGGCGACCGCAGACTCGCCCTTCGGGTGCTTACGCTACGCTTCAGCATAATTTGTGCGTCACAAAAAATGGGAAGATCCGAAACTCGCTACGCTCAGACATCGGCTCTTCTGATTCCATTTTCTGTGACGCACAAATTACATCGTCCCAAGCGGTTGAAGGTCAAAAGCAAAAACAGAGTCAACAGCAACAGCAACAGCAACAGCAACAGCAACACCAACGTCAATGCAGCCGAAATTTAAATTGTGCTTAATACCGTTAATCAACCTGGGTTTTGGGGTTGCCGTTGTTTTTGATGTCGTAGTTGTTTTTGACTTTCGCAGTTCCGCTGTGGCGATGCCGTTTGTGCGGTACAAAAAATGGAAAAAGAAGGGCCGGTGTCTGAGCCGCAGGCGAGTTTCGGACCTTCCCATTTTTTGTACCGCACAAACGGGGACCCCGAAGGGGCAGCGACGCCGCGGGCGCATTCTTTTGCTTACTTTTCTTTGCAAGAAAAGAAAAGTGAGTAGCTGTCGGGCTACCCCCGACCTGCAATCGCAACACTATGAGGATGGTAATTAAATGAGTTGGCGTTTAAAGAGTAATTTTTTAATGATTTCAAGTTAGTATCAGGACTAAACAAGGCAATGCAATTGAACAAGAAAGCTTGATTTCTCTAACTCGAACCATTCAATTAACACACCAACCCGGAGCCCCCCATGTTATCCATGCAAACCCTCTGCCCCCACCCCATCATCCAGGCCCCCATGGCCGGTGGTGCCACCACGCCCGAACTGGTGGCCGCAGTGTCGAATGCAGGCGGGCTGGGTTCACTGGCGGCTCCCTTGCTGACCCCACTGGCCATCATAGAACAGGCTGAACACATCAGGAGACTGACGGACAAACCCTTTGCCATCAACCTGTTTGTACAAACCCGGCCACAAATCGATTTTGCGGCACTGGAAGCGGCCAAGCTGTTACTGCAGCCGGTCTGTCAGGAACTGGGCTGGGATAACCTGCCGACACCGACACGCTGGTGTGAAGATTTTGAAGCACAGCTGGATGCCCTGATCACGGCGCGGCCAGCGGTGGCCAGCTTTACCTTTGATGTATTGCATGGCAGCCAGCTACAACGCCTGCATGATGCCGGCATCCTGGTCGTCGGTACGGCCACCAATCTGCAGGAAGCCATCGTCTGGCAAGCCATGGGGGCGGATGCGGTATGCCTGCAAGGGGTGGAAGCAGGCGGGCACCGCGGGACTTTCATCGGCGCGCAAAAAGCATCGACCCTGGGTCTGTTCGCCTTGCTGGCAGTCTGCAAACCGCATATCGAAGTGCCATTGATTGCCGCTGGCGGCATCATGGATGGCAGGCAGATCAAACAGGCTTTGCAGGCGGGCGCTCAGTTGGTGCAGATGGGGACGGCGTTTTTGACGAGCAGAGAATCGGCGATCCACCCTGCCTATAAACAACGCCTGCTGGAAAGCAGCAGCGACACCACACGCCAGACCCGTGCTTTTTCCGGGCGTATTGCGCGTGGTCTGGATAATCATTTCATGCAGGCCATGGCGGCAGTGGCCGACAAGGTGCCAGCTTACCCGATACAGAATGCACTGACTGGTGCCATACGGGCAGCAGCGGCAAAAGCAAGTAATACCGGCCTGATGTCAATGTGGACCGGGCAGGGCGTGGCAGCAGCAAGGGATTTGACGGTCAGTGAGTTGATGGCCGTACTCGTCGCAGAAATGCAGGATTCATGAACTATAAGGAAAACGGTATGGAAGCAGCAGGACAATATGATTACATCGTTATCGGTGCCGGTACGGCGGGCTGCGTGCTGGCGAACCGTCTTAGCAAGAACCCTGACAACAGGGTCTTGCTGATCGAGGCGGGTGGCAAGGATGACTATGTGTGGATACATATCCCGGTTGGTTACCTGTACTGCATCAACAACCCGCGTACCGACTGGATGTTACGTACCGAGGCAGAAGCCGGCCTGAATGGACGCAGCCTGATTTATCCGCGTGGCAAGGTGCTGGGCGGCAGTTCATCCATCAATGGCATGATCTACATGCGTGGCCAGGACAGGGATTACCGGCAATGGGCGGAACTGACAGGTGATGATAGCTGGCGCTGGGATCAGGTCTTGCCCTTGTTTAAGCAAAGTGAAGACCACTACAGCGGTAATACAGAATTCCATGGCAGCGGTGGTGAATGGCGGGTGGAAAAACAAAGACTGTCATGGGAAATCCTGGATGCTTTCCGTGAGGCGGCGGCTGAAGTCGGCATACCCAAGAGCGATGACTTCAACCGTGGCAATAATGAAGGCTGTGGTTATTTCGACGTTAACCAGAAACGCGGTGTGCGCTGGAATGCCTCCAAGGCTTTTTTGAAACCGGCAGCGGCGCGGCCCAACCTGACCATCATGACCGGCTGCCAGGTGCAAAAGCTTTGCATCAAGGATACCGAACAGGGCAAGCGTTGTATGGGGGTGGAATTTATCGGTGGTGGCCGTAGCTGGTTTGCCGAATCCATGAAAGAAACGGTGCTGGCGGCAGGGGCGATCGGTTCTCCCCAGATACTGCAATTGTCAGGCATAGGTGATGCGGCACATATACAACAGGCCGGTGTTGCCGTTGTGCATGACCTGCCGGGTGTCGGCGGCAATCTGCAAGACCATTTGCAGATCCGTTCAGCGTTTAAAATCAGTGGTGCCAAGACCCTCAACAAGATGGCCAATAGCTTGCTGGGCAAGGCGCGTATAGGTTTGGAATATGCCTTGTTCCAGAGCGGCCCGATGTCGATGGCACCGTCGCAACTGGGGGCGTTTACCCGTTCGGATGCCAGCCAGGTGACACCTAACCTGCAATACCATGTACAACCTTTGTCACTGGAAAAATTTGGTGACCCCCTGCATGATTTTCCGGCCTTCACCGCCAGTGTGTGCAATTTGCGCCCGACTTCACGCGGCCACGTGCGCATCGCCAGCAATGATGCCTCTGCGGCACCGAAAATCGTACCTAACTACCTGACCACGCCGGAAGACCGCAAGATAGCAGCAGATTCGCTGACGCTGACGCGCAAGATCATCGCTGCACCATCCCTGCAGAAATATAGGCCTGAAGAAATGAAACCGGGTGCACAGTTCCAGACGGAGGAAGAACTGGCCAGGGCGGCTGGTGACATAGGCACGACGATTTTCCACCCGGTAGGTACTTGCAAAATGGGCCGTATCAACGATACTGGGGCGGTGGTCGACAGTGCTTTACGCGTAATAGGCATAGCTGGCCTGCGCGTGGCAGATGCTTCTATCATGCCGACTATAACCTCAGGTAATACCAACTCACCTACTCTGATGATTGCAGAGAAGGCAGCCAGGAGTATATTGGGCGTTTAAGAGGTAAAAATGCTTGCAAACCGGTAAGTAATTTTCTGCGTGGAATTACTTACAGTAGTTATACCGTATTGTTTAGAAAACGATTTGCTGGGTACTATGAAAAGCTAATATAAAAAAACTTCCAGATAGTAAAGGAAGCGTTGTCGCATTGGACGTAGTGGACTACACACCATAAGCCAGACAATAAGGAGAAGAGATGACCGACGTCATCCTGGAGACAAAGCGCTTGACCAAAGAGTTCAAGGGCTTCACTGCTGTAAGCGACGTGAATTTGCAGGTGCAGCGTGGGCATATCCACGCCCTGATCGGCCCCAATGGTGCCGGCAAGACCACCTGTTTTAATTTGCTGACCAAATTTCTTGTCCCGACTTCGGGACAAATCCTGTTCAATGGCCGCGATATCACCTCGGCCAAACCAGCCCAGATTGCCCGGCAGGGCATCATACGTTCATTCCAGATTTCTGCCGTGTTCCCGCACCTGACGGTAATGGAAAACGTGCGTATAGGCTTGCAAAGAAAACTCGGTACGTCCTTTCATTTCTGGAAAAGCGAGCAATCGCTGAACCAGTTGAATGCGCGCGCCATGGAATTGCTGGCCGAAGTTGATCTGACTGCTTTCGCCGATACCGTCACCGTGGATTTACCGTATGGCCGCAAGCGCGCGCTGGAAATCGCCACCACGCTGGCCATGCAACCCGAAATGATGTTGCTGGATGAACCCACGCAAGGCATGGGTCATGAAGATGTGCACAGGGTGACCGAACTCATCAAGAAGGTGTCGGCTGGCCGCACTATCCTCATGGTGGAACACAATATGAATGTGGTGTCGGGTATCTGCGACAAGATCTCGGTCTTGCAGCGTGGTGCCATGCTGGCTGAAGGTACTTATAAAGAAGTATCCACCAATCCCAAAGTCATGGAAGCCTATATGGGCAGCACCAGCGGCGAACTGGAAGGAGCGCACGCATGAGCGCTGCAAATGCTGCTAAAAATGTTGCCGCACTGGAAATTGCCGGCCTGCAAGCCTGGTATGGTGAATCCCATATCCTGCATGACGTGAACCTGAAGGTGAACCAGGGTGAAGTCGTGACCATACTCGGTCGCAATGGCGCTGGCCGCACCACCACCATGCGTGCCATCGTCGGCCTGACAGGTGTACGCAAGGGCTCGATCAAGATCAACGGGCAAGAGGCCATCCACCTGCCTACCCACAAGGTGGCGCATCTGGGCGTTGGCTATTGCCCGGAAGAGCGGGGGATATTTTCATCCTTGTCCACAGAAGAAAACCTGATGCTGCCGCCTGTGGTATCGAAAGACCACAAGGGCATGTCAGTCGCCGAGATTTACCAAATGTTTCCCAATCTGGCCGAACGTAAAAACAGTCAGGGCACACGTCTGTCCGGTGGTGAACAACAGATGCTGGCCGTAGCGCGCATCTTGCGCACAGGTGCTCGCCTGTTGCTGCTGGATGAAATTTCCGAAGGCCTGGCACCGGTCATCGTGCAGGCCCTGGCACGCATGATCACGACCCTGAAAGCCAAGGGGTATACCATCGTCATGGTGGAACAGAATTTCCGCTTTGCTGCTCCGCTGGCGGACAGGTTTTACGTCATGGAGCACGGACAGATCGTAGAGAATTTTGCGGCTGCCCAATTGCAGGAAAAAATGCCGGTCTTGAATGAGTTGTTGGGTGTGTAGTCAAGCCGTAGAGAAGCTGAAAACCTGTAGTGCCGTCCCGGTGCCGCAGATCAAATAATAAGTGATTGGAGAAGACGCATGAAGATAAAATTCGCAAGCTCAGCAAAATTGAAAGTGACAAGTCTTGCTGTATCCGCCGCACTGGCCGGCTTTGCGCTGAATGCCAATGCGCAGGTTTCTGGTGATGTGGTCAAAATCGGTTTCATCACCGATATTTCTGGCCTGTATTCTGATATCGATGGCAAAGGCGGTGCCGAAGCCATACGCATGGCGATTGCCGATTTTGGTGGTACGGTACTGGGCAAGAAAATTGAACTGGTCACTGCTGATCATCAAAACAAGGCAGATATCGCTTCTGCCAAAGCACAGGAATGGTTTGACCGCGATGGCGTTGATATGCTGATAGGCGGTACCAATTCTGGTACATCGCTGTCCATGTCCAAAGTTGCTGTGGAAAAGAAACGCGTGTTCATTTCCATTGGTGCCGGTTCTGCCAAGCTGACCAATGAAGAATGCACCACCCATACTATTCACTATGCATATGACACAGTGGCGCTGGCCAAGGGCACAGGTTCTGCGGTTGTCAAACAGGGCGGCAAGAGCTGGTATTTCCTGACGGCCGATTATGCGTTTGGTGCGTCGCTGGAAAGTGATACTGCCAATGTGGTGAAAGCCAATGGTGGTACGGTAGCAGGTTCGGTCAAACATCCTTTGTCGGCATCTGATTTTTCTTCCTTCCTGTTGCAGGCGCAGGCATCCAAGGCACAGATCCTGGGTCTGGCCAATGCCGGTGGTGACACCATCAATGCAGTCAAGGCGGCGAATGAATTTGGCATTACCAAGACCATGAAACTGGCTGGTTTGCTGATGTTTATCAATGATATTCATTCCCTGGGTTTGAACGCTACTCAAGGCATGTACCTGACCGATAGCTGGTACTGGAACCAGAACGAAGAAGCACGCAAATGGTCGCGTCGCTATTTCGAAAAAATGAAGAAAATGCCTTCCAGCTTGCAGGCGGCAGATTATTCCGCCACCCTGACTTACCTGAATGCAGTCAAGGCTGCCGGTACTGACGATACCAACAAGGTGCTGGCACAACTGAAGAGCATGAAGATCAATGACATGTATGCCAAAAACGGTTATATCCGTGGCGACGGCAGCATGATTCATGACATGTACCTGATGCAGGTGAAGTCGACTGCCGAATCCAAAGAGCCATGGGATTACTACAAAGTGGCGCAGACAATTCCGGGTGAACAGGCATTTACTACCAAATCAGAATCCAAATGCGTCCTCTGGAAGTGAAATCCAATTCTCGGGCGCATAGCGGCGTTGCAAAGCCTCGCAATACTTATGTATTGCTGTGTCGCTTTTGCAAATTCTGCCTTGCTCTGCATCCCGATAATTGAATTTCAGGTTTGCCGTTGTTTTAGGTACGTGAAGCATCGTTTAAAAACGATGCTTCAACTTTGTAAAAAGTAGAGATTGTCTTATCGAGAGACACAGAGGATTTGATGAGAATATGGTTAAAGAGAATTTGGTCTTCTCTTGCTTTTCTCTGTGCCTCCGTGTCTCTGTGTTGAGAGGTCTTCGTCCTTTTCACCCACCCACCCGCGCATCATCGGGTCATTTTATTTAGAGTGCCATGGAAATATTTGGTATTCCGCTACAGGCGATGCTAAGCCAGCTTTTGCTGGGCTTGGTCAACGGCTCGTTTTACGCGATGCTGTCTCTGGGGCTGGCTGTGATTTTCGGCTTGCTGAATGTGATTAACTTTGCCCATGGTGCGCTGTACATGATGGGGGCCTTCCTCGCATGGATGGGCATGAATTATTTCGGCATCAATTACTGGGTGATGCTGATCGCTGCGCCTTTGCTGGTTGGCCTGTTTGGCATCATCATAGAAAAGACCATGCTGCGCTGGCTGTACAAGCTGGATCACCTGTATGGTTTGTTGCTGACTTTTGGTATCACCCTGTTGCTGGAAGGCGTGTTCCGCTCGGTGTATGGCGTATCTGGCCAGCAGTATTCCGTGCCTGAAGCCCTGTCCGGCGCAACCGACCTGGGTTTCATGATTTTGCCGAACTACCGTGCCTGGGTAGTGCTGGCGTCGCTGGTGGTCTGTTTTGCGACCTGGTTTGTGATTGAAAAAACCAAGCTCGGTGCCTACCTGCGTGCTGGCACTGAGAACCCCAAACTGGTGGAAGCCTTTGGTGTCAATGTGCCGCTGATGGTGACCCTGACTTATGGCTTTGGTGTGGCGCTGGCAGCCTTTGCCGGCGTGTTGGCAGCACCAGTGATACAGGTGTCGCCACTGATGGGGTCCAACCTCATCATCACTGTTTTTGCCGTGGTGGTGATCGGTGGCATGGGGTCGATTCTGGGTTCTATCCTGACCGGTCTTGGCCTGGGCATTATCGAAGGGCTGACGCGGGTGTTTTATCCTGAACTGTCGGCGACCGTGGTGTTTATCGTCATGACGATCGTGCTCATGATCCGCCCTGCCGGATTATTCGGTAAAGAAAAATAAGGGAGCACCTATGATGAATAAAAAAATTGGATACGGTATCGCGTTTGCCCTGCTGCTGGCAGCGCCGTTTGTGGTGTATCCCGTGTTCCTGATGAAGCTATTGTGCTTTGCCTTGTTTGCCTGCGCCTTTAATTTGCTGATTGGTTTTACCGGCCTGCTGTCGTTTGGCCATGCAGCGTTTTTTGGTGGTGCCGGGTACATCACCGGCTGGGCATTGCGTGATGCTGGCTTGCCGACCGAACTGGGTATCTTACTTGGGGTAGGGGCGGCAGCGCTGATTGGTTGGGTGATGGGTATGCTGGCAATACGGCGTCAGGGTATTTACTTCACCATGATCACGCTGGCGCTGGCGCAGATGCTGTACTTTGTGTTTTTGCAGGCCAAGTTCACCGGTGGCGAAGATGGCTTGCAAGGCATACCGCGTGGCAAGCTGCTGGGCATGATCGATCTGAGCGTGGACCTGAATCTGTATTACCTGGTGCTGGTCATTGCCATTGCCGGTTTCGCCATCATCATGCGCACGGTGCAGTCACCGTTTGGCCAGGTATTGAAGGCGGTCAAGGAAAATGAACCACGCGCCATCTCGCTCGGTTATGACGTCGATAAATACAAATTGCTGGCCTTTGTCTTGTCAGCCGCACTGGCCGGTTTGGCCGGTGCGACCAAAACGCTGATCTTCAGCTCAGAGACGCTGACCGACGCGCACTGGTCCATGTCAGGCCTGGTGGTGTTGATGACCCTGGTGGGCGGTCTCGGTACACTGGTGGGCCCGATAGTCGGTGCCGTCATCATCATCGCCCTGGAAAACAAACTGGGCGAGCTTGGCAACCTGCTGGCTGATATGACGACGGTAGAATGGTTCCGCAGTATCGGTGATTCTGTCACTATCGTCACCGGCCTGATTTTCATCGTCTGCGTACTGGCTTTCCGACGCGGCATCGTGGGTGAACTGATTGCCTTTGTTGGACGTTCGGGTAAGGTCAAAGCAAGTTAAATATTGCACTTTGCAAACAGGCCCCGTAGCTTATGTTGCGGGGCTTTTTGTTTTTTGCGGTCAGTTTGATTTGTGCCAGAATACGCTTTCCCAGCATTCACCTATTTCGACTATGAACCAATCTACATGGTCTGCTGTTGATAATTATTTCTGTGACACCCTGATCCCCACCGACACTGCTCTGACGCAGGCGCTGCTGGACAGTGATGCTGTCGGTTTGCCGCAACATCATGTGGCACCTAATCAGGGCAAGTTCTTGCACCTGCTGGTCAAGATGCAGGGCGCACGCAAGATCCTCGAAATTGAAACCGTCGCGAAATCATCGACAGATAAATACTGAGCTTAATTTTTGGGACAGACTTTCTTTTTCAATTTGGGCAGAATGACTGGAGCGATGTATGCATCGGTCATTTGTACGGCAATTTTGTTGTAACCGGGAGCGCCTTCCCCTTCAAGGGGAAGGTTGGGATGGGGATGGGTTTCCCGCGTAAAGTCATTTATCGTTAATTGACCGAGACCCATCCCCACCCTATCCCTCCCCTTGAAAGGGAGGGGATTTAAAAGTCATTCTGTTTTAAGCAAATTATTCTGGCCCGCTATGCGTAGCATATTGCATTTTCAATTATGTTGATTTACAAAGCCGCTGCGTAAATCGCCCGCGCATCTTCTTTCGTTACTTCACGTGGATTATTCCCCAGCAGGCGGGTTTGCAGCATGGCGTCGCTGGCGAGTTGATCCAGGTCTTTTTCGGTAATGCCTACCTGACTCAGGCGGGTTTCTATACCTACCCGCACTGCCAGGTCTTCCATGGCTTTGATCAGGGAATGACAACGCTGCGCTGCTGTGCCTGTGGCTTCTGGTGCAATGATGGCGGCCAGTTCGGCATACAGGTCTGCTGCGTGGCTGGCATTGAAGCGCAGTACGTGCGGCAAGACCAGGGAATTTGATAAACCATGCGGTACATGGAAAATGCCACCGACCGGATAGGCCAGTGCATGCACGGCGGCACAAGGTGCATTGGCAAAGGATTGTCCGGCCAGCATGGCACCCAGCAACATGGCTTGTCTTGCTGCCAGGTTATTGCCATTGGTGCAGGCTTCGTCGATGTTGTTCCACAGTAATTTCAGAGCCTGCACCGCCAGCATGTCAGACAGCGGGTTCTTTTTATGCCTGGTGGTATAGGCTTCTATCGCATGCACCATGGCATCGATGCCGGTCGCTGCGGTGATCTTGGGCGGCAGGCCGGTGGTCAGTTGCGCATCGAGGATGGCGATGTCGGCATACAGTTGTGGCGCAACTACGCCCATCTTGGTGGTGGCACCAGTGGTGACGATGGAGATAGGCGTCACTTCGGAACCTGTACCTGCAGTGGTCGGGATTTGTATCAGCGGCAAACGCTGGCCTTTGACATTGCCTATGCCATACATGGTGGACAGGCTTTGCTCGCTGCCAGCCAGGATGGCGATGAGTTTGGCCACATCCATAGAGCTGCCACCACCCAGGCCGACCACCAGTTCGACCTGCAAGTCACGGGCGTTGCCGACCGCTTGCAAGACAATCGCTTCTGGTGGGTCGGCAATCACGTCGGAGAAAATACTGACTTTGAGTTGTTCCGTTTCCAGGCTGTCGATCACGGGCTGGACCAGGCCAGTCCGCAGGAAACCGGCATCGGTCACCAACAGGACGTGCTGAATCGCTGGAAATTCCTGGCGTATGATTTTGCCCAGGCGCGTTGCTGCACCGGTTTGGCTGATCAGGCTGGGGACGGTTCTGAATTCAAAGTCGTTCATCTTTATCTCATTTTCATTAAGATCGTAGGCACGTTCTTAGCTCGTTGTAGGGATATCTACCATAGCACATGCCGGGTTTTTCGACTTTCAGGCAAATGCTATTTGTCTAACAGCTTGAGATCACGCATCCAGTCGGCGTACAGACTGGTCCAGTTGCGCACGCTACCGCTTGCGGGCGTCATGCCAAAGCCATGGTCGCCGCGACGGAAAGTATGCAGTTCAGCCTGGGCACCGCCTTCCAGCAATTGCTGATAAATCTTGGCGGCAACCGCAGGTGGTGCCTTTGGGTCATCCGACGCATGGACGATAAAGAAGGGGGGCGTGTTCTTGCTGATCTTGGGTACTTTGTTGCCGGGCAGGCCGGTGTAGACCAGGGCGATAAAGTCGGCCCGGTTACCCAATTTTTCTGTGGCGTCGGTAGCGCCTGAGTCACCTTCATCCTGGTCCATCAACAATTGCAGAGCCATAATGCCACCGGCGGAAAAGCCGAGTACGCCTATCTTCTTGTTGTCGATTTTCCATTCACTCGCATGTTGGCGCAGCACGCGCATGGCGCGGCTGGTGTCCGCCGTCAGGGGCAGGATGGATTTCCAGCTACGATCTCCATCCGGTGCCAGTGTGCGGTATTTCAGTACGGCGGCTGTAATGCCCTGGGCATTCAGCCATTGCGCTGCTTCTATGCCTTCCTTGTCTATGCAGACATAACGGAAGCCACCACCTGGTACCACCAGTACGGCAGTGCCGCTTGCCTTGTCGGCAGGAGCCGGGTAGATGGTCAATGTGGGTTTGCTGACGTAGCTGATGTATCTGTCCAGGCGACCGGTTTCATGCCGGTCTTCGGCTGTCTCTGCATGCGCATATTGCAGGCCGGGCGCGCCGTTTTGCCATAAGGGGATTTCAATCTGAGCTTGTGCGGAACAGATGTTGCTGAAAAAGATCAGGCTGGCAAAGAGGGACGACAGGCAAATTTTCATTGTTAATTCCTAAGGGTGGGAATGCAGCGTAAATCGACAAGTGCAGGCTGAAGAGGATGGAAGTCAGCGGCCGGATTTGCATGTTGTCTGATTTGTAGCTGCTAGTCAAACAGGCGGCGTGGCTTTGCAACTGTTATGGCATGGGCTGTACCTTGTTGACTACAGCAGGCTTCTGTATAACTGATCTGTGCTGTATTTGCTCATTTTGTCTTGCCTGTCTGCAATGGTGCAATCTCTAAAACAAATCAAATAAACTCAATATGGATATTTTTCTGTTGGCACTGGCAGCTTTTTTTGCCGGTTTTGTGGATTCTATAGTTGGTGGTGGTGGCTTGATACAGGTACCAGCTTTGTTCTCTTTCATGCCGGGAACCGTACCTGCGACACTATTGGGCACCAATAAAATGGCCGGTATCTGGGGGACGACGGTAGCGGCAGCACGCTATATGAGGACAGTCAGTCTGCGCTGGAGCATGGTTGCTCCGGCTGCCTTGATGGCATTCTCGTTTTCTTTTGCCGGGGCTTTCCTGGTGACTCATATCCCACCTACTTATATGCGCAAGGCTTTGCCTTTGATCTTGCTGGGTGTCGCCATCTATACCTTCAAGAAAAAAGAATTCGGTGCAGACAATACACCTGTGTTTGCTGGCAGCAAAGAGACTTATATGGCCATGTTGGTAGGCGCGGGGATAGGTTTCTACGATGGTTTCTTTGGCCCGGGCACGGGTAGCTTCTTCATGTTTTTGTTTGTGCGCTTCTTTGGGTATGACTTCCTGCGAGCTTCTGCCGTTGCCAAGGTATTGAATGTGGCATGCAATACTGCGGCCCTGATCTGGTTCGGATATAGCGGTCACGTACTCTGGATGCTGGGTTTGACGATGGCGGTATGTGGCGTAGGCGGTTCGATTTTAGGTAGTCATTTAGCAATAAAGCACGGTACTTCATTTGTGCGCAAAATGTTCCTTGGCGTGGTCGTGGCCCTGATCTGCAAGACTACCTATGATGGTTTTTTCAAATGAACTGTTTCACGTGAAACAATCGGGCAGGTAAGAATGGGACTTCGGTCTCATTTTTTATGTCTTGATGTCTATGTTTCACGTGAAACATAGATCTAAATAAAAAGAGAATCTTTAGTTGGCTAAAGCTTTGCCCACAAAACAAACTATAATCGTGCCTCCCAGATCCAAGTTTCTCAGAAATCCACCATGTTTTATCCTAAAGAATTCGATGTTATCGTCGTCGGCGGCGGTCATGCCGGTACCGAAGCTGCCTTGGCTGCCGCCCGTATGGGGCAAACCACCCTATTGTTGACCCACAATATTGAGACCCTGGGTCAGATGTCCTGCAACCCATCCATAGGTGGGATAGGCAAGGGTCACCTGGTTAAAGAGGTTGATGCCATGGGCGGTGCCATGGCGATTGCCACGGATGAGGCTGGCATACAATTCCGCATCCTGAATTCATCCAAGGGGCCTGCAGTACGTGCTACCCGGGCCCAGGCTGACCGTATCTTGTATAAGCAAGCGATACGCAGTCGCCTGGAAAATCAGCCTAATCTGTGGTTGTTCCAGCAGGCAGTTGACGATTTGCTGGTCGAGGGTAATCGCGTGGTCGGGGCTGTGACCCAGGTTGGTATCAAGTTCCGCGCCCGCGCAGTGGTGCTGACTGCGGGTACTTTCCTGGACGGGAAGATCCATGTGGGCCTGAATAATTATTCGGCGGGCCGTGCCGGTGACCCGCCAGCGATATCCCTGTCTGCCCGTTTGAAGGAGTTGGCGCTGCCACAAGGCAGGTTGAAGACAGGTACGCCACCACGTATTGATGGCCGCAGTATTGATTTTTCATTGATGCAAGAGCAGCCCGGTGATCTGGACCCGGTGCCGGTATTCTCATACATGGGTAATACCAGCATGCATCCAAGGCAGTTGCCATGCTGGATTACCCATACCAATGAAAAAACCCACGATATTATTCGTGCCGGTCTGGATCGCAGCCCCATGTACACCGGTGTCATTGAAGGGGTGGGGCCACGTTATTGCCCTTCGATAGAAGACAAGATACATCGCTTCGCCAGCAAGGAATCGCACCAGATTTTCCTGGAGCCAGAAGGCCTGACCACAAACGAGTTTTACCCCAACGGTATCTCTACCAGCTTGCCATTTGATGTGCAGCTGGACCTGGTACGTTCCATGCACGGTATGGAAAACGCCTACATCCTGCGTCCTGGCTATGCGATTGAATATGATTATTTTGACCCGCGTGGTTTGAAGTCTTCACTGGAAACCCGCCAGATCGAAGGCCTGTTTTTTGCCGGCCAAATCAATGGTACGACCGGCTACGAAGAAGCGGCAGCACAAGGCATGTTGGCTGGCCTGAATGCGGCACTGAAAACCCAGGGTAAAGAAGCCTGGGTGCCACGCCGTGATGAAGCTTATCTGGGTGTACTGGTAGATGACCTGATCACCAAGGGGGTACAGGAACCTTATCGCATGTTCACCAGTCGTGCTGAATTCCGCCTCAGTCTGCGTGAAGACAATGCCGACATGCGCCTGACCGAGATAGGCCGCAAGCTGGGTTGTGTCAGCGATGCGCAGTGGCAGCAGTTTGAAACAAAGCGCGAAAGTGTTTCACGTGAAATGGAAAGGCTGCGCTCGACCTGGGTCAACCCGCGCATTTTGGCCGATGTCGAAGCAGAGCGTGTGATAGGCAAGGCTTTGGAGCGTGAATATTCCCTGGCCGATTTATTGCGTCGCCCGCAGGTGACCTACGAAAGCCTGATGAGTTTGCAGGGTGTAGAAGGACAGGCACTGGCGGGGCCAGGTGTGGTCGATCCGCATGTGCGCGAGCAGGTAGAGATACAGGTCAAATACGCAGGCTATATCGACAGGCAGGCCAAAGAGGTTGAGCGCCATGTGCATTTTGAAAACCTCAAAATGCCAGTCGCTTTTGACTATATGGAAGTGAATGGTCTTTCCATCGAAGTCAGGCAAAAACTGAATAAACACCAGCCCGAAAGTCTGGGTCAGTGTGGCCGTATTTCGGGTGTGACACCCGCAGCGATTTCCCTGCTTTTGGTACATCTGAAAAAACGTGGCTTTAAAGAGTTCATGGTAAATACCGATGCGGTAGTCGAGGGCCAGGCAGAATGATTCACGTGGAACATGCACTGAAAGACATGCTTAAAAACGGTATCCAGGAATTACCACTGGATATCTCAGATGCCCAGATAGATAAGATGATTGCATATTTAACATTATTATCAAAATGGAATTCTGTTTATAATTTAACATCGATTCGTGACCCCAGGGAAATGGTCAGGCAACATCTGCTGGATTCGCTGTCGGCAGCCCCTGCCTTCAAGGATGCCAGGAACGTGCTGGATGTCGGGGCCGGTGGTGGTTTGCCAGGCATGATGCTGGCCATCACTTATCCGGATATCAAGATTTCCATGATCGATACCGTCAGCAAAAAGACGGCTTTCCTGACCCAGGCCAAGACTGAGCTGGGCTTGAAAAACGTGAGCGTGCATACCGGCAGGGTAGAAGCGCTGCAGGTGAAAACAGCCTTTGATGTCATCACTTCGCGGGCTTTTTCTGAGCTCTGTAATTTCATCAACTGGTCGGGTCATCTGCTGGCAGATGGCGGCCAGTTTATTGCCATGAAAGGCGTGGCCCCGAATCAGGAAATTGAACGTCTGCCGACAGGCTGGCAGGTAGAAAAAATACAACCCTTGACGGTGCCCGGCTTGCAGGCCGAACGCCACCTCATCTTTATCAAGAAAACCCTGGCCCCGGCTTGAATCCACGGAAACCCCTATGGCAAAAATCTTTTGTATTGCAAATCAAAAAGGTGGCGTTGGCAAAACCACGACCACTGTCAATCTCGCCGCAGGGCTGGCGCAACTCGATAAACGTGTCTTATTGGTTGATCTGGATCCGCAGGGGAATGCCACCATGGGGACCGGCATTAACAAGTCAAAATTGACCGCTTCGATTTATGAAGTTTTGCTCGGTCTGTCTGACGTGACAACGGCTAAATTGCGTTCCGAATCCGGTGGTTTCGATGTCTTGCCAGCCAACCGTGAGCTGGCTGGTGCCGAAGTTGAAATGGTGTCCCTGGATAACCGCGACAAGCGCTTGCGTGAAGCACTGTCCAAGGTAGATGCGGACTATGATTTCATTCTCATCGATTGTCCGCCGGCCCTGTCTTTGCTGACACTGAATGGCTTGTGCGCTGCGCATGGTGTGATTATTCCCATGCAGTGTGAATACTATGCGCTGGAAGGCTTGTCCGACCTGGCCAATACCATCAAGAAAGTCTCGGCCAACCTCAACCCTGACCTGAAAATCGTTGGCCTGCTGCGCGTGATGTTTGACCCGCGCATGACCTTGTCGCAGCAAGTGTCTGACCAGCTCGAACAGCATTTCGGAGACAAGGTTTTCAAGACCCTGATCCCACGCAATGTCCGCCTGGCGGAAGCACCATCTTACGGTATCCCTGGCGTGGTGTTTGACGCGACATCCAAGGGGGCACAGGCGTATATCGCCTTCGGTGCAGAGATGGTAGAAAAAATTAAAGAACTGGAACTGGGAAAATAAGTATGTCCAACAAAAAACAAAAAGGCCTGGGCCGTGGCCTGGATGCCTTGCTCGGCGGTGCAGCCGACTTTGCAGAAGCCGTGCCAACCGTGACTGGTGCACCCACCAGCCTGAACGTGGCCCACATGCAGGCCGGTAAATACCAGCCCCGTACCCGTATGGACGAAGGTGCGCTGGCTGAGCTGGCAGCCTCCATCCGGGCCCAGGGCTTGATGCAACCTATCCTGGTCAGGCCGGTGGGGCAGAGCAATGGCGTCACCCGTTACGAAATCATTGCCGGTGAACGCCGTTTCCGCGCATCACAAATGGCAGGTCTGGAAGAAGTGCCGGTACTGGTCAAGGATGTCGATGACCAGGCCGCCGCCGCCATGGCACTGATTGAAAACATCCAGCGCGAAGATTTGAATCCGCTGGAAGAAGCCCAGGGTATACACCGCTTGATCACAGATTTTTCTTTCACCCATGAACAGGCCGCCAATGCAGTGGGCCGTTCTCGTAGTGCGGTGTCAAACCTGCTGCGTTTGCTGAACCTGGCGAAACCAGTGCAGACCATGCTGATGGCAGGTGACATCGACATGGGCCATGCACGTTCGCTGCTGGTGACAGATGCTGCCACCCAGATACAACTGGCCAACCAGATCGTTGCCAGGCGCATGTCGGTGCGTGAAGCAGAAAAGCTGGTGGCAAAAACCACGGCAGAAATGAGTGCCACCGGCAAACCGCGCGACAAGGCAGAAAAATCACGCGACATCACCCGCCTGGAAGAAGAGTTGTCCGATTTGCTGGCCACCCAGGTCAGCCTGAAGTTGGGTAGCAAGGGCAGGGGACAGATGCTGATCGATTTTGCCGATCTGGATAGTCTTGACGGCATCATCCTGAAAATACGCGGACAGTAAAAAGCTTGGAACCCATGCAGATACTGACTTTACCTGGCCTGTATAACTCCGGTCCCGGCCATTGGCAAACGCGCTGGGAAGCTGAATTACCGCATGTAAAAAGAGTAGAACAACAAGACTGGGAGCATCCGGTCAAGGATGCATGGGTTGCCACTTTGTCAGTTGCCGTGAATGCAGTCACTGACGAGGTGGTGCTGGTCGCCCATAGCCTGGGTTGCGCCCTGACCGCCTGGTGGCTGGCTTCCGGCATGCCGGGGGTGTTGGATAAAAGCAAGGTCAGGGCTGCGTTGCTGGTGGCACCACCAGATGTGGGCCGGGCAGATTTTCCTGCGGCCAGCTTTAGTCCCATGCCACTAATCCGTTTTCCTTGCCCTGTCGCGGTGGTGGCATCCAGCGATGATCCGTGGTGCGATTTGTCAGTTGCACAAGACCTGGCAAGAACCTGGGGTGCAGAGTTGCACCTGATTGGTGCGAAGGGACATATCAATGGCGAGTCTGGTCTGGGTAGCTGGAAGCAAGGCCAGGACTGGCTCAACACATTAGTTGCAAAAGCGGCAAAAACAGTACAACAATAAAAAAGCACCAAAATAATGCATTTTGACGCGACGCACCAAACATTTGAGCTTATGCATCAAACGTTTGACGTTATAACGCACTACCACGTATAATTCCGGGGTTTTGATCGGCGAGGATTTGCGCTGCCCGGTTATATCGTGGCAAGCCAGACAAATTCAACAGCCATCTTGGTAAATAGTAGGATTTACGCAAAATTGTCCCCCGCAAGGCCAGACAAAGGCGACTGTAGCTAAGTCGGGCCTGTGGCTTGATAGCTGCCGGAGAGGTTTTGCGTCAGTCCCGGATAAATGAGGGAAGCATGACACGCATCATACTGCTGCAGTTGGTGGCAGCGCTGGTCGCGGGCTTGCTGGCTGGAATTTTTGGCAATATTTCTTACGGATTGTCTGCCCTGTTTGGTGGATTGTCTTGTGCGATTCCAAATGCCTTGTTCGCGTTGCGCCTGACCATGAGCGCCCGGAGGCCCGGAGGAGCAAATCCGATGAGTTTTTTCATCGGGGAATTTTTCAAAGTTATATCGACAGTCGCGCTGATGGCAGCGGTTGTCTTCTGGTACCCCGATGTCAACTGGCCGGCCTTTTTGATCGCCTTCATCGTCGTACTGAAAAGCTATTTCATTTTACTCTTTAGGCACTGATCATGAGCTCAGCTGAACAAGTCACTCCGTCAGAATATATAGCCCATCACCTTGGGCATTTGACTAACCACGGCCACCATGCACAAACGTCCTTGTGGGACATGTCGTATGTCAATATTGATACGGTTATCTGGTCCGTCGTTTGCGGCTTGCTGGGCACCATCATTATGTATATGGCAGCACGCAAGGCAACATCTGGCGTACCTGGCCGTTTCCAGTGCGCTGTTGAAATGCTCATCGAAATGGTGGACAACAACGCAAAAAGCATAGTTCACGGCAACACCAGCTTCATCGCCCCTATGGCTTTGGCGGTATTTGTATGGGTAGTATTGATGAACTCCCTGGATTTCCTGCCAGTTGATTTGTTCTCTCAATGGTTGTTCCCAGTGCTTGGCCTGGATCATGAAATGCCACACCGTGTCGTGCCTACGGCAGACTTGAACGGTACTCTGGGCATCTCCATTGGTATTTTCGGCCTGATGATGTATTACAGCTTCAAGATCAAAGGTGTGGGCGGCTTCATCAAGGAATTGTTCAGCGCACCGTTTGGCCCAATGATGTTCCCGTTCAATTTTTTGTTGAACGTAGTTGAATACGCAGCGAAAACTTTCTCGCTCGGTATGCGACTGTTCGGCAATATGTTTGCCGGTGAATTGTTGTTCTTGCTGATCGCTGCTTTGCTGGGTGCTTCCGATTCTATCTTTGGCGGTATTGGTCATCTGGTCCTGGGTTCTGCCTGGTCCATCTTCCATATCCTGATCGTGCCTCTGCAAGCGTTCATTTTCATGATGTTGACTCTGGTGTACATGGGTCAGGCTCACGAAGCGCATTAATTTTAAGTTTGGTTTTTTGGTTTTAGTTTTTGGTTTTGGTATTTTAATTTTAACTTTCAAGGAGTTTTCTCATGACTAACGTCGCTTTCGTTGCATTGGCTTGTGGTTTGATCATCGGTTTGGGCGCTTTGGGTGCTTGTATCGGTATCGCTATGATGGGTGGTAAATATCTGGAAGCGTCTGCTCGTCAACCAGAATTGATGGAAAAACTGCAAGGTAAAATGTTGTTGTTGGCTGGTCTGATCGATGCTGCGTTCATTATCGGTGTTGGTATCGCCATGTTCTTCGCAACTGCAAATCCATTCAAAGGCTAATAGCTTTCCTTTTTCTACCGCAGGTCTCTGGCCTGCGGAACGATTAATTTGATAAGGAAACTAAAGTGAATCTGAATCTATCCATGTGGTACCAGGCTGGGGTGTTTTTCATCCTGGCTTTGGTGACTGCGAAATTCATCTGGCCACCAGTGATTGGTGCGATCGATGAGCGCATGAAGCGCATTGCAGACGGTTTGGCTGCGGCTGACAAAGGCAAGGCAGAAATGATTGCCGCTGAAAAGCGCGTGCAAGCTCAACTGGCTGCTGCTGGTGAAGAAGGCAAAACACATATCATCAACGCAGAAAAACGCGCTGCTCTGATCATTGAAGAAGCCCGCAACACTGCTGCTGCTGAAGCTGCCCGTATCATCGCTGCTGCAAAAGCGGATGCTGATAATCAAGTGACTAAAGCACGCGAAGAATTGCGCGACCAGGTTGCCACGCTGGCAGTCAAAGGCGCAGAACAAATTCTGAAACGTGAAGTTAACGCATCTGCTCACGCTGATCTGTTGACCCAACTGAAAACCGAGCTGTAATCATGGCCGAACTCGCAACGATCGCTCGTCCTTACGCAGAAGCGCTGTTTCGTGTTGCCCAATCCGGTAACCTGTCCGCCTGGTCGGAACTGGTTGCCGAAATGGCACAGGTAGGTGCGCATCCCGATGTACAAGCTCTTGCACACAACCCCAAAGTCTCGGCTGATAAAAAAGCTGAGATTTTCTTGTCTGCGATCAAATCTCCAGTGACTGCTGAAGCGAAAAACTTCATCAACACACTTGCTGACTATGACCGTTTGACTTTGTTGCCTGAAATCGCTTTCCAGTTTCATGCTCTGAAAAACGCCCACGAAGGTGCTGCAGATGCAGAAGTGACTAGCGCATTTGATATGTCGGCAGCTCAGTTGAGCGAGCTCTCAGTGCTCTTGGAAAAGAAATTTGGCCGCAAGTTGCACCCTACAGTCAAAGTGGATTCCACTCTGATCGGTGGTGTACGCATCGTGGTTGGTGATCAGGTGCTCGACACGTCGGTACGCGCGAAGCTGCAGAAAATGCACGTCGCCCTGACCGCGTAAGAACGTAATAAATATTAGGAGTTAGTATGCAACTCAACCCATCTGAAATCAGCGAGCTGATCAAGAGCCGGATTCAAGGCCTTGGCGACACTGCTGAGATTCGCAATCAAGGTACGGTTATCTCCGTTACCGACGGTATCTGCCGCATTCACGGTCTGTCTGACGCGATGCAAGGCGAGATGCTGGAATTCCCAGGCAACACATTTGGTCTGGCATTGAATCTGGAACGTGATTCCGTTGGCGCCGTTATCCTGGGTGACTACGAACACATTTCCGAAGGCGATACAGTCAAATGTACCGGCCGTATTCTGGAAGTGCCTATCGGTCCTGAACTGCGTGGTCGTGTGGTTAACGCGCTGGGTCAGCCTATCGATGGCAAAGGTCCTATCAATGCAAAACTGTCCGCGCCGATCGAAAAAATCGCGCCTGGCGTTATTGCACGTCAATCCGTTTCTGAACCTATGCAAACTGGCCTTAAGTCTATCGACTCCATGGTTCCGGTTGGTCGTGGTCAGCGCGAATTGATCATTGGCGATCGTCAAACTGGTAAAACAGCTGTTGCGATCGATGCCGTGATCAATCAAAAAGGTCAAAACGTTACCTGTATCTATGTAGCGATTGGTCAAAAAGCGTCTTCCGTTAAAAACGTTGTGCGCGCTCTCGAAGCCCACGGCGCCATGGAATACACCATCGTTGTTGCTGCAACTGCTGCTGAATCTGCAGCGATGCAATACGTATCCGCTTACTCCGGTTGCGCGATGGGTGAATACTTCCGTGACCGCGGTCAAGATGCACTGATCATTTATGATGATCTGTCCAAACAAGCTGTGGCTTACCGTCAGGTATCCCTGTTGCTGCGCCGCCCACCAGGCCGCGAAGCTTACCCAGGTGACGTATTCTATTTGCACAGCCGTTTGCTGGAACGTGCAGCACGCGTTAACCCAGACTACGTTGAAGCTTTCACCAAAGGTGAAGTGAAAGGTAAAACAGGTTCTTTGACAGCATTGCCTATCATTGAAACCCAGGCTGGTGACGTTTCCGCTTTCGTTCCTACCAACGTAATTTCGATTACTGACGGTCAGATCTTCCTGGAAACATCCTTGTTCAATGCAGGTATCCGTCCAGCGATTAATGCTGGTATCTCGGTGTCCCGCGTTGGTGGTGCAGCGCAGACTAAAGTCATCAAAAATTTGTCCGGCGGTATCCGTAATGACTTGGCGCAGTATCGTGAATTGGCAGCGTTTGCCCAGTTCGCTTCTGACCTCGACGAAGTAACCCGCAAGCAGCTCGATCGTGGTGCCCGCGTTACTGAATTGTTGAAGCAAGCTCAATATGCTCCACTGTCTATCTCCCTGATGGCCGTTACCTTGTTCTCCGTGAACAAAGGCTTCCTGGATGATGTGCCGGTCAAGCAAGTGCTGGCATTCGAAGCAGGCGTACACAATTTCATGAAAACGAGCCATGCAGCATTGCTGCAGAAGATCGAAGAAACCAAGCAACTGGACAAAGATGGCGAAGCTGCCATGGCTGCCGCAATTGCTGATTTCAAAAAATCCGGCGCCTATTAATTTACTGTAGCTAGAAGGAGTCAATACTCATGGCTGCAGGCAAAGAGATACGTGGCAAGATCAAAAGCGTAGAAAATACGAAGAAGATCACGAAGGCGATGGAAATGGTCGCCGCATCCAAAATGCGTAAGGCGCAAGACCGGATGCGTGCGGCTCGTCCGTACAGTGAAAAGATTCGTACGATTACGGCTAACTTGTCACAGGCCAACCCAGAGTACACGCATCCTTTTATGGTGCAACAAGATCTGTCCAAGAAAATTGGCGTGATCGTTGTAACGACAGATAAAGGTTTGTGTGGCGGCCTCAACACCAACGTGTTGCGTTTGGTCACCAGCAAAATGCGTGAATTCGAGGGCAAGGGTTCAAAGATAGAAGCGGTCGCAATTGGTAATAAAGGTCTCGGCTTCCTGAATCGCGTAGGTGCAAAAGTCGTATCGCATGTAACTCAATTGGGCGATACACCTCACCTCGACAAACTGATAGGTCCAGTCAAAGTTTTGCTGGATGCGTATCAGGAAGGCAAGCTGGACGCGGTTTACCTGAGTTATACCAGGTTCATCAACACCATGAAGCAAGAGCCGGTGATGGAGCAGTTATTGCCCCTGACAGCGGACAAACTGGCGACAGATAAGCATGCCCATTCCTGGGATTATCTGTACGAACCAGATGCAGCTACCGTGATTGATGAATTGTTGATTCGTTATGTAGAGGCATTGATTTTCCAGGCTGTTGCGGAAAACATGGCTTCTGAACAGTCGGCCCGTATGGTGGCGATGAAATCAGCAACTGATAACGCAGGTAACGTGATTGGCGAACTGAAACTGGTTTATAACAAAACCCGTCAAGCTGCCATTACCAAAGAGCTCTCCGAGATCGTCGCCGGCGCGGCAGCGGTCTAAACTGAATTTAAATTACTGAAGGAACGAACATGGCTAATGGCAAAATCGTTCAGTGTATCGGCGCTGTTGTGGACGTTGAATTTCCACGCGACGCGATGCCTAAGATTTATGACGCCTTGAAAATGGAAGGCTCCGAACTGACATTGGAAGTTCAGCAGCAATTGGGTGACGGCATTGTCCGTACCATTGCGCTGGGTACTTCGGATGGTCTGCGTCGCGGCATGATTATTTCCAACACTGGCAAACCTATCATGGTACCAACCGGCAAAGCAACGCTGGGTCGCATCATGGACGTACTGGGTAACCCTATCGATGAATGTGGTCCTGTCAGCCGTGAGCAGACAGCATCCATCCACCGTAAGGCTCCTGCCTACGACGAACTGTCCCCATCCCAGGAATTGCTGGAAACCGGTATCAAAGTTATTGATCTGGTTTGCCCATTCGCTAAAGGTGGTAAGGTCGGTCTGTTCGGTGGTGCGGGTGTGGGCAAGACCGTCAACATGATGGAACTGATTAACAACATCGCCAAGGCACACAGCGGTTTGTCCGTGTTTGCCGGTGTGGGTGAGCGTACTCGTGAGGGTAATGACTTCTACCACGAAATGGCTGACGCCAAAGTGGTTGATCTGGAAAATCCAGAAAACTCCAAAGTGGCGATGGTGTACGGTCAGATGAATGAACCACCAGGTAACCGTCTGCGCGTTGCGCTGACGGGTTTGACGATTGCTGAAGGTTTCCGTGACGAAGGCAAAGACGTTTTGTTCTTCGTGGATAACATCTATCGTTACACACTGGCCGGTACGGAAGTATCCGCTTTGCTGGGTCGTATGCCTTCCGCCGTGGGTTATCAACCTACGCTGGCTGAAGAAATGGGCCGCCTGCAAGAGCGTATTACCTCCACTAAAACTGGTTCGATCACATCGATCCAGGCCGTGTATGTTCCAGCGGATGACTTGACCGATCCATCTCCAGCAACCACATTTGCTCACTTGGATTCCACCGTTGTTCTGTCCCGTGACATCGCTTCCCTGGGTATCTACCCTGCGGTTGATCCACTGGATTCGACATCCCGTCAGCTGGACCCACAAGTGGTTGGTGTAGAGCATTATGAAACAGCCCGCGCTGTTCAAGGTACTTTGCAGCGCTACAAAGAATTGCGCGACATTATCGCGATTCTGGGTATGGATGAATTGGCTCCTGAAGACAAACTGCTGGTCGCACGTGCACGTAAGATGCAGCGTTTCCTGTCTCAGCCTTTCCACGTTGCTGAAGTGTTTACCGGTGCTCCTGGTAAATACGTTTCCTTGAAAGAAACGATCCGTGGTTTCAAAATGATCGCTTCCGGCGAACTCGATCACCTGCCAGAACAAGCGTTCTACATGGTAGGTACTATCGACGAAGCAATCGAAAAAGCGAAAAAACTGGCTGCTGCTTAATATTAATTAAGCGCACTGGCGGTGCGGCTGAACTGGTCGCACCATAGCTTTTTTGAGCGAATACAAAGGGTCCAACATGGCACACACTATTCACGTTGACGTGGTTTCCGCAGAAGAGCTGATCTTCTCCGGTGAAGCCGAATTCGTCGCGTTGCCGGGTGAGGCTGGTGAATTGGGTATCTATCCGAAACATACACCACTGATTACCCGCATCAAGCCGGGTGCGGTGCGCATCAAGGTTCCAGGCAAGGCCGAAGACGAATTCGTATTCGTCGCCGGTGGCCTGCTTGAAGTGCAACCGAATGCAGTGACAGTTTTGGCCGATACCGCGATTCGCGGTCAAGATCTGGACGAAGCCAAAGCCAATGAAGCCAAGAAACTGGCAGAGCAGGCTTTGGTTAATCGTGATTCCAAAATTGACTATGCGCAAGCACAGGCAGAATTGGCTTCCGCGATCGCCCAATTGGCAGCGATACAAAGATTGCGTCATAAGCGTTAATTTCGCTACGAAAATTTTTCGCGACGAAAGCAGTACAATGGAAAGGCAGCTCAGGCTGCCTTTTTGTTTTCCCACGACTGAAATTGCCGAGCTGCCGATGCTAACGGAACAAGACCTGATTGCCGAAATACTAAGCGAAAGTAAAACCATCGCTGTCGTCGGCCTTTCTTCAAAAGCTTCACGTCCCAGCCATGGCGTTGCGGCCTACATGCAGGCGAGTGGCTATCGCATCATCCCGGTCAATCCGCGTGAGGCAGGGGCCACGATATTAGGCGAGATCTGCTATCCCGATTTGTTGCAGGCTGCGGCGCATCATCAGATTGATATTGTTGACTGTTTTCGCAATGCTGTAGACATTCCCCCGATAGTCGAGCAGGCCATCGCCATTCGTGCCCCTTACCTGTGGATGCAATCCGGTATCGTCAATCAAGAAGCCGCACAGCGCGCCAGGCAGGCTGGTATCAAGGTGGTGATGGACAGATGTATCAAGATTGAGCACGGCTACCGAAGCTGAGTCTTCTGTCTTTGTTCTCTTAATCCCTGAATGTAGCTCAGCTCACTGGTCGCAAGCTTATTACCAGGTTCGATTTGCAATGATTCCTGGAAGGCCTTCTCCGCCTCATCCAGTTGCTTGAGTTCTATCAGCGAAAAACCTATGCCACGCAGCGCAATTGCAAGGTAGGGCCGCTGTGACAGATAGCGTGTGCTCAGTTCCTGGGCGTGCCGATAGGCCTGCAAAGCAGAAGCTGGCTTACCCTGCTGATTCAGGATATAGCCAATTTCAGTCGAGGTGCCGGCTGATACAGGGGCCAGCGCTTCCACTCTTCTGAGCATCGTCAATGCGCGCTCTAAATCCCTGTTCTCAACGGCGACAAAAGCCTGCGTTTGCAGACAGGTTTTATAGCCCCAGTCTATCCACTCAAAATCCAGCTGGTTGGCTTTATTGAATTCTCGAAACTCTTCGTCAGACTGGAATGAAAACTGTTTTTTGCTGCGGTCAAAAATAGATTCGTAAGAAGCACAGTTTAGCTTTGCCCTTTTATCTGCTTCTTCAAACTGCCTGGTATTGATGAACTGGTGCAAGGCCTCAGAATCAGCAGAAAATTCCACTCCCTTGGCATGGGCAACCGCCAGTTTGACATTACTGATCACGGTAATAGTCGGTTCTTCAGCGAAAGCAGAAACGCTACATAAGGTCGCCAAAACGATTGCGGAAAATCTGCGCACCATAATCCCCCAGGTTGGAATTGGACATCTATTCAAGCTCGGCCAGCACTCACTTTATAAATTAGGACTTACGCAAAACCGCCCCAGCTGCGTTGCAGCTCCTAGCCGTACTGGTACGTACTGTCTTCGTCGCTACGCCTTACTGGGACAGTTTTGCGTAAGTCCTATAAATGGGCGCTATAATTTTTCCCATCATTGCACGGGTTACGAATTAGTTTGCATACTTGCTATGAGATAAAGCACTTTCCATACTATCATCAAAATATGAGATCTTATCCACGCGACCCTTGCTTTATTAACCAAACTATATTGATGGGAGACTTGAATGACAGTTGCGGACATGTTTCGTATAACCAAGGCGTATCAGGTCAGGGATGCAGATGCCAACGATAAACGCCTGGGTACTGCCGCTACTGAAAAGAACGCCGACAAAGCGGCCGACAGATTGACGACGCTGAAGCTGGCAGAAGAAATTTCTGACCTGCAAAACCTCTTATATGCAGGGCATGACCGCAAGCTGTTGATCATTTTGCAGGGTATGGATACTGCCGGCAAGGATGGTACGGTGAAAGGTGTGTTCGGGCAAATCAACCCGCTGGGCGCGCGCACGGTGGCCTTCAAAGCCCCCAGTGTGGAAGAGAAAAACCATGATTACCTGTGGCGTGTGCACAATCAAGTGCCGGGCAAGGGCGAAATCACGATCTTCAATCGCAGCCATTATGAAGACGTGCTGATTACCCGTGTGCATGACTGGATCGACGCCGCTGAATGCAAGCGCCGCTATGCACAGATTCGTGACTTTGAACGCATGCTGGCCGAAACCGGCACGGTGATCATGAAGTTTTTCCTGCATATTTCCAAGGCCGAACAAAAGCTAAGGCTGGAAGAGCGCCTGGCCGACCCAGAGAAGCATTGGAAATTCGATCCCCAGGACTTGGTAGAGCGTAAATACTGGGATGCCTATCAACAGGCATATGGAAATGCCTTGCTGGCTACCGATGCCGATCATGCCCCCTGGTATGCTGTCCCGGCAGATTCCAAGACCCAGCGCAACCTGGTGATCGCCAGTATCGTGCGGGAAAAAATGCTGGCAATGAAACTCAAATACCCGCCGGGCAATCCCGATTACACCAAGCTCAAGGTGGAATGAAGATCGTTTATGTGGCGGAACTGCTGGCATCTGCGCTGTACCCCTTACTGGTTTGGGCTCAGCCTCTGCAACTGGTATTAGACGTGAAAGCGCGTGTCCCGGATCAGATCCAGGCGCAGATCGCGGTATCCAGGGCCTATGTCCCGCATGTTCCCCCTGGTCGGGAATTTCGAAGATGAACGCCTGATAGCCGAAGATGGCTACTATCCGTCAGCACTTGGCGTCAGTATTTGGGTCAAAGAATGAGCAAAAATAATTATTGAAAATCCTCATGAAAAATAGTACTGGTCTGCTACTTATGCACAATTTGGGCTTTACCCTATTTATCCACAAAAACCGATTATTTTAAGAAATC
This sequence comes from Undibacterium sp. Di26W, assembly GCF_049340265.1. Taxonomy (NCBI): domain Bacteria; kingdom Pseudomonadati; phylum Pseudomonadota; class Betaproteobacteria; order Burkholderiales; family Oxalobacteraceae; genus Undibacterium; species Undibacterium sp. Di26W. The sequence goes on from NZ_JBMPOR010000026.1 coordinate 66,547, forward strand.
ACGCTTTCAAACCAATAAAATCAATGACTTACGCAACATTCCTGTTAACCGAATTTAAAAATAATCAGTAAACCAGCATTCTGTCATTTCTATCCACAAAGTTATCCACAGTTTATCAAAGGAAAATTTTGCTGAAAATATGTCCTTTGTTTCAGATCAGATGCCGATCTCGCCTGCATAGGCGATAATGACGCCTGAATAGAAATTGGCTGTGCCGAAAGATGGTTTGCGCGGCATGGTATTACTGAAAGCATTTATGTCCACGAATTTTGCCCCACTCAAGAACGACACCTTTCTCAAAGCCTTGCTGCGCCAGGAAACCGATTACACCCCCTTATGGTTGATGCGCCAGGCGGGCCGTTATTTGCCGGAGTACCGCGCCACCCGTAAAGGCGCGGGGTCGTTCATGAGTCTGGCCAAAAACCCTGGTTTTGCTACCGAAGTGACATTGCAACCGATAGACCGCTATGGCCTGGATGCGGCTATCCTGTTCTCGGATATTTTAACGGTACCAGATGCCATGGGCCTGGGCCTGTATTTTGAAGAAGGCGAAGGCCCGAAGTTTGAGCGCCCGCTGAAAGAAGAAAAAGACATCCTGGCACTGAAAGTGCCGCAAGCAGGCAGCCTGCAATATGTATTTGACGCCGTTACCCAGATCCGCACCGCGCTGGATGGCCGTGTACCGCTGATCGGTTTTTCCGGCAGTCCGTGGACACTGGCCTGTTATATGGTCGAAGGCCAGGGCTCGCGTGAATTCCATACCGTCAAGACCATGATGTACAAGCGCCCGGACCTCATGCATCACATCCTGCGCACCAATGCCGATGCGGTTGCTGCCTATTTAAATGCGCAAATTGATGCCGGTGCCCAGGCTGTGATGATTTTTGATAGCTGGGGTGGGGCGCTGGCAGACGGGGCTTATCAAGAATTTTCGCTGTCATATATGCGCGATATCGTCAGTCAGTTGCAAAGAGAAAAAGATGGCAAGCGTATTCCTGCCATCGTCTTTACCAAAGGCGGTGGCCTGTGGCTGGAACAGCTTGCCGACATCGGTGCCGATGCTCTTGGCCTGGACTGGACCATGAACCTGGGCCAGGCTCGCGCCAAAGTCGGCAACAAGGTCGCCTTGCAGGGGAATCTCGATCCGGCCGTGCTGTTTGCCGAACCTGAGCAAATCCGCAAGCAAGTCATCGCTGCGCTTGACAGTTATGGCAAGCCAGCGGCCGGGCATGGCCATGTATTTAACCTGGGCCACGGTATTTCGCAATTCACGCCTGTAGAATCGGTCAGCGTGCTGGTCGAAACGGTGCATGAATACAGCCGGACACAACGTCAGGCAGGCTGAAATTGGCGCTGGAAATTGCTTGCAGACAATGAAAATCGGGCGCTGGTAAAATAATAAATCATTGACCCATTGCAACTAGGCCCTGGCATGCCTGCCAGGTCGTCATGTTGCTATGCAAAACGTAGAATTGCTGCGGTTCTCCGGCCAAAAAGCTGTGGAAAATGAATGGATTAGCCGCATGCCATTTTTTGCATTTTCATGCACGTTTTCTGTCACTTATGCACAAAATCGGGGCAACAAAAAATAATTTGAAAAATATTTTTTTGTCGTTGAGCATTTTTTCTAAGTCATTGATTTTAAAGGATTAAATTCTATGCTGTCAGAACAGGTATTTGGCTGAAACCCGCGTAAACGCTAGCGCAGACCGTTGTCAAGAGACCTTTCTCCACAAAGTTATCCACAGGATCTGTGGATATGTCAAAAAGCCTTATGAAATCAATAGTTAGCGTTAAACTTCAGGCCTTACATTAGATCGTGACACAAATTTATCTACGCGTTGCGCTCGATACGCCACTTGACACCAGCTTCGATTATCGATGGCCAGAACACGAAGTGGGAGCCGATCCGGGGGCCGATTCGGGAGCCGATCTGGCAGCCATGCCCCAGGTTGGGCAACTGGTCGCCTTGCCCTTTGGCCGGCAAGAAGTGGTGGGCCTGATTCTTGAAATTTTGACCGAAACCGATGTGCCCCAGGCCAAGCTGCGCGATGTACTGGCCGTCAGGCATGACTTGCCGCCGCTGAACAAGGAATGGCTGGCCCTGTGCCAGTTCGCCGCCGAATATTATCAGCGTCCCCTGGGCGAGGTGGCCTTGCCCGCCTTGCCGAAAAACCTCAAGGCTATCAAAACCGTTTCTTTGCAGCGCACCATCAAGAAACTCGACAAATTGCCGCAACAGGCTGATGTCAGTCCAAGCGATGAACCAATATTAAATGCTGAACAACAGGCAGCGGTGGATGCCGTGGTCCAGTCCCAAGGCTTTGCCCCGCATCTCTTATTTGGGGTGACAGGTAGCGGCAAGACCGAAGTCTATTTGCAGACAGCGGCCCGGATACTGGCGCAATCGGCAGATGCCCAGGTCTTGATACTGGTGCCGGAAATCAATCTGACACCACAGCTCGAAGCCCATATCCGCGCCCGTTTCCCTGGCCTGATGCTGTCGACTTTGCACAGCGGTATGGCGGAAGGTGAGCGCTTGCTTCACTGGTTGGCAGCACATACCGGGCGTGCCCGCATCGTCCTGGGCACGCGGCTGGCGATGCTGGCGTCCCTGCCCAAACTGAAATTGCTGATCGTCGACGAAGAGCATGACCCTTCCTACAAGCAGCAGGAAGGCTTGCGCTATTCCGCACGTGACCTGGCGGTCTGGCGGGGCTGGCAATTGTCCATCCCGGTCTTGCTGGGTTCCGCCACCCCTTCGCTGGAAAGCTGGCAAGGCGCACAGACCGGTCGCTACCGCTTGCTGGAATTGCGTGAACGGGCGGTGAAACTGGCGGTGTTGCCGGTCATTAAACTGATCAACCTGGAACGAGAAAAACCCAGCGAAGGCTTGACGCAAAGATTGATTGCCGCCATCAAGCTGCGTCTTGAAAAGGGTGAGCAATCACTATTATTTTTGAACCGGCGTGGTTATGCACCTGTGTTGGCTTGCGATGCCTGTGGCTGGATCAGCAATTGCACGCGCTGTACCGCGCATCTGGTGTTGCACAAGGGCGACCACCGCCTGCGCTGCCATCATTGTGGACTGGAACAACGGATACCGCGTTCTTGCCCTACTTGCGGCAATATCGACCTGCAACCACTGGGCCGTGGCACGCAAAGGCTGGAAGAAAGTCTGGCAACCATTTTCCCTGAAGCAAGAGTGTTTCGCATCGATGCCGATTCCACCCGCCTGAAAGGCAGCGCCGCCGCCGCCTTTGAACGCGTGCATGCTGGTGAAGTGGATATTTTGATCGGTACGCAAATGGTGGCCAAGGGCCATGACTTTAAATATCTGACCCTGGTGGCAGCACTGAATCCGGATGCGGCCCTGTTTTCCCAGGATTATCGCGCCAGCGAACGCCTGTTCGCCCAGTTGATGCAGGTGGCAGGCCGTGCCGGACGGGCGGCGCAAAAAGAGGGCGGCAATCTTTCTGAAGTGCTGGTGCAGACGCGTTACCCTGACCATCCGCTCTACCATGCCCTGATGGCGCACAATTACCCCGACTTTGCCAAAGACTTGCTGGATGAACGCCAGCAAGCCCATATGCCCCCCTTCATGTACCAGGCTTTATTGCGGGCAGAAGCCAAAGAGCTGGAAATAGCAATAGCCTTTTTGAAAGAAGCCGCGACCTGTACCGAACACCAGGGCATCATGATCAATGACCCCATCCCCATGACCATGACGCGGGTGGCGAATGTGGACAGGGCGCAATTATTGGTGGAATCGGTATCGCGCCCGGCCTTGCAGGTTTTCGTCAAAGCCTGGATCGCCGATTTGCGCGCCATGAAAAGCCGGGTCAAATGGTCGATAGAGATTGATCCTGTGGATATCTGAGTCTAACAATTACATCCTGAAATCTATGTCCCTTAGCCCTTACCTGAACACTTTCCCCCTGATTGCAGACACCGTCTATATCCATCCCAGCGCCCAGATTATCGGTGATGTGCACATAGGCAAGGATAGTTCTGTCTGGTGCAATGCCGTACTGCGCGGGGATGTTAACCATATAGACATCGGACATAGCAGCAATGTCCAGGATCTGGCGATGTGCCATGTCTCGCATAAAAATGCCGCCAAACCAAACGGTTCGCCCCTGATCATAGGCAATTACGTCACCATCGCCCATGCCGTGATCTTGCATGGCTGCCAGATCGGCGATGAATGCCTGATAGGCATGGGCAGTATCGTCATGGATGATGTCGTCATCCAGTCCCAGGTCATGCTGGGTGCGGGCAGCCTGGTGCCACCGGGCAAGGTGCTGGAAAGTGGCTATTTATATCTGGGTCGGCCAGCGATAGCCGTACGCCCGCTGACGCCGGAAGAAATCAGCCACCTGCGTTACTCGGCAGAGCATTATGTACGCATCAAGAATAATTATCAGCAAACACCGGCACAGAACTGAAATCTGAACTCATGCCGGCACACAGTGTCAGACCAACTAACTGAAAGCAACCAAGCAAGCACAGAGGGGAACAACAGCATGGAAGACAGGCAGGCGAAACACAGCGAATACCGTATCAGTACCGATGCCAGCGAGGTGGACGTGGATGTCGTGCATCATTTCCTATCCACCCAAAGCGGTTGGGCCACCGGCATCTCGCGTGAATTGGTAGAAGAATCCCTGCGTCATTCCCTGTGCTTCAGTATTTTCCAGCAAGACCGCATGGTTGGTTTTTGCCGCCTGGTCACCGATATGGCCACCTTTGGCTATCTGGTCGATGTCTTCGTGGTGCCCGACATGCGTGGCAAAGGTATCTCGCGTTTGCTGATGGATGCCGTCATGGCGCACCCGGCAGTCAAAAAATTCCGCCGCTTCACGCTGGCAACTTCAAGCGCCCACGGCTTGTACGAAAAATTTGGCTTTACCCCCTTGAGCAAGCCAGAATCCTTCATGGAAGTCTATAGACCTAAAATCTACCTCGAAGGATAAAACCACCATTCCTGAAGACAAAGGGCAGGCAAACCACCTGCCTATTTTTCGGTATTGGACACGTCAAAATATAACATCATTAGGACTTACGCAAAGTCGTCCTGGCAAGGCTATCGCTTCTAGGAAACCTCCCTTGCAGGGGAGGTTCGTTACGTCGGCAGGCAACATGTTGCCTGAAACCCCGACTGCACCTACAGCGACGACGATGATCTGCTGCATCTGCGCGACGGTGACAATGTCGGGCAAGCGTTGTGAGTGCGGTGCTTTGACAAGATTGGGTGCAGGCCAAGGGCGATGAAGTATTTTGTCGTAATAAAACTTGAGGCCATACAGATCATGTTTGAGCGTGCTCCACGAATGGGTCGTCAACAATTGGGCGAAATAATCGGTCAATTGTGCTTCGCTCAACGCATCGATTTGACAGTCAAAATATGCCGCCGCTCGCCGCAGACCTTGCGAGTAGGCCTCGATTGTTTTGGGGCGCAAACCGGCTAGTTTGAGACGCTTGAGATGGGTTTGATAGCATCGATCAAACTCAGGGGTAAATTCACTGGCGAGCATGGGTTTCATCATTCATCCTTTACTTGTTGTAAACACCTCACAGTGAGGTAGAATGAATTCTAATTTTTATGCAGGAGCCGCAGTGTGATTTCGTTTCTCCGCGTAGCGGCTTCGTCCAACACGCTAGTCCACGCCGACGCCCAAGGGCTTCCGGGTCGTCGCTTCGCTTCGTGCACACCTCCCCCGCGGGGTTCACGCACGTTAACTGTCTAATCTGCCCGCATCGCGAGAATCGCTCCAAATACAAAGGATCACTATGAAACTAAAAATCGTTCTGCCAGTTGCGTTCTTCGCAGTGCTGATTTCCATGGCGGCCGGCGCACAAAGCCTGAAAAAGTGCACCTCCGCCGACGGTAAGGTCACGTATACCGACCGGGAATGTGTTGCCGCCGCTACTGCTTCCAACGTGAATGTCTCTGCTGGTGTTGCGAGCCCTGATTCCACCAAACATGCCGGCACGGCCATCTCGCAAAACATGAAAACACTGTATGCATGCGATCAAGGAAAAGAGGTCGCCTGCTTCACTAAAGAGATGCTGGATAAAAGGTGCAAATCACAGAGCAAAGAAGGAACCCGGTATTCCGATTGCGAGGCGTATGGAGCCGATCGAAACAAGTTTAGGGAACTGGTCAGTTCTTGCAAGAACGACAATCGGGAAGGTGCATGTGCAACGCTGTCATGTATTGGTGGAGACAACAACGCCTGCGATCGGATGAAAGATGCGATGGGCGACAGGGAAAAAACTCACGGCAAACGTATTGAAGCTGCTGCAAGGCAGGGGCTGCCGGCCGGGAAGGGCTGGTTCATGAGCCAGGATTGGAGAGATGGCGCTAACGGCAGCAAAGCAGCCATCGTTACCTGCAATGCTAACACCTCAATCGTGCTCAAGAAGCAATCATCTATGGATCATCGAATTCTTACGAGTGTCACCGGTGAGGCAGTCTTCCTGAGTATCGACGAGGCGGCTATAAAGGGCTGTGGCAAGGCATGACCATCCCTTTGACTTTGATACTGGCGAGTTGCATCAACTTGGCATTTCACAGTCAGGCCAATCCACAATCCCCACAGCCAAGCCAATCAGCGTCACGATATGACTTGATTGACAACGGTGCCGCAGTTTTAGACAAGAGTACGCATCTCATCTGGAGGCGTTGCGAAGAGGGCAAACACTTCGAAGGCGCGTTTTGTAAAGGCATAGCAAGGGAAATGAGTTGGGACGATGCCATGCGTTACGCCACCGATGGATGGCGTCTGCCAACCATCAGTGAACTTAAAAGTTTGTCCACGCCTCCGAACAAGGATGGCATCTGGATCGATGCCGACTTTTTTCCTGACACGGACCCCGAGACATTCTGGTCTTCTACCCTGAACGACACCATCGCAGGAGCTGCTTGGGATTTCAACTTCAGAAAAGGATTTGCATTTCATGGCGTCAATCGCACTTACAGAAGCCATGTGCGACTGGTCCGAACAGAGGGTCTGCTGGATTTTCGTCTTCCAGCGCTGGCAAAGAAGCCGTCGCCCGCACATAGTCCACAAGCCAGGACACGCTATGTATTAAATGTCAACGATGAAGTAGTTATTGACCGAAGGACGGGGCTTATGTGGAAGCGCTGCCAGGAAGGAAAACGCCTGAAAGGCGGTTCATGCGAAGGCACGGCAACTAAATTCAATTGGTACTTTTCAAAGAAAGAAAGCGCCGATGGATGGCGCTGGCCTTCAAAGGGCGAGTTGAAAAGCCTAATCGAATTGAACACTTCAGGATGGACGGCCATCAATGAGAAGTTCTTCCCAAATACCGAACCATCCGAGTTTTGGTCGTCGACGCTTAGCTATACGAATCCCGGCGCAGCCTGGGCTGTCGATTTCGGCAACGGCTACGATTCCGGCAATGTCGTCCGCTATACGGAAAATTTCGTCCGCATGGTTAAGGCAGCACCGTAGTGATTCCTGGCGCCACAAAGTACATTTTCGAAGTGAGGATTCAGTGCGCTGAGCGCTTGTGTTCTCTTCGCTGGATGGCATCGTCTGCAACGCGCCTGAGGAGGCACGCGAATGCCCGGCGTTTCTCGAGAGAGTTGGCTATCTATTTTTCGACGAGTACGACCACTGGCTCGCAGCACGGGGCCGTGAGGCATACAAGGTCTTCAATATAGTAGTCAGCCACGCCAGGAGGTTGACTTGAATCAAAATTGCAACATTTATCCAGTTTCCTTGCGCTTAGCGCTTGTCTGCATGGAAGGTGTTGCGGCATATTGAAGATGTACCAGACTTTGACCATCAACTCACATTTTGATTCCATGCGTATGCCTACCCAACTGGCCAGGCAATGTTCTGCCAGCGTTTTCTTGCAGTACCCGTTGTTCATCTTCGCAGCCCTTGTTATTGCTATGCCGGCCCAGGCGCTGGAATCGGCAATGAAGATGAAAGAGATTTATGAAACTACCGTGGAACAACAACTGGCCCCACCCTCAGAAGAGTTGCAAGCCTATATAGACCAGTTGAGTGATGCCCTGAACAATGCGGGTACTGCCAATTTACCTTCGCAATTCATCTTGCTGGTGGACCGCAATCCCAAAATCCAGGCCGCCATGTTGTTCTGGATTGATGAAGAAGGACAGTATCAGTTCATCGGCGCGTCGCCGGTATCGACCGGACGCGCCATCGGCTTCGAGCATTTTGAAACACCGACGGGTGTCTTCATACATTCCATTACCAATCTTGATTACCGCGCCGAAGGCAGCAAAAACAGCAAGGGCATACGTGGCTATGGTGCCAAGGGCCGCCGGGTGTTTGATTTTGGCTGGCAAAAAGCTAAAAAAGGCTGGGGCGACCGCCAGATTGCCGACATGCGTTTGCAAATGCATGCGACGGATCCCAATTCCCTGGAAAAACGTCTGGGTACAGTGCAATCGAAAGGCTGTGTGCGTATACCGGCAAGCCTGAACGTGCTATTCGACCATTATGGCGTGCTGGATGCCGACTATGATGCAGCCCTGGCGAGCGGTCGCAAATTCTGGGTACTGGACAAGAACAGGCAAGACAATGCCTGGGCCGGGCGTTATATGGTCGTCATCGATAGTGAACGGCAAGAAAAACCGGAATGGGCAAGCATGGCCATCCGCAAGCAGGGGAAAGTGCAGTAGGCTGTGGTAATTGCATAGCGACGTAGAGCCGGAAAATGTAATACCATGCAATAAAGTATTTTGAGCTTGTTTATTTTCCCCGGGAGTGGTTCATGTCGATGGATACATGGTTATTGTATGTGCTTGCCGTCCTGGTGTTGACGATCACGCCTGGCCCTGCGGTGTTGATGTGTGTGACCAACAGCATCAATTCCAGCGCCCGCATGACCCTGTACCCGGCCTTGGGAAACATCACGTCACTGATCGCCATCATGAGTTGTTCGGCAATCGGCATCGGTGCCGTACTGGCCAGTTCGGCCATGGTGTTTACCGTCATCAAATACCTGGGTGTGCTGTACTTGCTGTACCTGGGTATTTCCAGTCTGCGCTCGAAAGCCAGTGATTTTGAAATGCCGACCGATGGTAATAACAGCAATACCAGCCATACCAATGGCACCCGTCTGCGCCTGTATGTCAAAGGCATGCTGGTTGGTGCCAGCAATCCCAAGGCGCTGTTATTCTTTACCGCGTTTTTCCCACAATTCATCAACCCGGCTGCTGCCAAATTGCCACAATTTCTGGTACTGGGTGTCACCTTTGTGTTTTTTGAATTCAGCGTCCTGATGTTGTATGCCACCTTTGCAGAACGCATGGGGCCGTGGCTGCGTTCCAAAGGCAAGGCCAGGATGTTTAACCAGCTATCCGGTGGCATCTTTGTTGTTGCCGCCATGCTGCTGGCGACGGTCAAACGTGCCAACGCCGATTGATAAGCTGAGCTTATTCGATCCCATACTATCGCAGCACCAGGTTCAGACTGAGGAACAGTGATGACAGAAACCCACTATAGCGAAAGCGGTTTTTGGGACAAGCTCAAGCACTTTGCCCTGGCTGCTGGCAGCAATGTCGTCGAAAAAGCTTTGTGGCTGTATTACGCGGCGCAAAGGCCAGAAACCCCGGCCTGGGCCAAGGCCGTTATTTTCGGCGCGCTGGGTTATTTCATCTTCCCGCTGGATGTCATTCCTGATGCGGTGCCTGTTCTGGGCTACACCGATGACATGGCTACGCTGGCAGCGGCAGTCGCCACCGTCAGCCTGTATATCACCGATGAAGTCAAACAGTTGGCGCAACAGAAAATGCAATCCTGGTTTGGTAGCAAACTGAAATAAACCCATGTCCGGGGCAGAGTGCTCAATGGTAAAAATCATCATGTATTACCATCCGCCAGACGCATTATTTCGGTATGATCTGTGGCTTGTTTGATCAGACAGGCACGACCATGTACACCTCGACTTTTACCTTCCAGAAAAAGCAATACGATGCCGCGTTTTATGCGCTGGATGAACAGATCGCCAGCCTGGCGAAAGCCATCCCCGGTTATATGGGAGAAGAAAGCTGGGAAAACGCTGATACAGGCCTGATCTCCAACGTCTATTATTGGGACAGCCTGGAAGCCCTGCAGGCTTTGATGGTCAATCCCGTACACCAGCAAGCCAAGGCCGCTCAGGCCAACTGGCTGGATGGTTATCAGGTGGTGGTCGCCCAGGTCTTGCGCAGTTATGGCGATGGCAAGCTGGCGCATCCTTGTACGGAATTTCAGCCTATGGCGACAACTACCAAGTGAAAATGGCTATTAGCGCACCATCAAACATGAAGCTTTGCCTGATATTTGACTGCGACGGTACCTTGGTTGATAGTGAGGAGTTATGTAATCTGGGTTTGCAAACAGAGCTGTTGTCCTACGGTATCGAAGAAGATACTGTGACATTGACCATGCGTTTCCGTGGTTGGAAATTGGCAGATATCTGCCGCAACCTGGAGATGCAACATGGTCTGACTTTTAATCCGGATTTCATTAGCCGTTACAGGCAAACCGTAGATAAGCTTTTTGAAAGTCATTTAGAGGCGTTTCCTGGCGTGGTTGATACTTTGAGCAAACTGAGGCTACCGGTTTGTGTAGCTTCTGCCGCACCCAGGGGGAAAATCAAAAGGGCACTCAGCTTGACGGGCTTGAGCGAATTCTTTGAAGACCGGATTTATAGCTCTTATGATATTCAGTCATGGAAGCCAGAGCCGGATTTGTTTCTATATGCTGCCCGGCAGATGGATTTCTTACCGCATCAATGCATAGTGATAGAAGACAGCGAAGTCGGTATAGAGGCGGCAAAAAGGGCAGGTATGTCCGCCTTGTGGTTTTGTCCAGATGCACAGGCAAACGCCACCCTTGACGTGCAGGTTTTTACCGATATGCGAGAACTGCCCTCATTCCTGCAACAAAGGGAACAAAAATGAAGACCATCTGGCTGACAGGCAGCATGATTGCGCTGGCGCTAAGTCTAAATGCCGCACCGGTATCTGCCAGTACCACAGATGAACAGGCGTTGATGGCGCGTGTGCAGGGTTTTTATGGCTGGGTCTTGAAGAATGGCACGCAGGTAAGCAAGCTTCAGCCTGCCGTCAGGGATATCCCCGGCAGCAATACATTCCAGCTCGATACCAAAAATATCCAGGCTTTCAGCGGCAAGTTCATGGCTTCAGGCTTTTTTGCCCCAGAATTCATCACGGCGATTGAACATTACTACGATAAATACCAACAGCAGTTTGCCGCCTATACCCCGGCAGAATTTGCGCAAATGACCAAGGATGGCCGTGGCCCGTTGATGGAGTCAGAAGACATGGATATCTTCTTTTGCGCGCAGGAATATGAATACAAAAAATCCTTCATCAGCAAAATGAAGGCCAAGACCGTTAAACTGGATGGCGATAAAGCCAGCATCGTGGTGGTGTCGCCGTATCAGTGGGAAACCGGGTTCCACTTTGCCAGGATCAATAAGCAGTGGATGATTACCGGCTATTGTGTGTTCCAGTAAGACATCTGGCCCGTGGTTTGGGCCTTGCTCTGGCATGCTATATTACTTCAACTTAATCCCTCAATCACCTGAGTTTGGCTTATGAGCGGTCCTACCACTGTCCTGATTAATGGCGATGTCTTCCTGATCCTCTTGTCGGCAGCAGCAATTCGTGCTGCCCGGGCCGTGGTGGATGCGCATCAGCAGGCGAATGCCTTGCGCCAATACCAGACTGAGCAACATGCAGCCTTGCTGGATCGCCTGCAAAATGCGCTGACCGAGGGCCGTCAGGCTTTGCAGGAACAGGTACGCATTGCAGAACAAGACTTTGCCCAGTTGCTGCTGCTGGCTGAAAAAATCGGTTGCACTGCGCAAGTGACTGCCGTAAGACCTGCCGTGCCTGCAAGTAGTGATGAACAAGACATCATTGAATATTGTCGTTCGCTGCAATTGCTGATCCACGAAATGCGCCCGGTCTTGTTGCAGGAATCGACCAGACGGGCCGATGCGCTGTTCGATAAAACCGATGTGGACTTGCAGGCTGCCAGTGCGGCTGCCTTGCCACAAGACCGCCTGGCACGACTGCTGAAACGCCTGGTGCATCTGACACAACTGCCAGAACACATTGCGCAATTGGCGAAAGAACTGGAAAAATCCCTGCCGGGTGAACGCGCTGATTTACTTGCTGCCGAATTGCGCCTGCAAATTCAAGCCCTGCTGGATGCTGAGAAAAAACGCCAGGTCGAAGAAGCCCAGGCCCTGATACTGGAACAGACATTGCAAGACCTGGGTTACCAGGTCGAAGAAGTGACTCATACCCTGTTTGTGGATGGTGGTGTGGTGCATTTCCGCCGCGCCGGTTGGGACAAATACATGGTGCGCATGCGCATGGATGCCAAGACCGGGCAAGCCAATTTCAATGTGGTACGCGCCGTCAAAGAAGGCGAGAACGAGCGCAGCGTGCTCGATCATCTGGCAGAAGACCGCTGGTGCAGCGAATTCCCGACCTTGCTTGCAGCATTGGAGGCACGCGGCATCCACATGCAGGTCACACGCAGGCTGGAAGCCGGTGAATTGCCTGTGCAACTGGTGCATGAAGACAAGTTGCCGCAATTTATCGAAGAAGAGCAAGTGGAAAATCAAAGCCGACTAATGTCGAGAAAATTGCCATGAATGTACCCGAAACCCGCTGGTTGCTAGACCTGCAAAGGCTGTTGCCGATACGCTCACATTTTGTGATTTCCGGCAGCATACGTGACAGTTTCCTGGTCGCGCTGGATGCCATCATCATCAACATGGCAGGCAGTGCAGGCAATGGCAGCAGTGCCACAGCCAGCACTACTACCACCGCCACGACAACCACCACGACCACCAGTGCAACCCTGGTGCCCCTGAACCGCGCCTTGTGGGAATCCATGAAGCGCAATGACTATCGCTTCCTGCTACTGTACGACCCGGTGGATGGCTTGCGTGTTTATCCCGACGAGCCTGCACAACGGGACCTGGCCACGCGCCTGTTTGATTTGAAGCTGGCCGATGGCTGTCAGCAAATCAGCCTGGAAAGCCTGAGCAAGCTGATGAAGAAGCTCAGTGCAGAACGGGAAGCGCGTTGTGCGCTGGTGATCGATTTTGCCTCGCGCATTCCACGCAAGGCAGAACAGTTGAGTGATGCGGAACATCGCTTTTTTGTCGCTGCCGAAAAAATTTCCCTGACTGCCAGTGCAATCGTGCCGCGCGAGACGGGTGGTGCGCCACAATACAATCCGGTCTTGTGGCTGGTGAACCGGGCGCAGGATTTACCTTCCTGGTTTACGCTCGATAGTGACCGTGTTGCCAGCCTGGTTGTCAGCAAACCAGATTTTGAAATGCGCCAGGCGGCAGCCTTGCAACTGGCACCCTTGTTTCTTGGGTATGACAAGGCCGATGCCGCTGTACGCACCCAGTTTGTCAAAAGTTTTACCGAAGGCACCGAAGGCATGTCCCTGTCTGCCTTGTCGGATATCACCGAATTGGCAGACCGGCAAAAACTTGGTATTGCCGATATAGAAGATGCCGTGCGCTGCTATAAGGTCGGTGCGCTGGACAATCCATGGCGCAAGGATTATTTGCGTAAAAAAATTCGTGATGCCCATGTCTTTATTGAAGAGCGGGTCAAGGGCCAGCATCCGGCAGTCGTCAAGACCCTGGATATTCTGAAGCGCTCTGTCATGAGCATGACCGGTGCGCAGGCGCATTCAGGCGGCAGCCGTCCGCGTGGCGTTCTGTTCTTTGCCGGCCCCACTGGTGTGGGTAAAACTGAACTCGCCAAGACGCTTACGCAACTGGTGTTTGGTGATGAGCGCGCCTATCTGCGTTTTGACATGAGTGAATTTGCCGAAGAACATACCAGCGCCAGATTGCTCGGCGCACCGCCAGGTTATGTCGGCTTTGATGCCGGTGGCGAGCTGACCAACGCGGTAAGGCAAAAACCGTTTTCCGTGGTCTTGTTTGATGAAATCGAAAAAGCTCATCCGCGCATACTCGATAAATTCTTGCAGATACTCGAAGATGGTCGCCTGACCGATGGGCGCGGTGACACCGCCTATTTTTCTGAAACCATACTGATTTTTACTTCAAACCTGGGTATTTATGTCGAAGATGCACAGGGCCAGCGCAGCCAGAACGTAAAGCCCGGTGATAGCTATGAGACGGTGGAATTCAAGGTGCGTGAGGCCATAGGCAATTACTTCAAGTTCAAGCTGTCGCGGCCAGAATTATTGAATCGCATCGGTGACAATATTGTCGTCTTCAATTTTATCTCTGCCGAAGTCGCAGGCAAGATTTTTGATGGCATGTTGCGCAATGTGGCGCGCCGCCTGCAGGAAGAATTGAACCTGCAACTGGCCATGCCCGCCAGCGTGCGTGATGAACTATTGCTGCGTTGTACGCGGGATTTGAGCAATGGCGGACGCGGGGTTGGCAATCAACTGGAATCGAATTTCATCAACCCGCTGTCGCGCGCCCTGTTTGAGCAAGAGCTGGAAGGTAAGCAGCGCGTCACCGTCACCGCCATCAGCGAAACCGATAAAGTCATCAGCCTGACCCTGCAATTAGCATGAAGATAGCCATCAACAAAGCGCACTTCCCGGTCACCGTACTGGGGCCGGGACGACGCATAGGAATCTGGCTGCAAGGCTGTGGCATAGGCTGCAAGGGCTGTGTGTCGCAAGATACCTGGGCGACGGATTCCGGCAAGGAAATGAGCGTCGCCAGCCTGCTCAACTGGTGCCGCGAAGTCAGCGCCGGACAGGTCGATGGCATTACCATTTCTGGTGGCGAACCGTTTGACCAGCCGCAGGCATTGCACGCCTTGCTGGATGGCTTGCAGCAATGGCGTGCCAGCACGGCACAGGATTTAGACATCCTTTGTTATAGTGGTTATCCACTGGCGACGCTGCAAAAAAAGCAGGCTGCTTTGTTGCAAAAACTCGATGCCCTGATCCCCGAACCCTTTATCGACAACAAACCACTGACCCAGGCATGGCGTGGCTCATCCAACCAGCCGCTGGTGTTATTGTCTGACCGTGGCAGGGCGCGCATGCAGGCCTATGTCGATGCGCCTATTGATGAACAGGACAAACGCATACAAACCATGATAGACGGCCAGCGGGTCTGGTATGTCGGCATACCGGCGCGTGGCGACATGCAAGCCCTGGAGCAGCGTTGTGCCGAGCGTGGCCTGAAACTGGACAGTGTCAGCTGGAGGCCCTGAGTGAATCCTGTGTATGTACGCCGCTGCCCAGCATGCGAAACCGAGAATGCACCAGAAGTCATGCGCTGCGCATGCGGTACTTTGTTGTCCGGCATCGATTTGATGGAGAAAAAATCTGCACCTGTGGAGATCAATATAGCGCAGGCCAGCACTGGTTCAGAGGCAGCGGCGAATGCAGCAAAGAATGCAGCAAAGAATGCAGCAAAGAATGCAGCAACTGAGGTGGCAACTGAGCCATCTGTCGATCTCATCTGTGGCTATGAAGATTGCGCGCAAAGCAATCCGCCGGCTAGTACACTATGCCTGTATTGCAACCGGCCACTGATGGCGGTACAAGGTAAACAAAATACACAAAACCCGCCAAAGGCAGTCGATGCCGGGCAAATCCAAAGCCTGGTTGCCCTGCCTGTAGCCCTGCGTGAGCGTTACCAGATCGTGCGCCCTTTGCCTACCCAGGGGGCAGAGGCAGAACTCTTGCTGGTACAAGAACGGGCCAGTGACTTGCTGCATGTGGCGAAAATTTATCGTCACGGCATCTACGCCAAATCAGCAGTCAGGGAAAGACTGAAAGCCATCCCGCCAGAGCATTGTGTGATTGTGCTGGAAGCAGGCGTGTCTGAAGGTCATGCGTATGAACTCATGGAATATTGCGAACTGGGTTCATTGCGGCAACTGGCACAAAAGGCTAAGCCCACGCCTGCCGTGCTGGAAAGCATAGTGCGTGAGCTGGCAACGGCAATTGCCAGCGTGCATGCGGCGGGCTTGATCCATCGTGACCTGAAGCCAGAAAATATCCTGATACGCACGCAAGAACCGCTGGACCTGATACTCACCGACTTTGGTATTTCATCCGTGCTGGACGCCACCCAAAGACTGACCGGCATGGCGCGCACCCTGCCGTATGCCTCGCCAGAAAGCCTGTCCGGCATGATCGATGTCAAGGCCGATTACTGGGCGCTGGGCATGATCTTGCTGGAACTGGCCCTGGGTCAGCATCCATTTGCCGATTTGTCAGAAGCCGTCATCCTGCATCACCTGACCACGCGTGAGATCGAATTGCACGCGGTGAGCGACCCTTATCTGCGCAAGCTCTTGCGTGGCCTGCTGTTGCGCGACCCCAAGGCCAGGTGGGATGAAACACATATCCTGCGCTGGCTGGCACGTGACCGCAGCCTGCCGGATGCGGTAGAAACCATAGCCATGGGCGGTTTTCGCGAACCGTATCACATAGGCCGTGATATCTGCCATTCCAAGGAACAACTGGCAGTCGGGCTGGCCCGTAACTGGGACGATGGCGTCAGGGATATCTCAAACGCGCAATTGCTGGCCTGGTTCCGCGATGTGCAAAAAGACCAGAATGCCGTGCGGATCTTGCTGGCTTTGCGTGAAGACAAAAAGCTCTCGGTCGACGTGCAATTGCTGCGCCTGATTTTGCACCTGGCACCCGGCATACCACCAGTCTGGCGCGGCGAAACCATAGAATTGCCAGGTATCCTGACGTATGCCAACAAGTCCCTGAAGGGAGACGAAGAGGCCGGTAAACGGTTGCACCAGATTTATTCATACAGCGTGCTGGAAGCCTATGCCGATGCCGGTAACAAGGAAGTCGCCAGCATCGTGCAGAAATGGCAGGATTGCTGCAGGCAGATTCAGCATGCCTGGCACGATGCCCACAAGCTGATGAAAGAACATGCCAGCAAGCATTTGCCCGGTGAATATTCAAACATAGACAAACTCTTGTACGGTCTGGAAACCAACGACAATGCCCCGCTCTACAAGCTGCATGCGCGCGTGCTGGCGCTGGCCTATGATGCACGCTGGCCGGAACGCCTGCGCAAGCGTCTGATGGTTGCCTATGCCGGCATGCAGGCCTATTGCCCGTGGTTATCCGTGCTGGGAGAGATAGAACAGATGCCGGTGGCATCCTTACTGGTGCTGGAAGCCATGTTGCCGGATGCACAGAAAGCGGTGGAGCGGCAACAAAAGGCCGAAGCCTGGCAGCGCACCGCAGATCATGAAGAGGCCGAGGCCATACGGCAGGAAGTGCAGGCCAGCATCAGGGCAATAAGGTCTGCGGCTACCGGCAACCTGTGGTTAGATACTGCAGCCACCGATTTGCGGGCGGCGATTGAGCGCTATGAAGCGTTGCTGGAAAGATTGCACGCCTCTGCCAGCACCGAACTACCATGGCAGGAAGCAAAGAAAGCTGCTACCAGGGTAGAACGCAACGTTGCCAAATTGAGCATGTTGGTAGATACTTTGACGGTCAGGCGGGTTGAAAATGAAGGCTGGACCGGTACTGAAATGCAGGTATTGATTGGTATCGCAGCGATAGGTATTCCACTATTTTTCCGTTTTGCGATTGTGTACTGGATGTTGCCGGTAATCGCCGGACTTGCGGCCTGGCGGTTTTTGCCGAATTATCTGATGATGAAAGAAATCCGCATTCTGGGCCAGCAACTATCAATGTAGGAGGGCAACTGCATGTCAGTCATCTTTCAAAAACTCAATCTGAAGACACAAAGCGAAATCCTGGTGTTGCAGGCACCGGATTCGTTTGAGCCTGAAATTGCCGCCCTGACCGGTGTCAAGGTACTGAGGAAGCTGTCGTCCGCCAAGCAGTGTGAATTTTCGCTGGCCTTTGTCAGCAAGCAAAAAGAACTGGACGAGCTGTCGCTGAAGCTGAGCCAGCTCGCCAAGGACGATGCCCTGTTGTGGTTTGCCTATCCCAAAAAGACCTCCAAACTTTATCAATGTGAATTTAACCGCGACACCGGCTGGGATGTCTTGCGTGCCGCCGGCTTTGATTCTGTGCGCATGGTGGCCATTGATGAAGACTGGTCAGCTTTGCGCTTTCGCCACGTGGACTATATCAAGGCCTGAAGTTACCACGTATGCACGGTCAGAATATCAAGCTGTTAGATTGTCAGAATAGCAGGCGATAGGCTGATGGCGTCATCGCATACGCGGCCTTGAAAGTGCGGCACAGATTGGCATGGCTGGCAAAACCACAGCTCAATGCAATTTCCGAGAGTGGCAGTCTGCCTTCCCTGAGCAGGCGTGCTACCAGGTCCACCCTTGCTCGTCGCTGATACTCACCTATGGTCAAGCCGTAATACCGTTTGAATTCTCGCGCCAGGTGCACCGGATGGTGTCTTACTTCCTGCGCCAGTTGTTCCAGCGTGATGCTTTGCGCATAGTGGGCATGGATATAGTCGCGAACAGTGTTCAGCCATGGCGGCACATCTGGCTGCAGGCGGGTTTCATGCGCACGCGCAAACGTGGCAATCAGCTCAAGCACCAGACCTTCCCTGGCCAGGTTGGTGTAAGGGTCGTCATTCTGCAATTCATGCATGAGCCTGGTACCCAGTTGCAAAAAATGCCCGGCGCGTGAAAAAGGGGCCTGGTCCAGTCGTATGCCATGTCCGGCCAGGTAATCGAGGGACATCTGGGCAGGTGCAAAAATCAATTTGCGGGCACCCTTGTTGCCAATCTGTTGCGCGTGCGGTGTGGCATGCGGGCATACCAGCAAGTCGCCCTGTCCATGTTCAGAAACCCGGGAACGTATGGTTTCCTGATAGCTTCCACCTATGACCAGACAAAACAGGGTTTCGTCGTGTACGTGCTCTTTCAGACAGAGACCAGCCTGGTAATTGGAAAGATGGAGATTAAGCCCGGTGTGCATATCAGGTCTCGCAAAAAGAGTATAGACGCTAAGCCAAGGAAAAACGCTCATTGCAGGAAAGACAGACAGGCATTTTAGCTTTAAAGTTCCTTTACCCTATGAAGGGTTTTTGATGAGACGAGCGCCATGTGGATAAGTATTTTTATGAAGAGTGACGAGACCTGCAAGCTGGTTCTGGCTGTGGCCCTGGTGGCTGCTGGCTGTTCCCTTGCACCTGCTGCCGAAGTCATGGCAACAACAGTTGCACCGCCTTTGGTGACGGCTTTTGATGCCCATGCATGGCAGGCTGACTATGCGTTTCTAAAACAGCAATTGCAAACGCAGTATGCAAACCTGGCATGGTTTGCCAGCCCGCAGGGAAAAATTAATCTGCCTCAACTGGATGCGTATACACGCAAGGCCCTGGCACTGGCAGAAAACGATGAACAGGCGAAAGCGGTGCTGCGCAATTTTATCGATGCGTTTCATGACGGGCATTTGCGCCTGATCGCCCGTCCGAATACGGCACTGACTCCACCTGGCACGACTGAAAGTGAGCCGCCCGCCGTCGCGATTGAAAACATGGACATGGAAAACGCCTGTGCCGCCATCGGTGTCGGCTCCAGCAGTCGCGTGCCATTTTCATTGCCGTTTGAAAGCCTGCCCGGTTTTACCCTGTTGTCGGATGGGGTGACGCAGGCATTCCGGGCAGGGATCATCCGCACTGAGCAGGGGAACAAACTGGGCATAGTACGCATTCCACGTTTTCGTGAAGCAGAATATCCGGGCTTGTGCACGCAGGCCTGGGAGACGCTGACATCCGCCAAACACGGCATCAATGCAAAGCAGCTCAGAAACGCGATGGCAGATGCCTGGTTTGAAGTCCTGGCTGCACATCTGCTCCGCATCAAAGCGGCTGGCGCGCAGGCGCTGCTAATCGATGTCGGTGGGAATGGCGGCGGCAATGATTTCGGCGACTGGAGCGCAAGGCTGTTGACAGCCCGTGCCGTGCATTCAGCCCCCTTGTGGATGGCAGCAGGCCCGATTGCGCAGGCGTATCTGGAAGAAGAATTACAAAGCATGCGCAAGGCGTATGACGACCCCAACTTTGCCAATACCACACAGCGCAGCATGATGCAGGCTGCCATTGCCATGTTTGAACAGGCCCGGGCAGCTATGTCTGCCAGGTCTTGTGACCTGTCCTGGGTATGGCAAGAGCAAAGACCGTGGCATGCCGGTGGATGCTCCAATCTGGCGCAAGTCGGCTTTGCCAGCGGCCCCTATGCTTACCTGCCAGTGTCGCCGGATGCAGAAACCAGCTACGCTAGCCGCATGTACTGGGCCGCCAATGTGGACAAGTACAGGGGTAGCTGGACCGGCCCCGTGTATGTACTGACCGACCGTGGTGTCGGTTCGGCTGCCGAAGCTTTTGTTGCCATCCTGAAAGACAACGCCGTGGTAAAAACCCTGGGTACCATCACCGGTGGGTCTGGCTGCGGCAATATGCAAGCCATCAGGGCGATTGTGTTACCGCATTCAAAACTGAGTTTCCAGGCTCCAGACTGTGTACGCCTGCGCGCCGATGGCAGCGATGAAGTCATGGGTATTACGCCGGATTTACCGGTCGACGTCGTCACTGGTGAAAGCGAACGCGCTCGTGCCGCCCGTGTCATCAAAACCGTGGAAAGGGAACTATCCGGCACTGTTCTTGCACATTGAATACAGGCATGCTGTAGCTGCTCCAGAATGGGGAGGGGTGCGCGGACTTGTTGAAATGAAAACAATGCCGCTTTTGGACGAAGACCGGCAAACTGCCTATACTAATAACTGAGTAGTAACTGAGTTACAACTGCACTCCCCCGGCTCTGCGCTCATATTTTTGGGCGTGGATAGTCAACATCATGCTGTACGTATAGGATTCAGCACCACGGATGCTAACCTCATTGCATAAGAATTTCATTCTGGAGCATTCATGTCTGACCCCATCCGTTTTTATTTTCAGGGCCAAATCCAGCAGGTTGAGGATGCGGCACCAACGCGCACGCTCTTGCAGCATTTGCGCGAAGACCGACATTGCACCGGCACCAAGGAAGGTTGTGCCGAAGGGGATTGCGGTGCCTGTACTGTGGTCATCGGTGAATTGAAACAGGGCAAGCTGGAATTGCAGTCCGTCAATTCCTGCATACAATTCTTGCCCACGCTGGATGGCAAGGCTGTGTTTACCGTCGAAGACTTGCAGCAAAAAAACGGTGATCTACATCCGGTTCAGCAAGCCCTGGTCGAATGCCACGGCTCGCAATGCGGCTTTTGCACGCCCGGGTTTGCCATGTCGCTGTGGAGTCTGTACCTGAAAAAAGAAGATAAGACCACGCCCCCCTGCCGCAAGGAAATCGACGAAACCCTGTCCGGTAACCTGTGTCGTTGCACCGGCTACCGCCCCATCATTGACGCCGCCAAACGCATGGGTGAATTGCCCGCGGCTGGATTTGATCGCGCCGCTGTCAGCAACAGCCTGCAAGGTCTGCAACGTGGCGAGATGTTCACCTACAGCGCAGATGGCCAGACTTTCTATGCACCACGCACGCTGCAACAACTGGCGCAGGTGCGCGCCGACCATCCACAGGCGACTATACTGGCAGGTTCCACCGACGTTGGCCTGTGGGTCACCAAGCAAATGCGCGATCTGGGCGATATCATTTATGTGCGTGAAGTGGACGACTTACTGCACATCAGCGTAAGGGATGGCAAGCTGGAGATCGGTGCGGCCGTATCGCTGAATGACGCTTATACAGCAGCCTGCCAGCATTATCCGGACGAGCTGACCGAGATGTGGCAGCGTTTTGCCTCACAACCGATACGCAATACCGGTACCCTGGGCGGCAGCGTCGCAAATGGTTCACCTATCGGTGATTCGGCACCGTGGATGATAGCCCTGGGGTCAGAAATTGTCTTGCGCAGTGTGCATGGCCAGCGTGTGCTTTTGCTGGAAAATTTTTATCTCGACTACATGAAAAAGGATATGCAGCCAGGCGAGTTTGTCGAAGCCCTGCATATTCCCCTGCCAAAAGCCGGACAGCAATTCCGCACGTATAAACTGGCGAAACGTTATGACCAGGATATTTCTGCCGTCTGTGCTGCGTTTGCCATCACGCTGGATGGCGACATCGTGCGCAATGCGCATATTGCTTTTGGTGGCATGGCCGCGACGTCACGCCGCGCACCACTGGCAGAAGCGGCATTGAATGGCCAGGTCTGGAATGAAGCCAGTTTGAAGCAGGCCATGGCCTTGCTGGCACAGGATTACACACCGCTAACCGATATGCGCGCCAGCAATACCTATCGCATGCAGACGGCACAAAATCTCTTGCGTCGCTTCTGGCTGGAAACTCGGACCACGGCCCCTTTGACATTGCAGGCCGTGAACGTGTTTGCATCTGTCACGGCATAAGCTCAGGAGAAAACATGAACACCCAAACTGAAGCTTTTCTGACAGATAAAAACCCGGCCCAGACGGAAGCAGGCTGGGCCGAAGTTGGCAAATCACATCCGCATGAATCGGCAATTTTGCATGTACTCGGTGAAGCGCGGTATACCGATGACATTCCTGAACTGCAAGGTACGCTGCATGCCGCATTGGGGCTGTCATCGAAGGCACATGCACATATCCTGTCCATGAATTTTGATGCAGTAAAAAACGCACGCGGCGTGGTCGCGGTGTACACCGCCAAAGATATACCCGGCACCAATGATTGTGGCCCCATCATTCATGATGACCCGATTTTGTCCGCAGGGCTGGTGGAATATGTAGGGCAGCCCATTTTCATCGTGGTGGCCGATACCCATGACAATGCCCGTCGCGCTGTACGCAAGGCCGAGATCGTCTATGAAGAATTGCCGGCGATACTGACGCCGCAAGAAGCCCGACAAGCCCAGTCTTTCGTCGTGCCGCCCATGCATTTGCAACGTGGCGATGCGCAACTGGCGTTTGAAAGATCAGCGCACCGCGTCAAAGGTGAACTGTATGTGGGCGGACAAGAACAGTTTTATCTCGAAGGCCAGATTTCCTACGCCATTCCCAAAGAAGACCGCGGCATGCTGGTCTTGTGTTCTACCCAGCACCCCAGCGAAATGCAGCACGTGGTTGCCCATGCATTGGGCGTGCACAGCCACAACATTGTGGTGGAATGCCGTCGCATGGGTGGTGGTTTTGGCGGCAAGGAATCACAGTCTGCATTGTGGGCAGCGGCGGCGGCAATTTCTGCCGCCCACCTGAAGCGGCCAGTCAAACTGCGTGCCGACCGGGATGACGACATGATGGTTACCGGCAAGCGCCATTGCTTCCACTATGAATATGAAGTCGGCCATGACGACCAGGGCCGCATCATTGCCGCCAAAGTTGAGATGGTGTCGCGTGCCGGTTTTTCTGCCGATTTGTCGGCCCCGGTAGCAACCCGTGCGGTCTGCCATTTCGACAATACTTACTACCTTGGTGATGTCGATATTCTGGCCATGTGCGGCAAGACCAATACCCAGTCGAATACAGCTTTCCGTGGCTTTGGCGGCCCGCAAGGTGCGATTGCGATTGAATACATCATTGATGAAATCGCCCGTAACCTGAATCGGGATGCACTGGATATACGCAAAATCAATTTCTATGGCCGCAACGATGCCGAAGGCCGCAATATCACCCAGTATGGCCAGAAAGTCGTCGATAACATTATTCATGAACTGGTGGCCGAGCTGGAAGTCAGCAGCGATTACCAGCAACGCCGGGCTGACATCAAAACCTTCAATGCCCATAGCCCGGTATTGAAGAAAGGCCTGGCTTTTACGCCGGTGAAGTTTGGTATTGCCTTTAACGTCACCCATCTGAACCAGGCGGGTGCACTGGTGCATATCTACACCGATGGTTCGGTGCTGGTGAATCACGGCGGTTGTGAAATGGGGCAGGGCGTGAATACCAAGGTTTGCCAGGTAGTGGCGCATGAACTGGGCCTGAACCTGGACCAGGTGCGCACCACCGCCACCGATACCAGCAAGGTCGCAAATACCTCGGCCACCGCAGCCTCCACCGGCGCTGATTTGAACGGCAAGGCGGCGCAAAATGCCGCGCATACCCTGCGCCAGCGTTTGGCAGAATTTGCAGTAAAGACCTATGGTGGTGAACAGGCAGCAGTGCGCTTTGCGGCGGGCCTGGTCAGCATCAATGGCCTGGATATCCCGTTTGAAGCGCTGGTGCAAAAAGCCTACCTGGCCAGGGTGCAATTATGGTCCGATGGTTTTTATGCGACGCCCGGCCTGCATTGGGATCCAAAGACCATGAGTGGTAATCCGTTTTCTTATTTCGCCTATGGGGCTTCGGTATCTGAAGTGATTGTCGATACCCTGACCGGTGAATGGAAACTCTTGCGTGCCGATGCCCTGTACGATGCCGGTAATTCGCTCAATCCGGCGATTGATATCGGCCAGGTCGAAGGTGCCTTCATCCAGGGCATGGGCTGGCTGACAACCGAAGAATTGTGGTGGAACAAGGGTGGCAAGCTGATGACGCATGCACCTTCGACTTACAAGATACCGGCGATATCGGATTGTCCTGAAGATTTTCGCGTCAGCCTGTACCAGAATAGCAATGTGCAGGACAGCATACACAGGTCCAAGGCGGTTGGTGAACCACCTTTGCTGTTGCCATTCTCGGTTTTCTTTGCGATAAGGGATGCCATTGCCAGTGTCGGCGATTATCGTTACAATCCGCCACTGAACGCCCCTGCAACCAGCGAAGCGATTTTGTTGGCCATCAATGCAGTGGAAGACCTGGCTGCTGCCGATATTGCCAGTGGACTGTAACAGCCCTCAGTGGATTGTAACAGTTGAAACAGAAGTGAAAGACGCTTGCCCGGCGATCAGGGCAAGGCGCAAAGCGGAGCGATAGTGAACTATCGCGAGCATTTGCAACGCAGCCATGGTCGTCGCGCAAGCGGAAGGCACTTTGTTTTCAATTGTTACAGTCCACTGGTACTGCCCCCTGATCAACTAAGTGAACCTGTCATGAAGCTTTGGTTAAACGCTGTCGTCAGCCACCCGGCACCAAAGATCCTGGTGACGGTTGCGACGGTATTGGGTTCAGGCCCGCGTGAACCGGGTGCCAAGATGCTGGTCACGGCAGATGAGTTATTCGATACCATAGGTGGCGGCCACCTTGAAATGAAGGCGATAGAGATCGCCCGCAGCATGCTGGCCATGCCGGAAGCAGAACTTGCCGCCCAACGCAGGCGTGAACGCTTCCCGCTAGGCCCCAGCCTGGGTCAGTGCTGCGGCGGCGTCGTGCACCTGGTGTTTGAACGGGTGCAACCAGACGCCGCGGCCTTCCATCACTTGAACCAGCGTTGGCGTGCAGGCCAGGATAGTTGGCGCTTACTGGCACTGGATAGTGTGCGCACACCGACCTTGTGCGATGTCGATGGCCGGTATCTGAGTGGTTCGGCCTGGCCAGTCACATTGCCCATGCAGATAGACACACAAAATCCCTGTCAGGTACTGACAGATACGATAGGGCGGCGCTGGTTGCTTGAGGCTTGCCTCGCTTATCGTGCCCACCTGATGTTGTTTGGCGCTGGCCATGTCGGTGCTGCCATCGTGCACGCCTTGGCTGATTTGCCTTGCCGCATTACCTGGGTGGATGAGCGTGAAGACATGTTCCCGACCGGACTGGCGGAAAATGTCACAGTGGAAGCTACCGATAGCCCAGAGGCCCTGATTGATACTGCGGCGCCGAATACTTCCTTTCTGGTGATGACGCATAGTCATGCACTCGACCAGAATCTGTCCGAACATATTCTGCGACGCCATGATGTGTGCTGGTTTGGCCTCATCGGCTCACAAACCAAGCGTGCGCAGTTTGAACGCCGTTTGTGTGAACGTGGCATACCAGCCACGCGCTTGCATGACATGGTGTGCCCCATAGGCTTAGCCGGTATCAATGGCAAACAACCGGCCGTGATTGCGGCATCCGTTGTTGCGCAACTCTTGCAGGTATGGGAAGAGCATGAACTGCATCAGCAAAAGCAACTTGCGCGCGTGCTTGCCAGGATAGGGGCACCGGCAGGTCAGCATCAGTCTGTAAGCAATACAGAATAACAGGCCTTAGATGCGTGCCACTCGCTGGCTAAGCGTTAAACTTTTCCGGTTTGCTTGCGCCCGCAAGACAGACTTTCACGAAAGACCCCTAGTATGACTGCCATTTCATCAGGCAATTTGAACCAAACTGGCTTGCAGGCTTATCGCGCCAGTGTGCTGCATTTCAAACACGACCCGGCTTTTCATGATCAGGCCTATGCCTGGCATGAAGATGGCCTGTTAATCGTGAATGAGGGAAAAATTCAGGCAGCCGGCGACTATGCGCAATTGCATACCAGCCTGCCAGCCGGGACAGAAGTCATCGATTACCGTGGCAAACTGATACTGCCGGGTTTTATCGATACCCATATCCATTATCCACAAACCGACATGATCGCCTCGCCAGCGCCGGGTTTGCTGCCGTGGCTGGAGACCTATACCTTCCCGACCGAGCGTCAGTTTGCCGACATCCATCACAGTGCTGATGTGGCAGCTTTCTTCATTGATGAACTGCTGCGTTGCGGCACGACGACAGCCATGGTGTATTGCACCGTGCATCCCGAATCGGTAGAAGCCTTCTTCACCGAAAGTGAAGCACGCAATCTGCGCATGGTGGCCGGCAAGGTCTTGATGGACAGGAACTGCCCCGAGTTTTTGCGCGATACCGCAGAGGGCGGCATACGCGACAGCGAGACATTGATCAGGAAATGGCATAAGCGTGGCCGCCAGCTGTATGCCATTACGCCGCGCTTTGCACCGACTTCCAGCGATGCACAAATGCAGCTGGCCGGTGAACTGGCGCAAGCCTATCCCGACACGTACTTGCAGACCCATGTGGCAGAAAATACGGATGAAGTGGCCTGGGTCAAAGCGCTATACCCCAAGGCCCGCAGTTACCTGGATGTGTATGACCAATACGGCATGCTGCGTCCGCGCGCCATGTACGGGCATTGCATCTGGCTCGATGATGCAGATCGCGCGCGCATGGCAGAAACCCAGTCTGCAGCAGCCCTGTGCCCGACCTCGAATCTTTTTCTTGGCAGTGGGCTGTTCAATTTCGAGCGTGCCGATGCCCAGCAGGTCAGCCTGTCACTGGCAACAGATGTCGGCGGCGGCACTTCATTCTCGATGTTGCGCACCATGAATGAAGCCTACAAAATGGCACGCCTGGGCGGCACCTACTTGCCCGCCTTCCGCATGTTTTATCTGGCCACCCTGGGTGGCGCACGCAGCATGCAGCTGGAAGGTACGATAGGCAATTTCGTCATGGATGCCGAAGCCGATTTCATCGTACTCGACCCGCAAGCCACTCCCTTGCTGGCACGCCGTACCAGTCACACAGAAAGCCTGGATGAATTATTGTTTGCACTGGCCTTGCTGGGCGACGACCGCACTGTGGCGGCAACCTATGCGGCCGGCAAATGCGTGCATCAACGCCAGACGTGAAATTCTGCAATAACTGACTTATGATGCTGGCTACTCCATCAATTTGAACCGCCCGTATTTTCATAAGGACACACCATGCCTACCATCAATGTACAAATGTTTGAAGGCCGCACGCTGGAACAAAAACGTGCCTTTGTCAAAGCAGTGACCGAAGTTAGTTGCCAGACACTGGGCTGTTCGGCAGAGGTAGTGGATATTATTATCCAGGAGGTGAAGCGGGAGGATTGGGCGTCAGGGGGGACTTTGTGGTCTGATAAGAAGTAAGGAGCGTTTCTTTTCCTTGGCCCGAGGCGCTTGTTTTTGAGTCGCAGCAATCATAATATCGTCATTCCTGCGAAGGCAGGAATCCAGGAGTTATAGGTTGGGCCGGGCCTCGCTAGGCTACGCTTTATCAGCCCAACCCCGTGCTTATCAAACACGTATTCGTCATTTTGCCTCTCCAGCGGCGCTGTTTTTGTGCCGTACTTTGATTGAAGCGATCGCCCTTTGTGGACACAAGCCGGGTCTCGGCCCGGCGGCCGAATTCCTTTCTTTGCTTCGCCAAAGAACGGAATCAAAGAAAGGCGACCGCAGACTCGCCCTTCGGGTGCTTACGCTGCGCTTCAGCATAATTTGTGCATCACAAAAAATGGGAAGATCCGCAACTCGCTGCGCTCAAACATCGGCTCTTCTGATTCCATTTTCTGTGACGCACAAATTACATTGTCCCAAGCGGATTAAAGTCAAAGACAGCGTCAAAAGCAACATCAACAGCAACGTCAATGCAGCCGGAATTTAAATTGAACTGAATACCGTCAATCAACCTTGGTTTTGGGATTGTCGTTGTTTTTGACGTTGGGGCTGCTTTTGATGTTGCAGTTGCTTTTGATCTTTGCAGTTCCGCTGTGGCGATGCCGTTTGTGCGGTACAGAAAATGGAAAGAGAAGGGCCGGTGTCTGAGCGAAGCGAGTTTCGGACCTTCCCATTTTTTGTACCGCACAAACGGGGACCCCGAAGGGGATGTTGGCAGGGTTTCGCAAAGCATGCTTTGCGCTGCTAACATCTAAGCCGCTTGCAAGCGGCGCAGTGGAATGCGACGCCGCGGGCGCATTCTTTTGCTTACTTTTCTTTGCAAGAAAAGAAAAGTGAGTAGCCGCCGGGCTATCCCCGGCCAGTTGTAGGTTGGGCTACGTTTTATCAGCCCAACACTGTGCTTATCAAACACGTATTCGTCATTTCGTCTCTCCCGCGTACGGGCTGGCGCTCCAGCGGCGTTCGTTGCATATAGTTGTCGTTAATTGAAACGATTGCCCTTCGTGGAACCAGGCCGGGTCTCGGCCCGGCTTGTACCTACGAAGGGCAATCGTTTTAATCAAAGTACGGCATACAACGACAGACACTAGAGCGCTAGCCCGGTAGATTCCTGCCTTCGCAGGAAGGACGATATTATGATTGTCAGTTCATCGACTGGCACTTCTCCGTTTTTCCTCTGTGTCTCCGTGTCTCTGTGGTGAGAGGTCTTGGGTTCGACGTTAATTAGCGAATACGTTATTCAAAGGCCCTATGTTGGACTGATAAAGCGTAGCCTAGCGAGGCCCGGCCCAACCTACAGCTACACATGACTACCGTTGATCAATAGTCCTATCCCTACCTTACCCCAACAAATCCACCAAACTGCGCGCCACCACCTTGGTCGCCTTCCTCAAATCCTCCAGGTTCAATCTTTCATCAGCCCGCTTGGCATGCGATTCCAGCACCGTGCGTGGCCCCGCGCCATAGATCACACCAGGAATACCCACTTCCGAAAACAGCCGCACATCGGTATACAAAGGCGTGCCCAATGCCAGTATCGCTTCGCCAAATACGGTTTCACCATGCTTTTGTAAGGCATCCACCAAAGGTGTATTACCTGGCAGGGGGCGCATGGAATTGGCCAGCAGCAGGCGTTTGATATCGACGCTGATGCCGGGCAGGCTGGCGGCAGTGTCATTGATGATTTTGCGTAGCGTGGCTTCGACTTCTGCCGGATTTTCTTCCGGGATCATGCGGCGGTCCAGCTTGAAAGTGACACGCCCAGGGATGACATTGGTATTGGTGCCGCCTTCTATTGTGCCGACATTCAGGTAAGGGTGGGTAATGCCTTCCACTTTTGATGTCACTTGCTTGTACAGCGTGTTTTGCGCATACAGGGCATTCAGGATCTTGACGGTAGCCTGCAGGGCATCCACGCCAGAATCGGGGATGGCCGCATGTGCCATCTTGCCATGCACTGTCACTTCCATCTGCAGGCAACCGTTATGGGCGGTGATGACCTGGTAAGAGAAACCAGCGGCAATCATCAGGTCTGGCTTGATCAGATTGTGCTTCAACATCCAGCCGGGGCCGACTTCGCCACCAAATTCTTCATCATAAGTAAATAACAATTCCAGCGTGCCAGTTTTAGGCTTGGCGATGGCTTCCAGTGCACGCAGGGCAAAGGTGTAGGTAGAAAAGTCAGATTTGCTGACCGCCGTGGCACGGCCATAGATATTACCGTTTTCTATTTCACCACCATACGGGGCCTTGGTCCAGCCTTCACCGGGGGGCACGACATCACCATGGGCATTCAGTAAGATAGTCTTGCCGGGGCCATACACACGGCGTACCAGCAGGTTGGTGATGCTTTGCAGGCCGGCGGCTTGGACTTCATTGTCGGGGACGGCGTGTTTTTCTACAGTGATACCCATGTGCTGCAACAGATCAGCAGTGCGGTCTGCATGCGGGGCATTGTTGCCGGGTGGGGTATCGGTAGGGACGCGTACCAGTTCTTGAAGGAAGCTGACCTGTTCATCAAAGTGGCTGTCGATCCAGGCGTCGAGTTGTTGGTAGTGGTTCATGGGTGAGTTCTTTCTTTTGTGCTGACGTATTGCCGGGCCTACTTGGCTCCAGCCTGAAACCAGGCGCCGATGACGGCGCGTTCGTCTTCCGTCATTTGCGTCAAATTCGCGATAGGCATGGCTTTCAACTGCACTGCCTGCATATTCACTTTGACGGCGTTCTGGTGTATCAGTTCAGCGGTATCCAGCCTGATACCAGCCGGTGCGGCAGCAAAGCCGGGCTGGGTAGGTACTGCCGCGTGGCAGGCGACGCACCGCTGATGGATGATGGTTTGCACTTTGGCAAACTGGACTGCGGCGGCATCCGGGCCAGCGGCTACAGCAGCAGCTACTGGCGGTTTGGGCGCGATGGCGATGGCGACTGCCAGCAACAAAAGCATGCCAACGGCAGGGTAAGCCCAATTGGTAATGCCCTTGTGACGCAGGTTGAAGAAATGGCGGATGGA
This sequence comes from Undibacterium sp. Di26W, assembly GCF_049340265.1. Taxonomy (NCBI): domain Bacteria; kingdom Pseudomonadati; phylum Pseudomonadota; class Betaproteobacteria; order Burkholderiales; family Oxalobacteraceae; genus Undibacterium; species Undibacterium sp. Di26W. The sequence continues at coordinate 97,330 of NZ_JBMPOR010000026.1, forward strand.
TACGCCAGCAGCCATGATGACGGCCAGTACCAGCCAGTTATAGGCATGGTTATACGTCATCGCATAGTGGTTGCTGATCATGATGAACAGCACCGGCAGGGTGAAATAATTATTGTGGACGCTGCGTTGCTTGCCTTTTTGGCCGTGTATCGGGTCTGGCGATTTGCCTTGCTGCATGGCTTCGACCAGCTTGCGCTGGCCGGGGATGATCAGCATCAACACATTGCCGACCATCATCGTACCCATCATGGCACCGACGTGGATATAGGCAGCACGGCCACTGAGCAATTTAGACAGGACATAAGCCACGGCAACAATAAATACAAACATGATGATGCCAAGCAGGCCATCGCGCTTGCCCAAAGGCGAGCGACACAGCAAGTCATACACGGTCCAGCCCACCAGCAGGGTACCCAAGCCTATACCTATGGCTTGCCAGTTCGTCAGGTCGGCGACGGACTTGTCTATCATCATCGCCGACGCATTAAAGTAATACACGATAAACAGCATCGCGAAGCCTGATAGCCAGGTGGAATAGGCTTCCCATTTGAACCAGTGCAGTTCTTCCGGTAATTCCTTGGGGGAGACCAGGTATTTTTGCGGGTTGTAAAAGCCGCCTCCGTGCACCGCCCACAGTTCGCCGGATACGCCCTTGTTGGCCAGATCAGAACCGGGTTTGGGTGGGCGTATCGTGTTATCCAACCAGACGAAGTAGAAGGAGGCGCCTATCCAGGCGATGCCGGTGATCAGGTGCAGCCAGCGGACGATCAGGTTCAGCCACTCAGTGCCATACGCAAGTAAAAAAGCTTCCATGTGTTCTCTCATGTTTGAAGCTCGTCTGCCTCCGCGGGCTCTTCAGACGAGAGGGGCAAAAAATCCCAAAGTGGTCGCGAACCATGACAGCTCCGCTGCGACCAGGACAATGACTTTCAGAAATGTCATTTTTGTTTACGAATTTAACACCGAAAAACCACAGTTGCTCTTTAGTTGTTCTTTATTTGCAGCAGATCGCCACTATTGCCGCCTGCCGACTTGTGGTCGGCAAGGGCGATAGGAAAAAAACCTGAGGATGTTTATCAACGATAAACTTTTTCCCGGCAAACAGTATTGAAAACACAGTATAGTAAAAATACGGATTTCGATATAGACAAGACTTTATTGCACAATCAATTCGGTCAACATGCCCTAAGAACCTTACATGGACGCCGCCATTTGCCAAGTAAAAAACGCATCATGATTTACAGGAATAGATTGCACGCTTACATCCGGCCTGTTATTGCGACAAATGCCGCTGGCCCCTATGGAATTCG
>NZ_JBMPOR010000027.1:0-98610 GCF_049340265.1 Undibacterium sp. Di26W
TATTGTGGGCTTTTACAACAACGTTCGCTTGCATTCTGCCCTGGGCAATCTGCCACCCAGTGTCTATGAGCAAAAAATGGCAGAAAAAGAACCTATCCCAGTGTCCGAAAATACTTGACCACTACAATGGGCTACCTTTTTTTATCAAAGTCACTTGACTCTTAAGCGGAACCAAATCATACACTGCTTGAGCAGGGGAACGGAGTTTTTCAGTTCCATCAGTAATAAAACGGTGGCCGGGTATTTTGCCTTTACTAGCTTCTTTTATCAGTTCCTTCGTTACATTATTATTACTTGAAATGTCGATAAATCCGCTGGCAAGCAAATCAAAAGTTTCTGAATCAACTGCAATCATAATGTCAATATCACCTGGATTCACTTTATGCACAGAACTGCCCTGAACACGAATATCGTTTATCGGCACAGAAAATTTACTGACTGCTTCATTCAGTGTTTGCTTATATGCGTTGAATTTTTCTAGGCTTTCAAAGCCAAAAGGATATCCTCGATTGACGACGGTTTCATAATTTGCAAGACTGGTTTTTAATTTATTGTAAACATCGGGTACATAACCATCAAAATTCAACTTTGCTGCATTCGCTTCCTTACGTGCTTTGATGGTCATTTGCTCCAATAGCCCCTCAATATCCTTCGGTGCATTACCACTATGCAATTTAGCAATCTCTAACTGCTCATCAAGGTTTGCAGATTTGAAAGCAATTGCAGCATCTTCATTCAATTTATTTCGTGTTATTTGAATTTGATCTGGTTTCGATACATTTCCAATTTCAACACGAGCAAATGCACTTTCATTTCTAGCGACTTGCGCCGCAGCAGAACTTTCTAAGCGATCCACTCCATTGGCGAAATTCGCTTGGTTTGTCGCCAGATTTTTTTCAACCTGTCTTATTTCCAAAGCATTATTTGCAGCGGAAGCTTCATTGCGGATTACAACGGAACCCGTTTTTGCCTCCGCATTGAAGATAGCAGCATCATTTTTCAGTGATGACGCTCCCAGATTGCCTTCCTGGTTCAACGTCCGCGTAAAACTCCCAGAATCTCTTGCAGCTTCTTGTTCCACTTTTGCAAAAGAGTTTGCCGTTCCTAGTCCTTTAATATCAGTCTTTGCTGCATCAGAAAGCACATTCATTTCCGCTTGCACATTGCCAGAAGCTAATCTGGACTCATTGATGGCATAGTTTGTATTTTTAGCGTCTTGTTCAATTGCAGGAAGTGCTTTTTCAAGTACTAATGGATTGAGCTTTCGTGCTTGATTGAGCGCATTTACTTCCTGAACTGCACTCTTCGCTTCCTTCGCTTCTAAAACGAGTTCTCCCACTGGCGAAGGTGCATTCGAGTCTGTCAGTACTTGTGAAGCAACGTCTGCGACAACCAAGCCTATCTTCGCGACAGCAGGTTGAGCAAATAATGCAAATCCAATTGATCTTTGCGTTACAGCATTAACAACGAAAGTCTTACTGTAACGTGCTCCATAACTAATAGCAGACCAGGCTGCTGGCGCGGCCGCTACAGCCGCGGTTAAGCCAGAAATACTGCCTAAAACTAACAACTGCGTTTTCATGTCTGGCACTTTACCCCATTGATTGTCAGGGTTTAAAGCTCTTCCATATGCCATGATTTCGGCTCTATGGCGCATGTCTCCATGTAATTGATAACCATCTTCATAACTGTCAAATACAGCTTTGACAGTAGCATAGTCACCTTTACGCAAACCATCTTCCCGACGGAACAGGAAGTCATTTAATGGCGTTCGCTCTTCTGCGATTGGGTTCGCTGCTGCGGAAACGATCTTAAGACGTTCTTCCATTACTTCATACATACCGTCACGCAATTTAACTCTGGTGCTCAACGGTGTTTCTTTTTCTGAATACCCACCGTTGGCGTTTACATCTACTGCATAATCAAGATAGTGATAGCGAGTATTTCCATTATCAAGTTTTTCAATAGCGGATGGCTGCGTAGATTTATCTCTCCCTTTCCACAACAATGACGTATTAGGACTCGGATCATCTAATGGAATTAAATTGAGATTTTGTCCGTAGACAGTCGCATTGTTGCTTTCGTTACTGGCAATTGTAGAACCCGTACTCCTATTCGTTCTTATGTGCCCATCTGGGAAGAGAATTCTGCCATCAGGAAGCACTGTAATCTCTTTATCATTCGTTACTAGCGCCGCCAATTCATCAATCGACATCCCGCCACTCCCCAAAGGCCCGAGCTGATTCAAGCGCCGGGTTTCGTCTTGTGCCTCAAACGAGATACGTGCATCTTCTTTTGCTTTTTCAGCAGCACGCCAGTTTGTAAAGATGTCAGATTTTGGTCCAAACTGGGCCGGTGCATTTTGTTCTTGCCACGCCCGTTCCAGAGCATTATTACGTGTCTTGTCCGCTTCAACATACTTATCCGTTGTCGCAGCAACGGCGGCACTGCCCAAGCCACCAACAATGTCGCTTTGCCAGTGCGGACGGCCTGTCGTCACCACGTCACCGGCAACATTACCTGCGATATCACCTGCTGCGTTGCGCACAAAGGTGTTACTCCAGTCACGCTGGCTGTCTGACAAGGCCATCAGGTCGGCTGAGGTTTTGCCGCTTTGCATGGCATCCCAGCGCTCGCTGCCGTATTGGCTCTGACCTACGAGGTTACTGACTCCGTAGCTGACACTTGAACTGACACCAGCCTTGGCCAAGCCTTTCCAGTCAAAGCCATTTTGTTGGTGGGCGGCGATGGACAGGCCTTGACTAACCACGTTGGTGACGGCAGCGCGACCTACTACGGCACCAAAGGTGGAGCCGCTCAGTGGTGAGGCGCCGTTCGCCAGTTGCCCGCCTACGTATGCGGCAGCACCGGCAATGACGGTCGATTTCCAATTGTATTCAGAATCGGTAAAACCCGGCGGATGGCTCAGATCCCGGTTACGGTACACCACTGCCAGACCAGTCGGGTCAAACAGGGATACGACGCCGTCGGTCAAGGTGCGCTTGAACAGGTCACCCCAGTCCAGTCGGCCATTGAAGGCTGCGGCTGAGTATTGCGTAGCGGCGTTACCAGCCATTGCACCTACGACAGCGTTACCACCGGTAAAGAAGGTCACGACCGCAGTAACGACCACGCCGATGAGCTGCGACAGCGCACCACAACGGTCGCCTGGCAAGATGAGATTAGGCATTTTGCTGCCTTCTATCTCACTCTGGTTATAGACCTTGAAGCGGTTGCTGTCGATTTTGCCTGTCTGCGCCGTATTCGGGATGGTGATGACGTTACCATCGATGAGATGGCTGTCTGCCATCAGGCCATTGGCGTCGGCAATCAAATACCACAGGCTGGACGTGCCATACACGGCGCTGGCGATGCTTTGCAGGGTGTCGCCTGTCCTGATGGTGTAGCGGCTGACGATGCCGGGGTGGCTGTCGTCAAGCATCTGGAACAGGGCGTAGTTGCCGGTGTCGATCTTGCTCTGGTTTTTGCCTTCTGCGTCTATCCCGGTCTGGGCCTCGATATTGCCGTTGGTATAGTGGTATTCCATCCTTTCGACGCCGTGTTTGCCATCATCATGGATTTTGCTGAGTATCTGGTTGTCGGCGTTGTAGAGGTAGTTGGTGATTTCTGCCCTGTCTTTGCCATCGCCCTTGCCCTGGTTGACAGTGACCAATTGGTGGTTGGCGTTGTAGACCAGGCTGCTGCTGCCATTGGCGTCACCATAGGCGCGGATGCGGTTTTCTTGTCCGGTGGCGTCGATGTCGTGCAGGTATTGATAGGATTTGTTGACCTTGTCGTCAATCATGTGCAGGCTGCTGGCCAGCAAATGCCCTGCTGCATCGTATTGATTGGTGGTTTCTTGCATACTGGCTTTGGGGGTGCCGGTGTTTTCATCGACGCGGCTCCAGACGACCTGGCCAGCCTGGTCGTAGCGGCTGCGGGTCATTTTACTGATCTGGCCGTTTTTGAATTCGGCATACGGGGTGACGTTGCCCACGCTGTCGTAGTCCCATTGCTGGCTGCTGCCATCGCTGCTGCTGGCGTTGATGACGCGGTTACGGCTGTCACTAACGTTGCAGTCATCAAGCCTTGTGAGTGTTCAGTATTGCGCGTTATTTTTTTACTTTTATTTGTTTTATGTTGATGGAAAATGAGTTTTTTGACGTGATTTATTGCTGGGTTTTGGATATACTTTCGTACTGGATTCGGTGTTCAGTAAAAAGTGTTCGGCGCTGGTTTGGTAGCCTTAGTATGGATGGTACGGGGAAGTTTGATGCGGATGGTGTGAACCATTTTATTCTTGGTGTCGTAGATCATGGTACGCAGATGAATTTGCTGTTGCAGCGTTTGGAATTGACGACTTCGACTGAGATACTTGAATGCATTAAAAATGCGATTAGTTTATTTGGCAAGCCGAGAATCATTCGTACAGATAATGCCTCTGTGTTTCGGTAAAAAATTCAGGCGCGGTATGAGGGAGTTAGGAATACGCCAGGAATTCAGTGCGCAGGGCAAGCCGTGGCAGAACGGAAGAATTGAGCGTTTCTTTTTAACGCTGAAAGAGAAATTGAACCTGACTGTTCCTGTCAATGGCTTGATGCTCGACTGCTTGCTGAGCGATTTTACGGCCTGGTATAACCTGATCAGGCCACATCAGCATTTGCATGGATACACGCCAAACGAGGTGTGGACTGGTGTTGATCCTTATGTCTCGGCACCAAAATCTGTTCAGTATTTTAGTGCTTGGGATGGTTTGCTGACTGGTTACCATTTGAGGCGTTAGTCATTCCATTTTCTGAACACAAATAGCTTTCGACGTTGAACATTTTTAGGTGTTCAGGGCAATGCTCGTCTTGATCAAATAATTTGCTTATATTTTAATCGGGCGAACAAAATTTATTGTTCGCGCTGATTAAAAAATCGTCTGTTTAGTGTTCAACTGAACCAAAATCTCTGTCGGGTTTTGCAAAATTTGCTGATATGGCGGAGAAATTTGGTTTAACTAAATACTGAACAGGGCACGATTTTTATTTGGGAAATTCCACATCCAGTTCATACCTGATAGCGTCAATCACGCTATCCCAATTGGCTATCGTCGGCTGACGGACCAGCCGTGCCGTTGGATACCAGGGGCTGTCATTCCTGTCCAGCAGCCAGCGAAAATCCGGGGCGAAAGGCAGCAGTATCCAGACCGGTTTTCCCAAAGCACCCGCCAGATGAGCGACGGATGTATCGACGGTAATGACCAGATCCAGATTGGCAATGACTGCGGCTGTTTCGGCAAAGTCGTTTAACTGCGGTCCCAGGTCAGTCACGTTCTTCAGACCGGCCATGAACGGTGCATCCAGTGCTCTCACTTCTTTTTGCAATAAAAAGAAATGCCGGCTTCCATCCATCAATAAGGCAGACAATCTTTGCAGATGCACAGACCGGTTCTTGTCATTGCGGAACAAGGGATTACCCGACCAGACCAACCCTATGCGCGGCACCTGAAAACCACGCAACTGCGTTTCCCAATAGGCCACTCTGTCTTTTGCAGCCTGGAGATAAGGCACGCTGGCAGGTATGGTTTCCAGACTAGTGTTAAATGCCAAGGCCACATTCGACAAGGGGCAGCAATAGTCAAACAAAGGCAAGATGTCTTCTTCACCAAAAACAACATCCACATGGGCCAGTGTACTGAGTAAAGACTTAAGTGAACTATGTGCCTGCACATAGACCCTTGCACCCAGGTTTTTGATTTGCTCTACATAGCGTACAAACTGTATGGTGTCGCCCAAGCCCTGGTCGGCAAACAGCAAGATGGATTTGCCGCCAATGTCACAATCATTGAGCCACAATGGCTGCTTGAATTCCGGATAGCCGATTGCTGCGTAGCTGGCCAGGTCCCTGGTGTCCTTCCAGCCAGATTCAAATTCACCGATGAGAAGAGAGGTCAATCCACGTCCCAGGCGGGCCTCAACATAGCCAGGATTCAAACTCAAAATTTGGTTGAAGGTGGTAATCGCTTCCTGATGTCTGTTCAACACCAGTAACAAGGTCGCCAACTTGTAATGCAAGTCCAGATCATCTGGTGCGGCAACAATTACCTGCTGCCGCAAAGCAAGTGCCTTGTCGTACGCAGTGTTTGCCTGCGACACCTGGTTTTGTTTGAACAAGACAAAGCCCAGGTTTTCAAGCACATCAACATCATCCGGGCGTATCGTCAGTGCTTGCTGAAAACACGCCATCGCCAGTTCAAATTGTTGTTCATCCTGGTAAATATTACCCAGGTAATTCTGGAAATCACAATGGTTGGGGTCGCTGGCAATACCAGCTATGAGGAACTGCTTTACCTGTTCCAGCTTGCCTTGCAAACTCATGTAACGGCGCCAGTCAAGATAAGCGACATCAAAATCTGGCATCAGCTCAACGGCCTTCTGGAGATACTGGCAGCCAGACTCCAGATCGCTACGCGACAGGATGGCCAGATTACCCAGCATGAAACAGGTATCTGCATTTTTTGGATCCAGCGCCAGCGCCTGCTTCAGGCTTCTTTCTGCCTCATCCGCCTTACCTTGCTGCATCAGTACAAAACCGAGATTGCTATGCGCCTTGGCAAAATCCGGGTCCATCCCTATCGCCTTGCGATAGCAAGTTGCGGCCGACGTCATATCGCCCCTGGCAAGATGATCGTCCCCCTGCTTCTTCAACTCCGCACTGTCTTGCATAACTGGCGGCGCAACATAGACCGGATGTGACGGTGCCGGCAGGACTTGTTCTTCAGGCTTTTCCACCGAAGTAAAGAGTTGCTTAAGCCAGTTGAGCATGCCGGATGTCCTATTTTTAAAATTTGTCCAGAATAGGGATTATAGAGAGATATTCCGAAAAACAGCAGATGTCTCTGTATCACGCAATCCAGCACATTCAACTTAGTTAAAATATTCAACTAACTTAGTTGCATTTTAAAATTAAGTGGATTATCCTTGTATTCAAGCAGATAGAAAATAACACCGAAGTCAAAATTAGCACCCGCAAAACACTTCAGGACACATAAAAAGAAAGGGAAATGCCATGTTCAGCATCAAATTCATCAAATTTCAGCCCACCACGTATGTGTTGCAATTCAAGAACGGCCAAATCAGGCGCGAAGGTGCAGGGCTGGCTTTCTTTTACTATGCACCTACCACTTCCATGCTGGCCATACCCATGGCGAGTACGGACACACCATTTATCTTTGAAGAAAATTCTGCTGATTTCCAGACCGTCACGGTGCAGGGGCAGGTCACGTACCGTATCAGCGAGCCACAAAAAGTCGGGGCCTTGCTCAATTTCGCCATCAATCCTGTGAGTCAGCAATACATCTCGGATGACCCGCAAAAACTCTCGCAGCGCATTGTCAATCTTGTCAAAGTGCTGACCCGCAAAGGCTTGCAAAGCCTGGCGCTGCGTGACGCCCTGAAAGCCGCTGACACACTTGGCGCAGCAGTCAGCATGGCGGTGCGCGACAGTAAAGAGTTACAAGCATTGGGGGTGGAATTGCTGGGTTTGAATTTTCTGGCGCTCAAACCTACACCAGAAGCAGCCAAGGCTTTGGAAGCACAGGCGCGTGAACAAATTCTCAAGTGTGCTGACGATGCCATCTATGAACGCCGCAATGCCGCCGTGGAGCAAGAGCGCCGCATTCGTGAGAATGAATTGAATACCGAAATCGCCGTCGAAAGTAAAAAACGCCAGATACGCGAAACCCAGATGGAAGCTGAAAAAAGCATACAACAAAAGGAAAGCGAATTGAAGCTGGCACAGGTACAAGCCAAAATAGCCGAAGAAAACCAGCAAACTACTCTCGTCAAACTAGCTACAGAAAACGCCAGGACAGAAGCTGATAGCCGCGCCTATGCTGCACAAACCCTGATGAATGCGTATAGCGGCGTCGACCCCAAAGTTTTGCAGGCGCTGTCCATGGGCAATATGCAATCCGGCCAGTTGATTGCCCTGGCCTTCCAGGAACTGGCGGAAAAAGCCGGGGCCATAGGGCAATTGAACATTACACCGGACCTGTTACGAGAACTCATCAATCAGCCAGGGTAAACCAGGAAAATGCTATGAGCAACATCAGCAGCAGCAGTACAGCACGGACGACAGAAAACAAGATCATACTTGTCACCCGCAAGACCAGGCTGGAAGAACTCATCGTCAAGTACAACACTGTGGGACAGGCACGGTTTTACATAGAGCATCTGGGCGGCGATTTTGCCGCCTACCAGGATGAACATGACAATTACATCGCCTGTGTCAGTGCCGCAGAAAGCAGCCTGCTGTGCCTGGCACGCCTGCAAAAGATAGACCGCGGCTTCTTGCCAAACATGATTTTTGGCCGGGACGATATCGTCATCGCTCTGGGGCAAGATGGCCTGGTCGTCAACACCATGAAATACCTGGAAGGCCAACGTATCATCGGTGTGAATCCTGATGCACAACGCTGGGACGGCGTGCTGCTACCCTTCCAGGTCAGGGATTTACCCAGAATCGTCCCTGAAGCGCTGCAAGAACGCCGTCCCGTGCGCGAAGTCGCCATGGCCATGGCCAGACTGAACAATGGCCAGACCATGCTGGGTGTGAATGACATTTTTATCGGCCCCAAAACTCATACCTCGGCCAGCTACACCATACAGCTGCAAGAGCGCCAGGAACGGCAATCGTCCAGCGGCATCATCATCTCTACCGGCCTGGGCTCCACAGGCTGGATGAAAAGTATATTCGCTGGTGCTACAGCCATCTGTCAATCCGCTGCTGACGAATTACCTTATGAGTTGCCACCCATGTCCATGCCAGAGCCCGCCAACTGGGACGCCCGAGAATTACAATTCGCCGTACGTGAACCCTTCCCCAGCAAGATCTCATCTGCGACTTTAGTCCGTGGTCAAATTCGGGAAGGCAGCAAACTGCAAGTCACATCGCTGATGCCAGAACATGGCGTCATCTTCAGCGATGGCATAGAAGCGGACTACCTGGAATTCAATGCGGGCCTGACGGCAGAGATAGGTATAGCGGACAGACGCGGATATTTGGTGGTGTAGGTAAGCAGGGTGGGCCATGCACACTAAATCCCGGTCTCGCATTTGCAAAAATGGTGCGAACGGCGCACCCTTGTATCATAAGAATCCATTCAATAGAATAAAATTGAAATAGGCTCTTACTCCCATTTTCCAATCCACGCATTCAAAATCGTGTCTATGAAATTTGTACCAGTTAAATGCGAATTGCGATTTATACAAAACTTAAAACACAAATCATATTTGCATCACTCAAACTATAAATTCGTCAAACCTCTACATAGACAGCAATAGGATCTATAACTATTTCCATTTTTTGTTTACCTGAAATAGACTTTTCAAGATTAGCAAGATGCTCTACAACATTCATCCATGCTTCTTTCATATTTCCTGGGGTTTCGTTAGTGCTAAGCAGATCCAATTCATGCGTAATTCCTTGTGAAATCATCCCAAACACAACAATCTCACGCTCTGTTTTCCGTGAATATTTTCTAATAAGTAGATCCTCTTTTTCTCTTAAGTATTCGCGCTTTAAGTTAGAAGTGAAAAGCATTCCTTCGATATTTTGTTGAGTTTCAAATTGATCTGAAAACCCATATTTTGTGACAATTAGAAGGCTTTTTAAAAACTGTGGATCTTGATACAAACCAGCTTCTTTAGCTGCGGTACCGTCAGTGATTTTTTTTAAAGCGTTCTGCAGTTCATTTCTTTCGCTTTTTCCGGAGCTATTTTTCATAGCGGAATTAATATTTTCAATTAACGGAAGTGAGTTTACAAACGAAAGTGCTTGGCCAATTTCATTAAAGTTTTCAAAAAGATGAATTGCTTTATTTACGTCATTAAATACGGCCTTGAGCCTCACTTTGATAAATGAGAAACTATTGAAGCCTTCTAAAATTTCGTTTTTGTTAGAGTTAGTCCGTTCTACTGTCAAAACTTTACTTTGATCAAGCAAATACTTTTCGAAAATAGAATAAGAATAATCATGAAAGAATTTTTTCTCAGTCGATTTGATGCTAGATTTAATTACATCTGCTAGGATACGACCACTACCTACTGGGCCTTTTTGATTTTCAGTAGCTTCATTTCCTGTAGCACTTTCCTGCAAAACATATTCAGTTATCCCTTCAAAAATTTGAGATGATAGGGAATACATTTTTTGTTCATCTAGATAAATAAAACTCTTAATCATTCTATTTTTTCCTTCTTTGATATTCATCAAAATATTTCTTTCTTGTGTCCAAATAAGACCAAATCGCAACACCAAGTCCTAAAATTCCAACGAAAACCGTTAGGATAATCACAAAAATAGTCATTTGATCTCTTTCTTAAAACTTTTTGAAATTCGATCAAAAATCGTATAACTTAAAATCATCGAGACAATGGCTAGTGCGATGGTACATATTCTTAATGCACTGTCATCAATAAAGGAAGAAAATTTCTCATTAAGCATTACTAAGGTGGAAAGCACACAATAAATCGCAATAAAAATAATCGACATCCCATTCTGGATGGTTTTCCATGATTTATCTTCAGCACTCAAATGTTCAATTTCATTTATGATTGACACGTGAAGGACTAATCCAAATGCAATAATGTCTGAAGCCGCAAGCAAATTGGTAGCTCCTGATTTTGTCACTCCCCAAACAAATAACCTTGTTATGATCGGAATTAATCCGATCAATACAGTGTATATTAGCCATTTAATTTTTTTATTTTCCATATTTAGATAACTTATTTAAATATTCAAATTTATCAATGCGCCTCTTCCCAATTCCCCCCCACACCCACTTCCGCCAATAACGGCACATCCAGTGTCGCCACATTCGCCATCAGCTCAGGCAATTTTTGTTTGACCAGTTCCAGCTCGGCTTGTGGTACTTCGAGCACCAGTTCATCGTGTACCTGCATGATCATTTTTGATTGCAGCTGGTCAGTTTCCAGCCAACCCTGTACGGCGATCATGGCGAGTTTGATGAGGTCGGCGGCGGTGCCTTGCATGGGGGCGTTGATGGCGGCGCGTTCGGCACCGGCGCGGCGGGGGCCGTTGGGGGAATTGATTTCAGCCAGCCACAGGCGGCGGCCAAACACGGTTTCTACATAGCCGTGGGCCTTGGCCTTGGTGCGGGTGTCGGCCATGTATTGGGCGACGCCGGGGTAACGCTGAAAGTATTTATCGATGTAGCTTTGTGCGGCGGAACGTTCTATACCCAGGTTGCCTGCCAGGCCAAAAGCGCTCATGCCATAGATGAGGCCGAAATTGATGACCTTGGCGTAGCGGCGTTGTTCGCTGCTCACTTCTGTCAGCGGTACGGCAAAAATTTCAGCAGCGGTGGCGCGATGGATGTCCTCACCGTTGGCGAATGCAGCCAACAGACTGGCGTCGCCAGAGATGTGGGCCATGATGCGCAATTCGATCTGCGAATAATCGGCAGAGATGATGACGTTGCCGGGCGCAGCCACAAAGGCTTCACGTATGCGACGGCCTTCTGCCGTGCGTACGGGGATGTTTTGCAGGTTGGGGTCGTTCGATGCCAGGCGGCCGGTCACGGCCACGGCCTGCGCATAATTGGTGTGGACGCGGCCAGTACTGACGTTGACCATCCTAGGCAATTTGTCGGTGTAGGTCGATTTAAGTTTGGCCAGGCCACGGTATTCCAGCAAGACTTTGGGCAAGGGGTAATCCTCAGCCAATTTTTGCAAGACTTCTTCATCGGTTGAGGGTGCGCCCGATGGGGTTTTTTTGACGACTGGCAAGCCCAGTTTGCCAAAGAAAATTTCGCCCAGTTGTTTGGGTGAATTCAGGTTGAAAGGCTGTTCTGCCAATTCATAGGCCTTTTGTTCCAGTTCCAGCAGGCGTATGCCGATTTCATGCGATTGTGTTTCCAGCAGGTCTTTATTGATGAGTACGCCATTGCGTTCTATCTTTTGCAACACGACCGAAGTCGGTAATTCTATGTCGTGATACACGCGCAGCAAATTCGCATCCGGCTCAATTTCTGGCCACATGGCCAAGTGCAGTTGCAGGGTGATGTCGGCATCTTCGGCGGCGTACGCAGTAGCGCGTTCGATATCCACCTGGTCAAAGCCGATCTGGCTGGCGCCTTTGCCACAGACTTCTTCAAAGCTGATGGTTTTTTTACCGAGGTGACGCATGGCCAGGCTGTCCATGTCATGCGATTTATGTGATTCAAACACATAGGATTCAAGCAGGGTGTCATGCACAATGCCGTGCAATTGCACACCCTGGTTGGCGAAGATGTGGCTATCGTATTTGAGGTTTTGGCCGACCTTGGCCTTGCTGTCGTCTTCCAGCCAGGCTTTGAGTTTACCCAGCACAAATTCACGCGACAATTGCTCAGGCGCGCCGGGGTAGTTGTGGGCAACGGGAATGTAAGCCGCATGACCCACTTCGCAGCATAGCGAAATACCGACCAGTTGCGCCGTCATTGGTTCCAGCGAGGTGGTTTCGGTGTCCACCGATGTCAGCTTGGCGGCATTGATGCGGGCCAGCCATTCATCGAGGGCGGCTTCGGTCAGCACTGTTTCGTAATTCTGGTTGACGGGTACAGCAGGTTCACTGTCGTCTGCCGAAGCATCATCATTGAACAGTCCGGCCTGGGCATGGTTGCCACCACTCGTTGCGGCTTTGGCAGCGGGCAATGGTGTCGCGCCTGCGGTAGCATCGCCGGTAATTTCACGCAGCCAGGTCTTGAAACCATAGCGGCTAAAGAAGGCCAGCATGTCTTCGCGGCTTTCTTCTTTGGCCACCAGGCTGTCTTGTATGGAAGCGTAATGCTCGGCCAGGTCACAATCGGTCTTGACGGTGATCAGCACGCGGCCTTGCGGCAACCATTCCAGCGCCTGGCGCAGGTTGTCGCCGACCACGCCCTTGATCTTGTCGGCATTGGCGATGACGCCATCCAGGCTGTCATATTCGCTCAACCATTTGACGGCAGTTTTGGGGCCGCATTTGGTCACACCGGGCACGTTATCGACGGTGTCGCCGATCAGGGTCAAGTAATCGATGATGCGGTTTGGCGGCACGCCAAACTTGGCCAGCACGCCGGGTTCGTCCAGCGTTTCATTGCTCATGGTATTGATCAGGGTGACATTGGCATTCACCAGTTGCGCCAGATCCTTGTCGCCGGTAGAAACGATGGTATCGAAGCCCAGCTTGGTGGCTTCCACCGCCAGCGTGCCGATGACGTCGTCTGCCTCTACCCCTTCCACCATCAGGATAGGCCAGCCCATGGCTTTGACTGCGGCATGGATGGGTTCTATCTGCAGACGCAGGTCGTCTGGCATGGGGGCGCGCTGGGCCTTGTATTCAGGGTAGAGATCATCGCGGAAGGTTTTGCCTTTTGCATCAAAAACACAGGCCATGTATGCTGCCGGGTAATCAGTACGCAAACGGCGTAACATATTGATCATGCCGTAGATGGCGCCTGTCGGTTCGCCTTGCGGGTTGCGCAAGTCTGGCATGGCATGGAAGGCACGGTACAGATAGCTGGAGCCATCAACTAACAAGAGGGTATTTTGCATATGAACGGAAACCGGAAAGATGTAACGAGATTGCGCCAGATTATCGATCAGGAGAAGGCAACCTCGCTGAAAGCGCGTGAATCATGGCATATGTTCACGATTATGGCAGAATTTATCGAGTCCACCGAGCGCCTTTCAACAATACGCCCGGCAGTCACCATTTTTGGCTCGGCCAGAATCAAGCCGGACAACCCGTATTATCTCAGTTGTGTGGATTTGTCGCGTCGCCTGTCCGACGAAGGATTTGCCGTCATCTCTGGCGGTGGCCCTGGCATCATGGAAGCAGCCAACAAGGGCGCGTTCGAGGGCGCATCACCCTCGGTTGGCCTGAACATAGAATTGCCGCACGAACAACGCACTAACCCCTGGCAAAACATCAGCCTGTCTTTCCGTCATTTTTTTGCGCGCAAGGTGGCGTTTGTCAAATACGCCGACGCCTATGTGGTCTACCCAGGTGGTTTTGGCACCATGGACGAAGTCAGTGAAGTGTTAACCCTGATACAAACTGGCAAGACCCGCCATATCCCGGTCATTCTGGTTGGTACCAGCTTCTGGAGTGGATTGCTGGAATGGATCAAGGTGCAGATGGCTGGCAACGGCATGATAAACCCTGATGACCTCTATCTGGTGCAATTGATCGATGAACCGGCAAACATCGTCGATGCCATCTTTGCTTATTATGAAGCCAGGGATATCGAGCCGTCTGAGGACGAACGGCAAAAGATGCTGTATCTGTAATCTGCGTCTGTACACAAAAAACAGGGGCATGTCATACATGCCCCTGCATCCTTATATATCAAATTTTAAACCTTTTTAGCCATTAGCCACTTTTGCCAGCACAGGCAGGTGTTCGGCATGCGCTGCGGATTCCATAGGGATGACCTGGCTTTCATTTTCAACCCCTTCCCATTTTGCGACAACGGCAGTGGCGATGCTATTACCCAGTACATTGGTTGCGGTTCTGCCCATATCCAAAAACTGATCCACACCCATGATCAGCAGCAAGCCCGCCTCCGGCAAGTTAAACATGGGCAATACTGCCGCCACGACCACCAGCGATGCACGCGACACACCGGCCATCCCCTTGCTGCTGACCATTAACACCAGCAATATGGTGATCTGATGCGAGATGCTCATGTGTATGCCATAGGCCTGGGCAATGAACAGTACTGCAAAAGCCTGGTACACCATGGAACCATCCAGATTGAAGGAATACCCCAAAGGCAGGACAAAGCCGGTGATCTTGCTGCTGACACCAAATTTTTCCAGTTGTTCTATGGTCTTAGGATAAGACGCTTCACTGCTGGCGGTTGAAAATGCAATGATCATAGGCTCTTTGATCAGGCCAATAAGACGGAACACATCCCGGCCAAGGAACAGGAAACCGACGCTTATCAGTACCAGCCACAATACAGCCAGCGCCAGGAAGAATGAGCCCAAAAATTTTCCATAGGTAGTCAATACATCCAGGCCCTGCACGGTAATTGCCGCCGCGACCGCAGCAAACACACCTATGGGTGCAAAACGCATGACGTAATCGGTGATCTTCAACATGGTATTGGCCGTTTCGTCTATGGCATGCACCAACACGCGCGGGCCTTTACCTTGCAGCGACGACAGAGCAAAACCAAAGAAGATGGAAAACACCAGTATCTGCAAAATTTCATTGCCCGCCATCGCTTCAAAGAAGCTGCGCGGGAATACATGCGTGAGGAAATCCTTGAAGTTCAGCGACCCTGTCGCCAGTTTGGTGGTGGCACTGGCATCAGGCAAAGGCAGAGCCAACGAGCGTCCCGGTTCAAAATAATTTGAAAACAGCATGCCTATCAGCAATGAGATGACCGACGCACTTAAAAACCAGGTCATGGCTTTCAAGCCGATTCGTCCGATCGAGCCCGGTTCACTGCGGGCCATGCCCGACACCAGAGTGGCAAACACCAGCGGCGCGATAATCATCTTGATGAGTCGCAGGAATATATCCGTCACTACAGAAAAATAGCCTGCAATCACTTTGGCTTCAGCAGCATCATGTGCCTGCGAATGACACAGGTAGCCCACCATCAGTCCCAGGATCATGCCGCCGATGATCCATGTGGTCAGTCGATTTTTTTTCATTACTATCTCCTCCAGAAAAATTTTTCCCTGCCTGCCAGAGTCTGGTGATTTTATGTGTGCAGAACAGGGGGATTAAAAATCAGCGTGTGCAGCTTTCACTCTCACCGGGTGGATGAGAAGGAAAACTGCAGGAAACTGATGTGATTTACAGCCAGGGATCAAGGCACTTCTGGTGCTAGCATCCGACGCGGCGCAGTCAGCCTGTGTGGCTGCAATATTTCTGCCAGTTCTGTTTCTGTCAGCAGTTTCTTTTCCAGCACCAACTTATAGACACTTTTTCCAGTCAACAGCGCCTCTTGTGCCAGCTCGGTGGATGTGCTATAGCCTATGTAAGGATTCAGTGCAGTAACCATACCGATGGAATTTTCAACGATGTCACGCAAGCGCTGATGATTCGCTGTGATGCCATCGACGCAGCGCTCAGCCAGCACCAGGCAGCCTCTGGTCAGGTGTGCTGCACTTTTGAACAGGCTATGCGCGATGATGGGCTCAAAGGCATTCAGTTGTAATTGCCCGGCTTCTGCAGCAAAACTGATGGTGACATCATTGCCTATCACTTCAAAAGCAATCTGATTGACGACTTCCGGGATGACAGGATTGACCTTGCCGGGCATGATGCTGGAGCCGGCTTGTACCGCCGGCAGGTTGATCTCGCCAAAACCGGCACGCGGACCACTGGAAAGCAGACGCAGGTCGTTGCAGATTTTGGACAGTTTCACGGCCACGCGTTTTAACACGCCTGACAATTGCACGAACGAGCCGACATCCTGGGTTGCTTCAATCAGATTGGGTGACGTCGTCACCGGTATGCCACTTATTTCCAATAAGGCCTGGCACACCCGGCCTGCGTAATCAGGATGCGTATTGATCCCGGTACCAATCGCGGTGGCACCCAGGTTCACTTCACACATCAGTTTTGCGGCTTCCCGCAGGCGGTCCTGGTCTTCGTCTATCATCACGGCATAGGTACTGAATTCCTGTCCCAGTGTCATCGGTACGGCATCCTGCAATTGGGTACGCCCCATCTTCAGTAGATCTTTAAATTCTTGCGCTTTTTTGTTGAAGGCGATTTTCAGAATTTCCATTGCATCAATCAGACGAAAAATGCCTTTGTATGCGGCGAGACGCAAGGCAGTTGGATACACATCATTGGTGCTCTGACTGAAATTGACTTGCTCATTGGGATGCAGAATTCCATAGCTACCGCGTGCATGACCCAGATGTTCGAGCGCGATATTGGTAATGACTTCATTCGCATTCATGTTGGTGGAAGTACCGGCACCACCCTGTATGACATCCACCACAAAATGGGTGTGGAATTGACCCTGACGGATTTTTTCGCAGGCAAGCGTAATGGCTGCAGCATGTTCATCACTGACCAGGCCCAATGATTGATTCGCCTGTACCGCCGCCTGTTTGACGATGGCCAGCGCGTCGATCAGGTCTGGATAGCTGGAAACAGGTATGCCTGTAATAGGGAAATTTTCCAGTGCACGCAAGGTGTGAATACCATAATAGGCGTCGGCTGGTACTGCACGATCACCGAGCAAATCATGCTCGATCCTGGTTGAAAGAGAAGACAAAATTACCTCCTGAATAAAGCATGTCTGGTCATATGCCTGCGGGCCGAATGCCCGGCAAACATCCCATGCCCGGATTTTAGGGAGGAATTTGAATGAATCTATTCTGATTCGACATACATGTATTCCGAATCAGCATGCGTGTGATTTTCTGTTGGTAACCTGGCTAAATGAAAAACCTTCAGCGATTCAGTAAATGTTGCCAGAGCCTGTCAAGCGCGGCATTTTGATTGTCCATGGAACGATACAAACGAATATCCATGGTCATCGACCATTGATCGCCACCGGCACGCACCAGGCGGCCCTCTGCCAATTCCCGAACAATACTGCTCTCTGGCAACCAGGCCAGGCCGTGGCCGGTAAGGGCCATTCTCTTTAATAGTTCGGCCATGTCGCTTTCGTAGGCGCAAGTGAAATAGCAGGCCTGACCAGCTCTGGACAAAATGCGATCGACGACCCGCCCAAAAAATGAAGCCTTGATATAGGTCAGGCAAGGGATGGGGTGAATCTTGCTGCCAGGCAGGGAATAAGTCGGCGCACCTTCACGATTAGGCACAGAGACGGGCAATACCACTTCGCTGCCAAGGCTGACGAAGGCATAGCGCGAGGCATCCAGTTCAACCGGCAGTTCGGCATGGTAGTAGGACAGCAACAGGTCACAGTTACCTTCAACCAGAGAAAGCACTGAATCATGCACATTGGCAGGCAGGATGCTGGCATGAATATCACCTGCCTGAGCCTGCATGCCGTTCAGCCACATGGGGAAAAAGTTCAATGACAAGGTATGACCAGCAGAAATGCGCAACAGGTTTTCATTCTGGCCACGCACTCGCAATTGTGCCTTGGCATCATTCAGCAAGCGCATGGCCTCGCTTGCCGAATTGCTGAACACCTTGCCAGCGGGTGTCAGTATGAGTGGGTAAGTGCTTCTGTCTACCAGGTCTGCGCCTACCCAGGCTTCCAGTGCGCGGATACGGCGACTCAGTGCTGACTGCGTCACATGCCTGTCGTCAGCGGTACGCGAAAAATTCCGCGTCTGTGCCAGGCTCAAGAAATCTTCCAGCCATTTGATGTCCATTTGTTTTCCTGTCGTATCCCTATTGTGTCCCTGTTATATGATCACTCAACACACCGCGCTTATTACGTTCTATCACGCTTTATCATGCCTGCCTGGCCATTGTATATCCGCAATTCATCCGAATGCGATGCCACAAACCTATCTATGTGGCAATGACATAAAGCTAGACCGAATTTGCATAATCTTTGGACGTGGCTGAGTTATCTTTAGCGCTAACCATTGGCGAGCGAGAATTTCATGAGTACACAAAACCCCAAGACCAGCCTGGGCATCATAGGTGGCTTAGGCGCACTGGCAGGTGTGGACGTATATTTCAAGCTTGTCAGAAGCCTGGCCAGGGAAGGTATTTCCGAAGATTATGAATTATTTTTCGAACAACACCCCTTCGATGGGAATGAAAATTCGGGTGGCGAAAAACCCAATCTTAATGCAAGAAAATTATACATTTTCGATATGATCAGGCAGTTTGAAAAACACCATGTCGAAAGTGTGCTGGTACCCTGCTTTATAAGCCATACCTTCATCCGGGAACTGCAGACGGAAGTAACGACGCCCATCGTCAATATCATGGATGCCTTGCGTTTTCATCTGGAAGAACAATTTACAGGCGCCTGTCACATCGGCATCCTGGCATCTGATTATGTCAAAAGCAAAAAGCTTTTTGAAAATGCTTTTTCAGGCCATGATATCCGCCTGAGCTACCCTGAAGATTCCATTCAAACCCATTGCGTCATGCACGCCATCTATGGCGACCAGGGCATCAAGGCGGGCAACTTGCGGGGGGATGCTGTTGATCTTTTGCATCAGGCTTGCGTACATTTGCTGGACCGTGGTGCGGATGTCATCGTATCTGGTGCTACCGACATTGCCATCGTGGCAGATTTGCTGCGTAGCCGCGGCATACCCATTGTCGATACCAATCAGGTCTATGTCGATTATGCATTAAGAAACAGGGAAAAACCCATCCCGCGCAGCTTCAAAATCGGTGTGGTGGGTGGGGTGGGGCCAGCCGCCACGGTTGATTTCATGAATAAAATCATCCACAACACCAGTGCCTCACGCGATCAGGATCACATCAAGATTATCGTTGAGCATAATCCAAAAATACCCGATAGAACCGCCAACCTGATTGCAGATGGCGAAGACCCTACCATTGCCCTGTATGCCGCCTGCAAGCGCCTGGAAGAAAACGATGCAGCACTGATCGCCATCCCTTGCAATACGGCCCATGCCTATGTCAAAAGAATCCAGGCTCACCTGTCGATACCAATCGTCAATATGCTGGAAGAAACCGTTGCCTATATCAGCCAACATTTTCCCCCAGGAGTCAAAGCAGGCTTGCTGGCGACGTCGGGTACCATTGCCAGCCGCGTCTATCACGAAGCGGCGGATGGGCAGGCTTTCGAATTGCTGGTGCCTGACGACGACCATCAAGGCAGGGTCATGCATGCCATCTATGGCCCTGAAGGCATCAAGGCAGGCTACACCGAGGGTGCATGCCGGGATGATTTGATGGCTGCCTTACTGCACCTGGTACAAAGAGGTGCAACTGTCATCGTCCTTGGCTGCACAGAACTACCTTTATTGTTGAAGCAGGACCTGGCTTTTCCGATAGCGGGATCGCACATTGCCTTATTGGACCCCACCACCATACTGGCGCGCAGTTGTGTCGTGCGTTCCGAAATCAGCGGCCAGCAGCGTTAATCTACAAAGCAGACGCAATAAATCTGGAACGCTGGTGCCATAGCATTTTCATTGACGGAGATATATATGCCAACTCTTGCCCGCAAGACCGCTGCCCTGCTTGTATGTGCGCTTCCCGTCATGGCCAATGCCACGGATACGCTGAGTACAATACGCGAACGGAAGACCATCACCATTGCACATCGTGAATCATCGATACCCTTTTCCTATCTGGATGGCCATCAGCAAGCTGTGGGCTATGCCATCGACTTGTGTATGAAAGTGGTGGATGCAGTCAGGCGTGAATTGAAACTGCCAACATTGGCCGTCAAGTATGTTCCGGTAACCCCGGCCAACCGTCTGCAGCTTATCGCCAGCGGTGATGCAGACATGGAATGCGGTTCCACTACCAATACAGTAGAACGCAAGCAGCAGGTTGATTTCAGCATTGCGTATTTTATTGCCAGTGCAAAAATGGTGGTGAGAGCAGATTCAGGCATCAAGAACTGGTCTGACCTGCGTGACAAGAGCGTGGTCACCACCAGGGGAACAACCAATGCAAGGACGCTGGCTGATCGCGGGCAAATTCGTTCGCTCAACTTGAAACTGCTGGAAAGCAAGGACCATGCAGAAGGCTTTGGCATGGTGGAGCAACGCGTGGCAGCCGCCTTTGCCATGGACGATGTATTGCTATCCGGCCTGAAAGCATCGGCTAAAAACCCTGCGGATTTCCAGGTGGTAGGTGACTCGCTATCGACTGAGCCTTATGCCATCGTCATCCGCAAGAACGACCCCGCCTTCAAACAGGTAGTGAACCGGGAACTAAGCCGCCTCATGCTGGATGGAGAAATTCATGCAATCTACGAAAAATGGTTTCAGCGACCTATCCCGCCACAGGCAATCAATTTGAATATGCCCATGGGGCATCTGCTACGTTCATCCATCCGCTTCCCTGTCGATGATGTCGCCGACCTGCCGCACTAATTGATCAAGCCCTACATGAAGCACATTGATCAGGCAAAACACCCATGAAGCTAAAACACTATCTGCAGCGGGAAATTCAGCTTACCAAAGAAGCTGCCAACCCGAATGTGATCTCGTTGCGCTTTGTACAGCTTTTTGAACAAAGCCCGCGTAGCAGTACGGAAGAAGAGGAATATCAAATGCTGTACGCACTGATGCGTAGCCGCTGGCGGTGGTACACGGCTTGCCAGGATGCGATCAGTAAAAAACCGACCAAATAAGTTGGGTAATTAAGCAACCAAAAATCCGATCAAGCCGTGCTTACGCCAGATAATTGACTCTGGCAAACTTTGCCCTGAAATCTTCCGGCATTTCCACCACACGGCCGGCACGGTAATCAAAAAATACAAAGCCTGATTTCGCCATGGCAATCAGTTTCTGGTCTGCCGGACGCGTGATGCGAAAAGTGATGTCGCCACCATACTGATTGAAATCCATGACGCCGACTTCAAACAGCAACTGGTCACGCGCATGCGCTTCTGCCTTATAGGTAGTTGCCAGGTCCGTCACGATAATACCGCTGCCGCTGGCTGCGGTTTCGCGTATCCCGAATTCATACAGGAAACGCGCACGGGCTTCTGAAATCATGGAGATCATGGAATCATTGCCCAGGTGATTGGCACCATTGATATCAGTGACACGTACCGTCAGTTGAGTTGAATAATAGTACTGGTCTTCAGGGAAATGCAGTTGCAGGCGTGCCATGGCGGATCAGGAATAAAGGGAATACCACCATTTTACAGCGCAATGCCTGCGCGCCTATCATAAAGCGATGTAAACGCTATCAGCTATCCAGCGTCTTGGCACCAATCGCAACGGATGCGCTTTGTATCAGCCCTTCCCTGACTTCATAGATGGCGATCATCTCCAGACGGCCCGTGCCTTCAGGAAAAGTGCGGGTAATATCTTCATAGTCGATGACGATATTGCCTATCACTTCACGTCTGACCAATTTTGCATGCAAATTGGCTTCCTTGAAGCGCAAAACCATGCGCGCCCGGATTTCAACATGGCCGCTGGCAAGCAACTTGCCGGGAAATTCAAACTGCAGGGCATGCGCCGCATAGGTTTTCATGATGGCATCAACGTCGCGGGCATTGTAGGCGTCGAGCTGGCGCTGCACCACGACTTCGGGAGAGGGATAAATTGCTGTCATGTCTGTACTCCGTCTGTAATCCAATATTGATTGATGAGCAGTCTGCTATTGTAGTTCCGTGCCGGGGACGATATCAGGCAGGTTTTCGATGACCTGCTCTACCGTGGCATAGCTCGTCAAGGCCTTCAGCACGGCAGGATGCGGGGCATCCCAGATAGGGTCAAAATCCTTTTCCCCGTCTCTTGCAATGGCAAATGCCAGTTGTTCTGTCGGCGGGCAAAAGGCGGCATCGACACCCGGCTTATTGCCGCGCGCATCGACCCTGTACCAGCCATGCTTCGGCAAATACACCGCGTTGAGGCCATGCAGGCAATATGGCGGTTCTTCAGTGATTGCTAAACGCTGGTAGCAAAGACCAGCAGGTATTTGATTGGCCCTGAGCAGCGCCGCCAGCAAATGACTTTTGGCATAGCAATAGCCAGTGCCGTGCTCCAGCACCTCAGACGCCTTGCAGGTGACTGGGTTCTGGCGATAATCCCAGCTATGCCGGATCTGGTCACGGACAAAATGAAAACAGCGTCGGGCTATCTCTTCCGCATCCTGACTACCCTCTGCCGCCAATAGCTGCGCCTGGCGCAGTACGGCCGGGTGTTGCCAATCAATATAGGTCGTGCTTGCCAGAAATTGTTCCATAGAGTTCAAACTAAGTTTATTGGTGAGTTTATTTGTATGAGAAGGGCGTCAGTCTTATGTACGTGCGACTTTGATCGCCATGCCGACTGAACGTGGTGCCGTGTGTTTGAATCCAAACTGCGCATACAGATCTTGCGCCTGCCCGTCTGCAATCAGGCTGACATAGGCGCTGTCCGGCAAATGCTGATCGATATGCTGCATGATCTCACCCATGATCATCTTGCCCAGGCCACGCCCCTGATGCTCCGGCAGGACTGCAATATCCACGACCTGATAAAAACAGCCGCCGTCACCAATCAGTCGCCCCATGCCCACCACTATATCGCCTTGCAGTATCTGCACGGCAAACAGACTACCCGGCAAACCACGTTCGGCAGCTTCCTGTGTTTTAGGACTAAGACCGGCCGCAGCGCGCAAATGATGATAGGTAGCGACATCAGGTATGGCAGACAGGACGTGATAGGCAGTGACAATAGTGTTAGCAGTCATTTCTCAAGTAGTAAAAACCAGCAGGTAAGCGATGTGAAAAACAGTACGAGTTTAGAATTTATCATATGCAGCGAGAAATTGTTTTGCTACTGATTTTAATGAAATCCCTATGCATCATCTTGCAAGAACATGGCCATGGGAAACAGTCCCTATGCATGTCGCAATAGCCAGAAAATTCCTGCTAGTGTGGTGCTTGCGAAATGTCCGATCTACAGCCTTCATCGAACAACTCAGTAACAGTCGATTCTTGATGGCTCAAGAATTTGCAAAGCACTACACTAGAATAAAGCCGTAATTTGTTCATGTGTGCGAATGTAATTTAATGGTAGAACGGCAGCTTCCCAAGCACCTCTATGGTTTAAATCCCCCACTGTTCATACAATTCTTCACAACTTCAAAATTTCCCCTCAAAAAATTCCACCGTAATCACGGAGTTATCAGCCATCACATTTTCCGCAACACCACGTTTTAAAGGGGCTAATGGTGTGGTTTGCAATTGCCTCAACAAATATTAGAACTCATTTCATAAATACAGGTGAGATGTGTTTGTTTCATAACGTGGGCTGGCAATGTTAAAACTATGGATGAGGCAGTCAATAACGGGGCTATTGACGACAAGTCGAATTGTTCACACCTTGCGGCCCAGCACGCGTTATGAGGCAAACCCTCAGGGAGCTAGCCGTATTTACACTTTGCGGGCGCATTGCAGCGCGAGGTTGTTACAACGCGCTTGCTAAGGCACTAGCCTTAGCTTTGTGTCCAATAATCAGAAAAGACAAGCCTTCCTGCGGTGATCTATAAATTCACAATATATTATTATTGACAACATACCGACTGGTTGGTATTGTTTACAAATGACAAATCTTCACTCTCCCCTAAAAACAATAAGTACTGCGCGTACCAAGTTGCTGGACGCGGCTGTGCAGGTCATCCGTGAAAAAGGCTATTCCAGCTCAACCGTAGATGACCTGTGCAGCGCAGCCGGCGTCACTAAGGGTGCGTTCTTCCATTATTTCAAAAGCAAAGAAGAGTTGGCCGTGGCAGCAACTGAATACTGGACCGAGAGGGCAAATACGCTTTTTTCAACTGCACCTTATCACCGACATGCAAACGCACGGGATAGAGTGCTTGGCTATATAGATTTCCGCGCTCAGATTATTCAAGGCACGATTGCCGGGTTTACCTGCCTGGCAGGAACGATGGCACAGGAAGTTTTTCAAACAAACCCGACAATCCGGGATGCCTGCTACGCCAGCATGACTGATCATGCAGAAACACTGGTGAGCGACATTGCGGAAGCGTTGGCAGAAAATCAGGTAGATAAACGGCTGACAGCGAAGAGTCTGGCGCTGCATACCCAAGCCGTGTTGCAAGGGGCGTTCGTCCTCGCCAAAGCCAAGGACGATCCAGACATTGCTCTCGACAGTATCAAGCATTTGCGTCGATATTTTGAGTTTTTGTTCAACCCGCAACAACTTAAGGAGAATGATGATGACAAGTAATTTCATTTGGTATGAGCTGATGACAACTGATGTTGACGCAGCGCAAAAATTTTATGGCCATGTGGTGGGATGGAAAACAACGGACTCCGGCCAAGCCGACATAAACTACCGCATTCTGATGGCAAAAGATGAGGGAATAGGTGGCATCACGGCCATCCCGGTGGAGGCCATCTCAATGGGAATGAAGCCGATCTGGTTTGGTTATGTCAATGTGCCGGATGTTGATGCAGCGATCACCCAAATTACTGCTGCCGGAGGACTAGTTCAATGGCCAGCAACTGATATTCCCAATGCGGGGCGCATTGCACGAATGACTGATCCGCAGGGAGCCAGCTTTTATATCATGACTCCTAGCGGCGAGGGAAAGAGCACGGCCTATGCAGAGGGCGTTCCAGGTCACTGTAGCTGGAACGAATTGCGAACTAGCGATGGCAAAGCCGGACTGCGGTTTTATTCTGAACAATTTGGCTGGACCAACACCAACAGCATGGATATGGGGCCTATGGGAACCTATCACGTTTTTAGTGCGGGTTCAGGTGACATAGGCGGCATGATGACTATGTCTCCAGAATGCCAGACTCCTATGTGGCTTTATTATTTTTGCGTTGACGATATAGAAGCGGCCATGGAAAGGGTAGTCGCTGCGGGCGGTATCGTAAGCTTTGGGCCGCAACAGGTTCCAGGTGGTGGCTGGATTATTCATGCAACCGATCCGCAGCAATGCAAATTTGCACTGGTTGGGCCAAAGAATTGAACAATGTCGGTAACAATGAAAAAAATAGCTAACAGCGCGCTTGGGCAGTGCTTCACTAACCTACATTGCTTGATTAATCATCGTAATGATAAAATGTACTTATCGCTAAAAAATAAAATAATCCCCTCGACTCTAGCGGGAGATTACTCCAAGGTTTGACCATACGTCAGTCGGCTTGAAACTTTGATCACCGGAGAAGAAAGCAGTCATCACAGTTTTCACTGCGGCAGGCATTTTGGTAGATTGCAAACACCCGTGAAACCCGCGTAGAATGTGGATATCGCGGGTGTAGTTTAATGGTAGAACGGCAGCTTCCCAAGCTTCATACGAGGGTTCGATTCCCTTCACCCGCTCCAGTTATTACCCAGCCTGTGACATACCCTGTTTCTGGCTTATCCGTCCCGGCCTCTTTCTAAGGGTGATGATTGCGGCGTCCCATCTTCCCGCGTTTCATCATTCGCATTCATCTAAAAAGCAAAAAACACTGTGAGAAAAATTTTATTGAAACAGGCTCTGTTGCTGTTAGCAGGAGTCTTTTCCGGATTGTCGGCGTATGCCAGCGAACGCGCCGCCGGCAGTTTTACTGCGGGTAAGTCTTGTGATTTGTATGCGTCGTTTGCCAAGAGCACCAATCCCGATTCGGCCAAGACAAAACCAGGGCTGGCGTATGACATACGCGAAATCAATAAAGCGAATAATTTTGAATGGATAAGGGTGGATGTACCGGAAGCCAGCCCCAGGCTGCGCTGGGTAGCGCGTGACTGTGGCAGCTTTACACTGGATGAAGCAAACAAGCAGCCTGCGTCAGCAAAGAATAATGGTGCCAGCGCGGGCGATGTCTGCTCTACCCCGAATAAAGAAGACAGTTATGTGCTAGCCATTACCTGGCAACCGGGGTTTTGTGAACACTTTCCGTATAAGGGTAAAAAGCCGGAATGTGATGCCATCCATAACGGTGAACTGGTCGTGTCCAACCTGACGCTGCATGGCCTGTGGCCCAACAAGAAAGAATGTGGCATCAATTATGGGAATTGCCCGTCATCACCGTTACGGTTGTCCAAGGACTCGGTGTCGCGCATATCGCCATGGATGCCGAATTTTATGTATGAGACTAAGTTCGGTGAATATGAATGGCAAAAACATGGTGCCTGCCAGGCGCGTGATGCCGATACCTATTTCAGGACGGCGGTAGCTGCGGTGGAAGAGGTCAACAATTCGATGGTTGGCAAATTTATCTTGTCACGCGTAGGCAAGTCTTTTGCGGCTGCTGATTTCTTTGCCGATGTGAAGAAAAACTATGGCGACAACGTGGCGAAAAGCATCATGCTGAGTTGTGCGGGTGGCAAATATCTGCAAGAAATCCGCTTTCACCTGCCACTGAATTTCGAGACCGGCAAGGGCCTGGAAAAGCTCATAGGACAGGCAGAGGGGTTTTCCAGCCAACTGGACAAATGCGGCGCTGATATTGTGGTTGAATCCAGCGGCAAAAGCCGCCAGTAACATGGCGGTGAATGCGCAATTATTGCCAGTGTATTCACAGCCATGCCCCATGGATTGAACAATACAATTTCGTATTACTCAAAAAATATGTGACCACCTCAACCGGGCACAGCAACTTAGCCGCCCTGGCGGTAGACAAAACGCCCCAGAATTTTTAGCAAACCAACGTTCTCTGGCGTGATGCGTTCATCCGGATAATTGCGTTTATCAGGATTGCGGCTTTCCAACACCCAGGTGCCATCTATCTCGCGGCGCAACTGTTTGATGCGCAAGCCATCCGGATGCTGAATGGCAAAGATCTTGCCGCTCTGTGGCTCGGTCTTAGTCTTGTCGATGATGACCATGTCGCCATCGACGATGAAATCGGCCATGGAGCTGCCATCGGCATAAATGGCGGCCAGGTTTTCTGGCTTGACATTGTATTTCTTGAAGAAGCTGGCTTCCTTGATGAGCTGGCCCTTGGGTTCGGCGTCTTCATTATGGGCACCGCCACCGCAAGAGCCTTTGGCTGAATAATAGTTGATGCAGGCAATGCCATTCTCATCCTGTATCCGGGGGGTGCTCTCTTCCATGACGCGCAAGTCTTTGGTGCGCAAGTCAGAGATATTGACGCCGAAGTATTCAGCGATAGGTGCCAGCGAAGAGGTGCGCGGATCTTTGGTGATCCCCTCGACTATCCTGAAAATGGTTGCCTGTGGCACCCATTTATCTTCCGGAAAGAATTTTTCCAGCGCAGTTGCCAACGAGGTCGGGTTCATGCCCGACCGCTCCAGTAAGTATTTGATGTTTGTTTTAGCGTCCATGCCCGGATTATGCATTAATGCATAGAAAATGCAAGCAAAGAAAACGAAATGGTGTTGTTTTAATTCATATTGGAATATAATTGTATCAACATGAATTCATCGAAAAATCTTGCACTGGCACTGCTGGCAGATGGAAAGAGTCAGGCAGAAGTCGCTGCTATTGCTGGAGTCAATCAGGCCACCATCAGTCGCCTGATCAATGGCAAATCATCCGATCTTTCTTATCGTGAGGGAAAACGCCTGGAAGAAGCATTGCAAAACAGCCAGCCACCCATCACAGTATTAGTGACACCAGCAGGTGCGACACGCTGACCATATCAAGCAGGCTGCATATCAAACAAGGGGAAATAATTCAGAATGCCACGCAATTGCGGCCGGTGTGCTTGGCTTCATAGAGTTTGGCGTCGGCGGCGGCAATCAGGGCCGACTTGCTTTGCCTGTCATTGGGCACCACGGATGCCACGCCCATACTGAGCGTCACCACTTGTGCCACTTTCGAATCCACATGTGGAATCGCCATGGCCATCACGGTATGACGCAGGTTTTCTGCCTTGCTGACGGCACCGGTCAATTCACATTCTGGCATCAGGCATATGAATTCCTCGCCGCCAAAACGGGCGACCACATCATGCGGCCTGCCAAAATTCGCCTGCAGGCTGGCAGCCACAGCGGCCAGGCACTGATCCCCTTCCTGATGCCCATAACGGTCGTTGTACTTTTTAAAGTAATCAATGTCCAGCATCAGAATGGACAATGACTTGCCGTAACGCTGACAATGTCGCCATTCGCGGTCAAATGAATCATCAAAACTACGGCGATTGGCAAGGCCGGTCAAGGCATCGGTGTAGACCAGTTTTCGCAACAAGTCGCGCTGCAATTTCAGGGTGATATGGGTTTTGACGCGGGCCCGCACCACATCCGGATTCACTGGCTTGCTGATGAAATCCATGCCACCTGCCATCAATGCACGTGATTCTTCATCGGGATCGCTTTGCGCCGTCACAAACAGTACGGGTATATCGGCAGTATGTTCATCACCTTTCAGATGTCGACAGACTTCCAGGCCATCCATTTCCGGCATCATGATGTCCATCAAAATCAGGTCGGGTGGGGTCTGGCGACAAAATTCCAATGCCTTCTGGCCACTGGTGGCCATGAATACGTCATGGTCTTCAGAGAAAATCTGATACAGGGCTTGTATATTGATTGCCTGATCATCAACAATCAGGACGCGCGGACGCCTTGTCAGCATAGAGAGATTGCCCTGAAGTGCTTCCAGGTATTTGGGTGTCGGCATAAGCTTAAAATATCAGACCATGGCTGAGCGTGGTTTTAATCGTATTTTCCAAGCATAACAGCAAATGCATCATCCATTAAAAAATGTTCATAGAGCAATGAAATTACAGTTCCTGCTGTTGCAAGATATGCAGCGCTGCCTGAAAATCCAATTGCATCATGGCGTCATCCAGCTTTTGGCGTCCTTCTTCCGTCAGCCAGACAGACAGGTCTGTGTACATTATCTGGTGTAATTCGCTGGCCCGCATATTCTGGGTTGTCAGCAGGGTTTTGAGTTCGGCCAGCTTCAAGCGGTCTGGCTGTGTTTTTGTTGCAACAGGCTGCTCAGCTTTTTCATCCTGACGTTGCGTCTTCAGCCAGTCGCTCACGCTGACAACAACCTGATCCAGCCTGGCTTTTGCCACGATAAACAAAGTTTCAACCAGATCTTGCTGATTGCTGTTGATGGCATTTTCAAGACTGAGCGCGCTTTGCGCAAATTCATTGGCCCCCAGTGTACCTATGCTGCCGCGCAAGGTATGCAAAATGCGGGCGGCCTGCACGGCATTGCCTTCACGCCAGCAATGATCTGCCTTGCCAAATTCGACTTGCGCAACACCCGTCATGTTTTCAATGGCAGCCAACAGGGTCTTGATGATGGCCGGGTTGCCCTTGGCCAGGGACAGCAATTTGACCGGGTCAAAAATACCCGGCTCTGTACCGGCAGGCGCACCACTCTGCTGCGGCACAGGCAATGCCTGATCGACGTTGACTGCAGCCCGCGGTAAATGACGCGCCAGCGCAGCCATCATTTGCTCAACATCGATGGGCTTGAAAATCAGGTCATTCATACCGACACCGAGACAGCGTTCGCGTTCAGCCTGCATGACGCCTGCGGTCATCGCCAGTATGGGGAGTTGCAGGGCGTATTCCTTGCGCAACACTTCGGTCGCTGTCCAGCCATCCATAATAGGCATTTGCACATCCATCAACACCAGGTCGAAACGATCAGCTGAGGTTTTCAGCAGTTCAACCGCTTCGCTGCCGTTGTTGGCTATCTCTATGCTGATACCTGCCTGCTCCAGAATTTCGGCAGCAACAATCTGGTTGAATTTATTGTCTTCCACCAGCAGGATGCGGGCACCGGCAAAGCTGCCCTGGCCAACGACCGGCACCTGCCTGAATCCCCCTGCCCCATTGGCATGTCCGGAGGTTTCTTGCAAGATATCGTACAGGCTGGACCCCGTCACCGGCTTCAGCAAGATGGCATCCGGCTTGCGCCGGGTGTTTTCCAGTACCAATGCACTGCGGTCATAGGCACTGCTCATCAATATCAGCGGTACTTTCGGCATTTGGGTTTCTGCCAGCAGCTTATCGAGCACCTGCACGGTTTCCAGGCCATCCTGTTCGGGCATATGCCAGTCAATCAGGATAGCGTTATAGGCGGCATCGGTATTCACCAGTGTCTGGACTTTTTGTATGGCTTCGGCACCGGATGCCGCCACGTCAGCCTGCCAGCCCCAGGCCTGTATGGTCTTGGCAATGTAGGTACGACTGGTAATATTGTCGTCGACCACCAGTATCTTCCGGATGTGCTGCAAGTTGCCCTGGGCTTGTACAGTGCCCGACATGCGCTGCATACCCACAGGAGCATCGGCATCACTGACAACCGGCAGCATGGGTATGCTGACACGGAATTCGGTCCCCTGCCCTTCGATACTGCTGACTTCGATGGAACCATCCATCAATTCAACAAACCGGCGGGAAATAGCCAGCCCCAGTCCTGTGCCACCAAAGCGGCGCGAGGTGGATGCATCTGCCTGTTCAAAGGCGGTAAACAATCTGCCTATCTGTTCGGCCGACATCCCTATGCCGGTATCGCGCACGATAAACTGTATCAGCAGTGCTGCGCTATCTGCGTTATCTGCTATTTCCGCCGGTTCCTGCTTTTGCACCAGCAGCGACACTTCACCGCTTTCGGTAAATTTGATGGCATTGCCTATGATGTTGATCAATATCTGTTGCAGGCGCAAGGCGTCGCCTATCATCTCGCCTGGTACACCGGCATCGATACCCAGCGATAGTTCCAGGTTTTTTTCACCGACATTCACTGACATCATATTCGCCAAAGCACTCAGCACGTCTTTCAGGAAAAACCGTGTCGGTGACAACTCGATGCGACCCGCCTCGATCTTTGAAATGTCCAGAATATCATTCAGTATGCTAAGCAAGGACTGTCCCGAAGAACGTATCATGTTCAGATAATTTCTTTGTACCGTAGACAGCTCTGTCTTGTTAAGCAAATAGCTCATGCCCAATACGGCATTCATGGGCGTACGGATTTCATGGCTCATGTTTGCCAGAAACTCAGATTTGGCACGACTGGCCATTTCGGCCTGCTCTTTGGCGGCAATCAGCGAAGCTTCCAGTTGCTTCTGGCGACTGATGTCGGAAGCAATGCCAAGAAAACCTTCTATCTCGTTCTTGTCATTGCGTATGGCACTGACAACCAGGCTGACAGGTATGTGCTGCCTCTGCTTGGTGACATACGTCCATTGCTGGACTTCAGACTGGCCCATGCGTGCCTTGGCAACAAACACTTCGAAGCCAGATACCTGATAGGCCATTTCGGCGCTCAGTACCTTGCCACGCAGCCGCACTTCTTCACGCAGATGTATCTCGATGCTGGGTCGCTGGTTGATGACTTCATCGGCCCGGTAACCTAGCAGGCGTTCGGCACCTTTGCTAAAAATCTGGATATTGCCCACAGTATCGGTGGCGATAATGGCAAATTCACTGGCAGCTTCAAACATGCTGGTGAGCTTGGCGCGCGCCAGTATTTCTTGCATTTGTGCCTGCCGCAATTGCGTAATATCTGTCACGAAGCTATAAAAGCCATGCACCACACCATCCAGCGCATGCGGGATATACGAAATCAGCGCATGTTTTTTTTCACCTTCCGTATCGACGATGGTGCGCTCAAATAATTGCGACTCACCTAACAGCGCTGCCTGGATATGAAACCAGCTTTGCTGAAAACCGTCTTCCCCTATTAATTCACGTATGTGCATGCCCTGCATGGCATGCGCATCAAAGCCAAACCATTTTTTATAGGCACCGTTGGCAAAACGGTTTTTCAAATCGACGTCCCAATAGCCAATCATGGCTTGCATGTGATCAATCACGGTTTGCAGGGCCGCCTGACTGTTTGATAATTCAACCGCAAATTGCAGGCGTTCAGCTTCCTTGATACGCCCCTCATTCAGGCTGGCAGACAATATCATGGGTGGAATGGCGGTAATCAGCACCGGCAAATACACCAAAAAAAGCTGCCAGTTGGACTCAATGTCGGGTGACACGAAGTGCCCCAGTGAAATCATCAGCCCCAAACTGGTAACCGTCAGTACGATCAGCAACTGCGATTCTTCGTAGCTGAGTTTTTGTATGCCGAAAGTCAGCGCAACCAGCACATACACAAAAGGAAACGGCAAGAATGTCAGTGCCACAAACACCATGGCAACGGTAGGCAGGGCGTAACGGACAACCCTCCACCATTGAATGTTGGCCGACCAGGCGGCCGCCGTATGACGCATCGCCATGCGCATCATGGGAAAGATCAGGGCCAGACCCAGCGTGGCCCCGACATACCAGGTGGGGAAAATATGGCTGAAGTTTCCCATTCCTGCCCATGTAGCCAGCGCCGCACCAATGGTCGCGCTACAGGCGCAAGGCAAGAAAAATCCCAGCAAGATCAGCTTGGTCAGTTTGCTGCCAGCTTTGTCAAAATCTTTCACCAGATCGGCACTGCGCAGGGTATAGCTGACCAGCAGGACTTCAATTCCGTTCGAGAGTGTAAACAATCCCGACAGCAGCAAACCATCCCCCAGCAACATATTGGCACTGAAATTGGCAGCGGCGAAAAACAATAGCAGGGGACCATTGCGCCTGAGAGGCTGGTCGCACAGATAGGCAACGGCGACCGCATTGGCATACCAGAGAATGGCAACACTCTCCGCATTACGTGACAACAACATGCCCGCCACGGCCAGCACAAAGTACAGCAGGCTGGCCTGTACCATAGAGTTTACTGCCAACGGCGGATATTGCTGAGCACTCATCAAGCTCGTTCTCCGTATGTAGTGCAGCGCTTTTGATATGGTGATAGCTGGGCGGCTGAGATGCCGGATATCAGGCAACGCATCTTGCTTTGCGTTTAAGTTTACATGATATTAATAGAGAATAAGGCAGAACAAGGGAGAAACGGAAAGAAAAGATGATTTTTCGGTAAGTTTTGACTAAGAACGTGTTTACGATCTGTAGCGAGCGAGCGTCAGCGGGAGTGAAGAGCAGCGCAAAAAGCGGAATGTACTTAAGACCATGAGCATTTTGAGCAGCGCATGAGCCCCGCGTGGACTCCGATTGCGCCCGCGCTTAAGATCGTAAACAGGTTCTAAAAGCCCAGAATGGCTCCATGTCTTGAATGACGCAGCTTGCACACAACGGCATGCGTTCGTTCCTGCATGTATTTCCGTTTTTCAGGCGCGAATCGGGCGAAAAGCGCTTCATGCTGCAAGCATCGCTGGCCAAACGCAATATGAAATCAGGTTGCGGCCAGGCTTTGTGCAATGTCCTTGCGCATGTCCGTTGTCAACACATCACGCGCACGATATTCGCTGCGTTTATTGCTCGGCCGGGCCGACCAGGGTTTTTCTTCTACGCTGAGCGGCAGCAGATAGTTGCCGTTACTGTGCGGTATGGCACCGGCACTCTGCCACAAAGCATCATATTCGGCGCGTATGCATTTACTGAACCGGTAGCGCCAGGATTGATAAATATGATTCTTTTTGGCGATGCATTCTATCGTCACGCAATTCAATTCCTGCGCGATGCAGCGCAAGGCTTCTATCAGCAGCAAACGCGGCTGTATGCCATGCAGGCTCTTGGTACAAACACGTATCAATTCACGCGCATCCTGCTTGCAGGACTGCACGCCACCTACACGTATTGATACTTGCTGCTGCTGATGATCGAATGAAAAACTCAGACATTGCAGCAAATGCGCTCCCTGAAACAGGCCCAGCGTCAATCCACCTTCACGCTTGAACGAACTGCAGCGAAACAGGCTCAGGCGATATTGTTCCTGATTTTTACCCTGCAGGCTGGCAATATCAAAGGCCTTACCTGCGAGCAGGTCTTGCGCCACATTTTTGCCAAATAAAATACAGGATAAATGAAAATGGTTCTGCATCAGCGACAAGCGTGAATCCGGGCCGATGTTGCGATCAAAGAAAGGGCGGTGTATCGCATCCAGCAATGCAATGTCCTTGCGTATGACCTTGCGCAGATAAGTCTGATGCAGATAAGCGTACCAGGCCAGGCTGGTGCGAGGTCGCAGACCGCTACGCAACAGAAACAGGCATTTACTCTTGAAATGGCTATTGCTGTCTGTCAGGCGCAGATGCACGGCCCAACGCAAACTATCCAGCAATGATGCCGATTGTTGAGTCTGTTTTACTGCAGGTTCTTCATGAGACTGGTAGGCATGCCATACCTCTCGCCAATTCAAAATATTCACAGCTGCACCATTTGCATCTTAACGTATATCAATGTAACTGAATGTATCCGAAAATGACAGCAGTATGCAACAGTAATTTTGTCGTCATTTTGTCACTAATTTGTATAAAATTAACAGAAAATAGCCTGAAAACTGTTCCACAAACCTGCTTTGCGACAACTAAATGGATTTTTGGATGGATGCAGAGTAGCAGATTTGTTGGCTATAGAAGCCAGTTTGTAACATAAAGTATAGAAATTGCTTTTAAGAAACATTGAGGCGACATCGCAGAACAGCCACTAACCCATGTTGTCGGATGAGGAAGTTTGCTGGGAAACGATTAGGAGGTTTTTCTGCCACAACTGTCATTGCGGCTTCCCCGGGGGCTTTTCCAGACGCTTTCCAGGCTACACCGCAGACCTGAAGTATCCAAGATCAAATGCCTTGCTATATGCCTTCCAGTCCTTGTTGACCTGTTTGCTGCAAAGTGCCGCCTGGGTCAACATAGCATCGATCCATTTATTTTTTTCTGCAAATGCAATCAACTCATCATTGATTGCCGACCCCTGCCGGCCAGAACCACGGACATGCGCAGAGGCGACGATACAGCCCATCCATTGCATAACATTGTCCAGCTCATCCAATGAGCTGACCGAATGATCAAGCACAACACGGTCTTCAGTTGGTTGCAGTGCACGCAGGATATACGCTTTTTTCTCTACCTTGACAGGCTGCAGAAAAGCCAGCGACACGGCTTGCAAGCGTCGCTGCAAGGTAACCACACGCTCTGCTTCTGATTTCCATTTAGGCTGTTTTATTTTCAAATGCGGCACCAATGATGAAGGCAGGGCTTCTTTCAAATCCAGCAAATAATGGCCATTTGGCCCGCCCTTGCCCTGTACAAGAATGATGTAGCGATCCACACCCAGGCTACCGGTGCCGGCTATGCGCCGGGCCATGTCTTCCAGTTTGAAGAATTCGGGATTGCTCTGTTGCCTGGCATAGTCATCAAAGAAAGCGCTTATTCTTTCCCGTTGTTCAGGAGTGACTGGCAAGGCCTTCTTGCCATCCATACGCAAACGCCTGCGGTTTCCTTTCAATACAGTACGCTGATCAAGAAATGCTGTCCTTTGTCTATTGCGCAATTTTTCCAGCAATTGACCGACCAGACCATCCGCATTATCCCTTTCTACCCAATAGCCTTTGCCTGTACACATCGTCTTTTTGTATGCCATCAAGAAGCTCCTGGCCAACGCTTTTGCCTGGGATGCTTTCAATCCCAGGCTTTGCGCCCCCACCTGCACGCTGGTCACAAACCGCAGCAAATCCCATGCAAGCGGTGCCAGGGCTGATTCATCAAAGTCGGTGATATCAAAATAGCTGAGCCGGTTATCGCCCTTATAGGACCCGAAATTTTCCAGGTGCAAATCACCGCAACACCATACCAGCGGCGTGCGTGGCACGGCCTTGTCTTCTGCCAGGCGATCATAAAAGAGATGACAACTGCCACGTAAAAAAACGAAGGCGTTATGCCGCATATTGGCATACTTCATTTTCAGTCTTTCAGGGTCACGTCCTGAATTGTAAGAAAAAATTCTTTGGCATGGATCAAGCATGATAGGCAGGCTTTCATAGACGTCAATCATTCAAAGTGGCTCGTAACCACATTTAGTAATGTATTAAATGAGCATCAAATAAGCATTAATAACTATTATCGAATAGACAAAGCTTATACTAGAACAGATAAAAACCAAATTACCTCCAGAAAAATAATATGAAAACCCCTTGGGCCTGGCCAGATATCGTTGCAGGTTTATCCCTGGCTGGCCTCTTGCTTCCTGAAGCCGTTGCCTATTCCAGTATCGCCAACCTGCCGCCACAGGCAGGGATAGTGGCACTATTTGCCGGCCTGGTTTGTTACGGACTGATCGGCAGCAGCCGCTTTGCCATCGTTGCGGCAACCTCGTCATCGGCAGCGGTGCTGGCATCGGCTACTGCTGCCCTGTCGAACGGTGATACCGGTCTGCGTCTGCTGGTTGCCGCTGGTATGGTGTTATTAACCGGTGTTTTCTTCATTTTTGCCGGCGTGGCACGTCTGGGCGGCATTTCAGACTTTATTGCCAAACCCGTCTTGCGCGGCTTTGCATTCGGCCTGGCCATTGTCATCATTTTCAAACAGTTTGCGCATGTGGTTGGCGTACATACCCACCATACCGACATGATACGGTTTGCCTACGAACTGGCTAGCCAAATCAATGCCTGGAACTGGGCTTCCGTCGCAGTAGGTCTGCTGGCCTTGCTACTCTTGTTTGGACTGGCAAAAATACCGTATATGCCCGCTGGCCTGGTGGTGATCTTTCTGGGCATCCTCGCCGGAAAATGGCTGGGACTGGAACAGTATGGTGTCAGCTTCGTTGGCCAGATTGATCTGGATTTGCAAGTTCCCATTCTGCCCACCATGACCTATGTACAGTGGCTGCGCATCGGCGAATTAAGTATCGCCGTGCTGCTGATCTTGTATGCCGAATCCTATAGCTCGGTACGCAATTTTGCGATGAAGCATGGCGACATCATATCGCCCAATCGCGATCTGTTTGCCCTGGGCACGGCAAATCTGATGTCCGGTATTTTCCAGGGCATGCCGGTTGGCGCCGGATTTTCTGCCACCGCAGCCAACGAAGCCTATGGCGCGCAATCGAAATGGGCCGGCTGGGCTGCAGCCGTGGGCTTGCTGCTCGTCATCCTGACCATGCTGCCCACTATCGCGCTGACGCCATCCCCGATACTGGCCGCCATCGTTATTCACGCAGTCAGTCATTCATTGCGCCTGTCAGCCTTTACACCTTATTTCGCCATGCGCCGCGACCGATTCGTTGCCGTCGGTGCTGTGGTTGCCGTACTCTTGTTGGGCGTGCTGGATGGCTTGCTGGTTGCCATCGGCGTAAGCCTGCTGATGTTGCTACGCAAGCTGGCAGAATCCAATATCTCAGTCCTTGGTCGTCTGCGCGGTGGCCATGATTTTGTCAGCAAGACAGATTATCCGGACGCCCTGAGCATCCCCGGCATACTCATCATGCGTCCCGAAGCTGGCTTGTTTTTTGCCAATGCAGAACGCACCATGGCACAGGCAAAAAAATATCTCACTGCCGCTGACAATATAAAGGTCGTCATTCTCAGCCTGGAAGAATCTCCCGATCTGGACAGTTCCAGCGTGGAAGCCATCGCTGATTTTTGTGCGGCACTTCAGAACCAGAAAAAACACCTGATGTTTGCCCGCCTGAAAAGTGCATCACGCCAGGTCTTGCAAAGCGCGCTGATCGAACACTCAAACATAGTGCCAAGCAGTGAACTCAGTGTGGATGACGTGGTTGTGGTCGCGCAGGAAAAATATTTAAACCAGAAAAATGATCTGCACGAGCCACAGCAAGACGCAATGAAACACGAGCAGGTAATTACGACCCACTAAAAATTGACAAAAAAATGACCTTACAAAAAATCCTGTTGTTATCCCTTTTCATGCTTCCCCTTGCCAGTCAGGCACAAGAAGTGAAAGAGCTGAATCTGAATAAAGATCAGCTAGCGGGCTATAGCAAATCCTATAAAACTGCAGAAGTCATTCATCTGCGAAAATTCCTGAACAGGTACGTGAATGCGCGCACTGAAATAGCAGCAGAGGAAGAAAACGCGGCAAAGATCCTGGATGGATTCAAGATCGATAAAAAGATCCTGAAAGGAAAATTCATGGTCTACCAGTATTCCAACTTCGTCGGCGGTGGCAAAGGTGTCTCTATCGTTTCACAAGACCACCCCGAAGTGATACTGGATTTCTGGGTTTACAAAATCGACGATAAAAACTGCGAAATCCGCGACTTGCTGATTCAGGATGACAACAGAAATCTTGATGACTTCAAGATCGTTTATCGCAATTATTTGCGTCACAAGACACTGTTTATGTGAGGGGATGCGAAGTCTGAGGCGTAATTCTGTTGGCCACTCTGGTAGGGTGCGCCGCGCGCACCAATTCGTATTACACACGTCAAATTTTTTATGAATCTCGTGCGCATGGCACCCTTACAAATAAAATCTGGTGCAGATCAAACTGCTACATCTGCTGGGTGCTGGTACATAGGTGTGATTTTGTGAAATCCATTTGCTTCCATGATACGCCTGAGCTCTAAAACCCGCCCCGGTGTCAATGGCAGAGATCCTGAGCTAAACAGTGTCAATACTTCCCACTCAATCCCGGATTCTGTTTTCTTGTTTGCAATTTCCAACATGCTGCGGTGGTAGGGCGGCATAAGGCGTGCTGCAGCGATGACATGTTCACCTTCGCAGATATCAACATGAATGACAGGACCATGCTCGTACGGGATTCTGTGAGAGATCATGCGCACAGGGGTTGTATTGATGAAGTGATTTATTTCGGGCATCTTGGTCTATCCTCTTCATTTTATTTAAGGCCTAAATCAAGGCTACGCCTGAGTGCTATTTCAAATGCTGAGTATGCTAACGGTGCAGTCTTCAATCACATATACCATGATGTTTAGGGGGGGAACAAAGGCAGACCAGAAACATTTCTTCTGCACGAATGATGGATTGAGATTTTCACTTAAATGCTTTGTATCCGCTTAAACACATCTTCGTCTTTGGTAACGACAAACATCGCTGGTGCTCCCGTCCCCAACACATGCAAAGGTTGGTATTGCCCGACTTGCCGCCAAAAATCGTTTGCATATTCACAGCTTTCATCTAGCGGAGAAAAGCCATAACGATTGACAAACGACGCGTGATATTCAAAACGCGCCTGACCATCATACACATACCACTCATCAAAGCCTGGTGTAGGTAAATCAGAGACATTTTTCACCTGCGGGCTGATTGCCATTGTATCGTGAAGGGTCCAACCTTGAACCAAATCTAACTGATCTGGTTGGAAGGGACCACTATCGCAAGAGGCGATAACAATACGGTATCCGACTATCAATTCAGGAAAAGCAGTGAGCATGGGCGTCAGCGAAGGATCAAAGCCCTCCGTCCATACAATGACATGGTAGCCAGATCGGGATTGGGTTTGCATCTTAACCATGATTCCAATTTATTTCCCGTTTTCGTCGGCACGATGGACGGGCTTGGAAAATATGCCGATTCCACCACGCAATGCCACCGGTGCGCTAAAACGCATGATTCTGATGGCACCAAATATCAACAGAAAATCAATACCTATTGCATAAGCCAAACAAAGATAAGCACCATAAATACATGCAGCCAGTGCCATACCAAACATGAGTTTGTATGTTTTCTCATTCTTGAGCCAGAATAAAGTCAAAAGACTGGAAGAAAAAAATAAATGCAGCATCGATAATCCGGGGTGTGCCAGCAGGCGACCAAATGCATTTCTTTCGGGAAAAGACCAATGCACGCAAAAAAGCTGACCACCAGTCAAAACCAGAATGATAGCGATATGAAATAATAAAAAAATACAGCGTCGTTGCAATTGTTTTTCATGAAGAATATTTATCCCAAAATATAACCATACCGATGCAACGCTCTACGCATTTTTATGACTGTTTTTCTGGGTAAAGCGGGATTCAATTTCAACCCAATGCGACAAGAATTTACATCGGGAATCACGCCTGTCCCCAGTAACAGATAAACCATATCCACATGTCCCAGACTGCAAGCTTGGGTCAATGCATATTCGGATACCTGACCACCACAAGCGCTCAGCAATTCAACTTTCTCGATATCATTTTCAACGACAAACCAGTGCATGACGGTTTCGTTTATTAAATTTTTACAAGTCAGCAATTCTGGTTCTGCATTCACCAAACCGGCAACCGTATGTGGAGCGTAACGCACTGCCTCCATTAAGCGGTCAAAGCCATAGTCGTATTCTCTATCCATGCGAGATATCATCATTGCTTTTAAATTGAAAAATCAAGCGCCACTATTAAAATACGGCTCCAGCCGTACAAAAGGTTCCAGATAAAGTCTGAATCCAGCCTCTTTTCTCGAGCAGCCCCGCGAGGACTCACCAATCGCCAGTTGTCCTAAAAAGTCCAGGTACTTGCCGCGCTTGTCATCGACGGCGCTGATGAGCTCGCAGCCGATGAGCTCCAGATGCAATAAAGGCGAATCTTGACCTGCAACATAAACACTAAGAGTGATATCACCGTCAAGAGTAGAGTCGAAGAGCCGTATCGTCGCCACCGGAGTAATAAAGGTATAGGTGATATTGCGAAATTCATCCTCTACGACTGAAGAAGCCAAGTCAAGAATTTCAAGGTAACTAGTACGTTGCTTGCCTGCTGCAACTATATCTGCGATGTTTTTCATGGTTGCTTGCCCTGCGAAGCCAGCATAGATTGGCACAACATCATGCCATAATAAAATTATATATTCGAGACTATCGCACAAAAGCTATCAATTTAAGACGATGGCTTTTATGAAATTTATGTCATGTTAGAAATTTATTACCTCCATTTGACAAGCCACAAAAACAGGACTATCCTGCAAGGATGAAAACGCTGAGCATACTCTTTTTTACCTACGCCCTCCCGGCATGTCGGATGACATCCCGGGGCCGCTGATGTGTGCCCGTTGAAACTCTGTTAAGAGTAAAAACAAAGGCCCACATGGGCCTTTTTTGTTTTCTGGTACTTTGTTTTTGCCCTTGATATCCAATCACAAAGCACCACTTTAGTAAGCACTTTGCATCACAGTTTTACCACACACTCTCTTTTGAGGAGCCATATAGCATGAAGTTAGCCGATGTAGAACGCGCGCGGGACCACTGAAACAAGGGTGGTCGCATGGCCCCGCGGCGCTGTCACCCCAGACAATTCACGACCGCTCGCTATGGAAAGATCATCATGACGAACATCACACCCCGTGCCGCAACCAACAAGGCTAACTTTAAGGCGAATGCCCATCCTCATTTGCGTAAGCATTGGCGCAACTTTGGCATCATCGCCCACATAGACGCTGGCAAGACCACGCTGTCTGAACGCATCCTGTTTAAAACCGGCGAAATCCATCGTACTGGCGAAGTCCATGAAGGCAATGCGGCCATGGATCATATGGACCTGGAAAAAGAACGTGGCATCACCATTGGTGCAGCGGCGACCCGCTGCGTCTGGAACGGCCACGAATTCACCCTGATTGACACCCCGGGCCATATTGACTTTGCGATTGAAGTTGAACGCTCGTTGCGCGTGCTTGACGGTGCCATCACGGTTCTGTCCGGCGTCGCCGGTGTACAGCCACAGACTGAAACGGTCTGGCATCAGGCCGAAAAACATGGCGTACCCATGATCATCTTCGTCAACAAGATGGATCAGGTCGGCGCCGACTTTGCCCGTGTCACTGAACAGGTGCGCACGCATCTTGGCGCTCGCCCCGTGCCGTTGGCAATACCGATT
This sequence comes from Undibacterium sp. Di26W, assembly GCF_049340265.1. NCBI lineage: Bacteria > Pseudomonadati > Pseudomonadota > Betaproteobacteria > Burkholderiales > Oxalobacteraceae > Undibacterium > Undibacterium sp. Di26W. The sequence continues at coordinate 42,147 of NZ_JBMPOR010000027.1, forward strand.
GGTGCTGCGGATGAATTCACAGGCGTCATTGATGTCTTGCAACAGCGTTTCTTGCAATGGGATGCCAAGGGCAGCATGACGGTATCGGCTTTGCCAGCAGAATTGCAGGCACAGGCACAGGCTGCGTACGCCTATGCAGCCTCGGTAGCGGCAGAAGCCAATGATGCGCTGACAGATGCCTATCTGGCCAATGACACACTGAGCCATGCAGGTATTCTGCAAGGCTTGCGTGCCCTGACGCTTGCCAGGAAAGCCGTGCCCATGCTGGCTGGCTCTGCGTATAAAAACGCAGGCATAGAACCGTTGCTGGATGCCGTGATTGACTGGCTGCCCGCACCGGATGACCGCGCTGCGCCTGTTGCAACGCTGAATGGTGACCGTGTGACTGTGGCCACGGGTGATGCCGATCCTTTGGCTGCACTGGTGTTCAAGGTCACGCATGATGAACATGGCTCGCTCGCCTTTGTGCGCATTTACGGTGGTAGCCTGCATGAAGGTGAAACCATCTGGAATGCCAGCCTGGATACATCTGTACGTATCGGGCGTCTGTATGTCGTGCATGCAGATGAACGCACAGGCACAACGCAGTCTGGTGCCGGCAGCATCATCGCCATCGCCAACCTGAAAGATGCGCTGACCGGGCAAACCCTGGCCAGCAAGGCGCAGCCATGGACGCTGGAAACCATCCATGCCGGTGAACCGGTAGTGGCGCTGGCGGTAGAACCTGGTAATGGCACAGACCGGGCAAAGATGTTGGCAGTGCTGGACAAGTTCCGTCGTGAAGATCCGTCCTTGCGGCTGGAAAGTGATGCCGAAACCGGTGAAACTGTGCTGTGGGGCATGGGTGAATTGCATCTGGATGTGGTGCTGGAACGCGCCCGCCGTGAAGCTGCGGTGGACATACGTGTCGGCGCACCGCATGTGGCGTACAAGGAAACCATGGGCCTGTCCATGGTCGAAGCAGAAGGCAAGCTGGACAAACAAAACGGTGGCAAAGGTATGTATGCCCGCGTCGTTGTAAGGCTGGAATTGCTGGATGCCAAAGACGGTGAATTTGCCTTTGCCAATGTCGTCAAAGGCGGCGTGATACCCACGGCGTTTTTCCCGGCTGTTGAAAAAGGTGTGCAGCAGGCTCTGCAGCAAGGCCCGTTGGGGCAAAAAGTGACTGGCGTCAAAGTCACTTTGCTTGATGGTGATTTCCATGCAGTTGACAGTAACGAAATGGCCTTCATCATCGCCGCCAAAGAAGCCGTGCTGACAGGCTTGCGCAAGGCCACCCCGGTCTTGCTCGAGCCCGTCATGAAAGTAACCGTCGATGCCCCCGCCATCAACACTGGCGACGTCATCGGTGACTTGCAAAAACGCAGTGGCCGCGTTTTGGGCATCACAGAAAACACCGGTCGTGTTGAAGTGGTGGCAGATGTGCCTTTGACCAAGCTATTCGGTCATACGACTGACCTGCGTTCGCTGTCGCAAGGCAGGGCATTTGCGAGTGCCGTGTATGCACGTCATGCAGCTTGTGATGTGGAAGAGGCTTCGTTTGTATAGGCCGTGTTGAATGTGGATGACGAGTGGGCTGGATTTTTAGCTGACTTGCTGTCTGCTAGGTAGTATGGAAAAAGCCAGGGCTGACGCTCTGGCTTTTTTCATTCAAGCATCCAGCGAATTTTTCACCGCTTCATGACGCGATGGTGTCAAGTTCTTCAGTCCACAAGTGAGTGATTCGCCCCCCCTGACCCAAGATCAGATATCAATCTACAGGCTACCCAGCCAATTCGTGAACGCAGTCCAGGCAGGAAACTGTTGTAACAGCAAAAAACTGACATGCTGAACCAGCAGTACACCAAGCGCCATCCAATACGGTGTTTTTGCTTTCTTCAGGTTAATGTCGTTTGCAATCAATATCACTGACAGTATCTCGGTAGCAAAATACGCGGCATGAAAAGCCGCAGGAAAAGAATCGATGCCAGGAATAAAATTCAGGAACACACGGGCTACCGCTGGCGGCAAAGCCAGCAGGGCTGTACACGCCATCCAGCGTGAATGTACGGCACGATTAGTGCGGAAATGAATGGCCAAGCCATAAGCCAGTGCAAAGCCCAGCAACGTCGTCATATCAACAAAGGCGAGACGACTGCCAAACGCCTTGGTGAACCCACCATGGCTGGCTAGCATCGTATGCATGATCATGATGCCGGACACGATGAACAAAGGTACGATGACCAGGGATAACTTGCCTATGGTGCGGTGAATATAAATCTTCCGCCTGCTGGCAAGCCAGCTTTGTACTACCAACATCAACATCCAGCCGGTCGCCAGGATGGCATGGAAGTGATGCTTGGGATCGAGCTGGGTCAATCTGGCGAAATAGGATGGATAAAATCCTATCAGTACAACCAGGAACAACAGGAAGAAGTAGATCGGTGATTTAGATACATTCAATGGCTGTGCTGTTTGCATGGCGTGTCACTCAAGAACAAGTTGTGAATCCGGTACGGCAAACACCCCATGCATTTGCCATTTTTTTGCAACAAATATTGCCAACAAGAAAATCTCTACCAGTAAAACCATTCATACGCGCATTGGTACAAACATTTCACGCTACAACAGCAAATGACAAAAACACTTGCAGATTAAGTCACAAATCAAGCTGCGTCAATAATGAATAAAGTGCGTCGTCTGCCAGGCTTGCTGGCGGACTGATCTTATGCGATGCTGCCGTGCTTTATGCATACATTCTTAATTTCTTAAGGCTCAGTCTCTTCATGATTACGGCAATGCGCGTTGTCAACCTGTTGATCTTGATTATTCTTGTCGGTGTCGGTTCGACGTCCATGTTCAAGCTCGTACATAACACCCCAGGCTTTATTGGTGCGCTGCTGGCTTTTTGCCTATGGACTGCCGCTTATTTCCTGCCCTGGCAGGCACTGGGTCAACACACTACCCCAAGCAAAATCAGCCGGGCAAAAAAATTCACTATCGCCGGCATCATCTTGCTGGGTCTGACTGGCATCTTCCTGTTCGTTGAAGGAAGATTGTTTGCCAAGACGCTAGTGGGCTTGTTGATATTTTCCGCACCCTTCGTACTCAATATCATTGCCATGAACAGGCGTTTTCTGGAACTGGAAGTGGCAGCCATCCAGGATGCGCCGTCGGCAGAGCATGGTGTACAGGCTGCCGCAGAAATGACATTGGCAGCTCGTATCAACAAAGATTTTTCGACAGAATTTGCCGATGATGCAGATCAGCAGCAGTCGGGAAATTATTTTCTCAGACATTGGCGCGGCGAATTGCCGCTGGGTGTGGCGTATTGGTTAAACGGGGTAGTGATTGGTAACCTGCTGATCGGCATCGTCGTTACCGTCCTGACGGGTTTGAACGAACTGAGAGATAGCTCGCTGCGCACGATTTCTGCGATTGGGCTCGCAAGTTATATACTGACTGGGCTGGCCTGGAGCTGGGCAATGGTCGGCGTCTGGCGTTCCGCCTCCAGACACAATCGCAGAGGTGGCTCTACCGGCGTCGCCTTGCTGGTGCAGGCATCGATCGTCATCAGCGTGATTTATCTTGGTCAAAAAGTCAGGGACGTAGTCTGGCCGCAAATGCGTGAATATGCGCTGATCGCAATGGGCAAAGACAGCATGCCGAAAATCGACATCAGCGCTTCACCCAAGGGCGATTCACTGTACTTGCGCGGTAGCTTTGGTGAAGGTAGTGCAAATAAATTTGCAGCAGAACTGAGCAAAGCCGGACAAATTAAATTCATCGTGCTGAATTCGCAAGGTGGCAGGTTGCTGGAAGCAGATCATATCGCCGCCATGGTCAGAGAGAGAAAACTGGATACCTATGTGGAAGCTGTCTGTGTCAGTGCCTGCACCTACGTATTTTTGGCTGGCAGGGACCGTGCCGCTACCGTGAATGCAAAAATTGGCTTCCACCAGCCAAGCTTTCCAGGTCTGGAAGGAGCCGCCTTGATTGCGGCCACCAATAAGATGCTGGACAAGTATCGCAGCATCAATCTGCCGGAAAGCTTTGTCAGAAAAATTGGTCAGACACCGGCCAGCGATATGTGGTACCCCAGCCGGGAAGAAATGATTGCCGCCCGTGTCATCACCCGCATTTCTCTGGGTGGTGAAGCCAGTACCAGTCCTTTTTCCAGCATGAGCTCAAAAGCCGAAATTGCACTGACTTTAAAAAGCAATACGATATGGCAAGGCTATGAGGCCCACTATCCGGGAAAAATTGATGCTGTCAGCGATATCCTGTGGAAAATGAAACTACAGGGCGCGAATGATTCTTCCATGCAAAATGCCGTGCGCAAATACATGACTACCGCTTTTGCAGAGTTGCTCAAAACCGTGGACGACGAACACCTGGACCTGTTTGCTCAATTGATGACAGACCAAATGCAGGCAGCCAGACAGGTCAGCCCCCAAGCTTGCGGCCAATTGCTGAAATCTGAACTGGATATACGACACACATTGCCACCAGCCATAGTGGAAAAGGAAAAGCAGTTCCTGGAAAGCGCATTAAAATCAGCGCCACGCGACAAAGTCATTAAAAAACAATCCAGGGAATTCCAGACCAGTCTGTTGCAAGTCACTACAAAATTATCCACGGAGCAGTTGAAAATAGTGGGCAACCCGCCAGCTTATGCAAACCAGCCAGCCTTGCAGTGTGATGCCATGATTGCCCTGTACCAAAATATATTGCGGCTGCGCCCTGTTGACAGGCATATCGTGTTGAGCGGGATACTGCAAGACAATTGATACTGCGTATGCCGCATACGCCACTTATGCCGCTGCCTCGACAAAATTAAGTTCTATACCATTGCCTTCAGGGTCACTGAAGAATACCTGCTGCTGGGTGGCGAACCCGGCCTTGGCTGCTACTACTGCGTGGCGGTAAGCAATACCATCCTGCTGTAATTTGGCCAGCATGGCAGGCAGGTCTGTACAGGTAAAGGCGACGTGGTCAAAGCCGGTTTTTATTTCGGTCTGGCGTACCTCACCTGGCCTGGGCTCTGACAAATGCAAGACGTCACGCCCGCCCGCATACAGCCAATAACCAAAACTGTTCAGCGGACGCGGGCCAACCTCCAGGCCAACATACGCCAGATAAAAATCTTTGAGTTTATCCAAAGTCGCGCGGTCGCCGCGCAGATTGTAATGATTGAGTGCTATCGCTGCCATTTTATTTTAACCATCCCCGACGACGGAAATACCAGAAAGGAGTAACTGCTGACGCCAGCATCAATGCCAGCGCAAACGGATAACCAAGTTGCCAGTCCAGTTCAGGAAACCAGCCCTTGAAGTTCATACCATAGATACTGGCAATCAGTGTAGGTGGCAAGAACGCCACGCTGGCCACTGAGAATATCTTGATGATCTTGTTCTGATTAATGTTAATGAAACCGACAGTCGCATCCATCAGGAAGTTGATCTTGTCGAACAAAAATGAAGTATGACCATCCAGTGATTCGATATCGCGCAAAATCTGCCGCGCTTCTTCAAACTGATCTGCATTCAACAAGCGACCGCGCATCAAAAAGCTGACCGCGCGACGGGTATCCATCATGTTGCGACGTATGCGGCCATTCAAATCTTCTTCTTGCGCAATCGCATTCAGGGCCGCAGCGGCATCCTGATCGCTGAAGTTTTTTTGCAGCACGCTACGGCTGACATCTTCCAGATTTTGATAAATGCCTTCCAGCGCATCTGCCGAATATTCGGCATCGGTGGCATACAGATCCAGCAACACATCTTTGTAATCAGCAATCGAGCCGGGGCGTGAACGCGCACGCATGCGCACCAGGCGAAACACCGGCAGATCAATGGTATGCACAGAAAACAAAATATCGCGCGCCAGGATAAACGCCACCGTCACCGTGCGCGCAGGTTCGTCATCATCATCGATCAAAAAGTCAGTGCGCAGATGCAGGTCGCCATTGTCGGCTTCATAGTAACGGGCAGAGGCTTCAATATCCTTGACCTCGTCCTCGCCTGGCAGGGTAACGCCATAGATACTCTTGACCCACTCACGCTCTTCTTCGTTGGGGTCGGTCAGGTCAACCCAGATCGGCAGCGTATTTTCAAGATCAGCGCGGTTTTCCACATTGATCTGGCTTAGCCGGCCATTGTGCAAAACAAAGACATTAATCATAGGCAAATTCCGGAAAAGCAAGGTTCAGGTTTGGCTGGATTGTAAACCCGTTTTGCGTAGATGAGCGAAACGGGAGTGGGTTTTATTTTTTCTGAAATATTGAGTTAGCCATATTACCTCACTCATATTGCAATATTTACCACTTTGCTTTACCTTTATCTTCTGTGTGCTTTCGAGCAAGCGTTAGACTTCAAATGAAAAATGTGCGCGAATTGACGAGACTTACTATCATCAGTTTATAAAACAAACCACAAGATGTTCCATTCAAAGAGAAAAATAGGACACGCTGATGACTGAATCTAACATGACTTATGAGGAAGCTAATGAGCAGCTAGCCTTGATAGTGGAGCGAAAACAAGCCCTTGATACCTCATTTCGGCAAGCAAAATTCCTGATTAGCAACAAAGAAGGTGAGAATGAGGACAATGATTCTTCGGAACGACAAGAGTCGTTGATAATTTGCGCGATAAAAGCAATTGATCTTCTTACTTACATCAATGGGGTATCAAAACTGCAGCAAGAAAAGTATAAAATTGAAATTGGAATTTCGACCATTAAACCCAGTGTCTGGACTGTAGAGTGTGAAGACTTAATCATACAAGGAAATATTACTATTCAAGACTTCGAATTTTTTTGTATCGTTAATCTGGAAAAATGTACATTTGAGGGCGCTGTCTGCTGTACTAATATCCGTTTTCATGAGGGCGTATGCTTTAATAAATGTACTTTCATCGACAGCGCTATTTTTAATGAAACTGAATTTTATGGGGACGCAAAATTTGAAGGTGCAATATTCAAAAGTAGAGCAGAGTTCGAACAGGTAGATTTTCTGTATAAAAGCTTTTTCTCAAATTGCATATTCCAAGGTAGCACCAGCTTTATATATTCAAAATTCAGTGATGAGGCAATTTTTAGAAATGCACACTTTAATGAAAATGCGACATTCGAAGAAACCCAATTTTCACAACAGGTGATTTTTTCACACGCTGTATTTTCTAATCAAGGAAATTTTGAGCATGTAACGTTTAAGAGCGAAGTCGATTTTACGTGCGCAGTAATTGAAGACTTCGCTTCATTCAATGAAACACAATTCTTTGGTAGAGCTCGGTTTAACAAAATAAAATTTTCACATGTTGCAAATTTTAACGACGCGACATTTAAATATGATGCCATCTTTGAAAAATCAAATTTCAACCACTTGGCACATTTCTGGAAAGTACAATTTAAAAGCACCGTTTTATTCACCGGAGCAGAATTCCACGATGCGAGCAATTTCCAAAAAGTCAATTTCGAAAATAAAGCATCATTCGATGATGCAATATTCTCAGGGCAAACTTTTTTCTCCGACTCGACATTCCATTCCTCTGCAAGCTATGTGAATAGTAGTTTTCTAAATATTGTCGATTTTGGTTCTTGCAAATTTTATGGTGCACCACTGTTTCATGGGGCAAAACTTCATCAAGGTTCAAGTTTTTTTTCATCCAAATTCTTTGCTTCAAATGAAAATCTGACCAATAAAAACCATTGGACAAATGACGACAGGCTTGCCTTTCGTACTTTGAAATTGCTCATGGCAGGTCTGCGTGCTCAACAAGAAGAAGCTATGTTTTTTGCTCTAGAATTAAAGGTGCAACGCACAGTTGAATATCAGCCTCGATTGAAACCTCCACGCTTGGGTCACCCATTTTTGTGGCTTATTTCCTTGTTTTATGACAACGTATCTGCTTATGGTCAATCACCATCCAGAGCGATGTGGAGTTTTCTATTATGGAACACCTTATTTTCTTCTTTGTTCTACTGCCTTGAGAAATGGGGACATGCATTATGGGCAAAGAATATCTGTCTATTCCAATATTGTTTGGGCCTCTCATCACAAGAGCCTATAGCCAACGTTTCAGACGCATTGCGTGAAACGAAATCTATATTAAGTGAGTCCCCAACCCTCACACTCGCTTTACAAAACATATTCAATCCACTCGCACTGTTATCAGAGAAATCTTTGGTAACATCATCAAGCGGATGGGTGCTAGCGTTATCGCTACTGCAAAGCATAGGTTCATTGGCAATTCTAGCCTTGCTCTTTTTAGCAATACGGGCACGATTTCAAAAAGGCAGTAGTGGCAGTGGTGGCAGTTAAATAGTCAGTGAGAATCTTGGAGCCAATCTCTCCCTCACATATCCAGCGCCAAATACCACTTCGCATCAACTTCTTTTGCCTGTTCCAGTACACGTCGATATTCCTCAAGGTCTTCCAGCACATCGTCGGACGCCTGCAAGCCATGCTGCATATTGTCTATTGCATAGATCACGGCCTCAATATAGGCGATGCCGGCGTCTGCCGTGTGCCAGACAGGTGGAGCCGCATCATCTTCAGGTAAGTCTATTTCTTCGCCCAGCATGTCTGCCATATCCTCAGCAGATTGTCCCATGAAGGATTCCAACCTGGGCAAGTCAGCTTGTTCGCACAATGTATCCAGTTCTTCAATGGCATGGGCAATCGCCTTGCCATTGACGAAGGAATCAAAACCCGGCTCATCGTTATCAAGTACGATGTAATAGGCGACGCTCATGGTTGTCTCTCCTGATTTTAGATATACATCACAAAAAGAAATGATTGCGCTTATTTTATCAGCACTGAAACCGGGAAGTGAAAATACAGATTTCGCCCTGCCCTGCAGCATTTGCTGAAGCAAGTTAATATCATCCAACAAAAAACAGCATCTGGGCCATCTCATGATAAAGATACGTGAAATTGATCATCTGGTATTGCGGGTAGTGGATTTGAATGCCATGCTGCATTTTTACTGCGAGATACTTGGATGCCCGGTTGAGCGCAGGCAGGATGAAATTGGCCTGGTGCAATTGCGCGTCGGCCGGTCGATGATAGACCTGGTACCTGTCGATGGGAAATTGGGGCGCATGGGTGGTGCTGCACCAGGCAAGGAAGCACGCAATCTTGATCACCTGTGTCTGCGGGTTGAGCCCTTCGATGCCGCCAGCATACAGGCATATCTGCACACCCACGGTATTGAAGCCGGCGAAGTTCAGCAAAGGTATGGTGCAGAAGGCGAAGGCCCGTCCATCTACATCAGCGATCCGGAAGGGAATGTGGTTGAGCTGAAAGGGCCACCCGGATAGCAACCAAGCTGAAAATGGAGGGTTTAGTGTGATCGCGCTGCTCCAGCATGTGCTGGAGCAATACATATCGCCAACAGTAGAGTACAGCCTGCGGCTTATTTTGCCACTGCTGCGGTACCGGCATCCGTCTGGGGCAAGCTCTGTGTGACTTTGCCGTTGTCGTCGAGAAAGTTCAACGTGGGCTTACCTTCCGGCGTGACTAGCATCATGATACGCGGCTTGCCCTTGGCGTCGGCCAGGATGATGGCAGAGGATTTGCCACGGGTCTTGCCGACAAACAGGCGATTGGTTTGCTGACCGCCAGCATCTTTCCACTTCTGTAGCAAGGCATCCTTTTCTGGCCCGGCTGGCGCTTTGTCGTAAGCATCGTACAGGTCTGCATAGTCCTTCTTCAAGCCACGGTCATAAATATTCAGGCCGGATTCCATGGTGCCACCACTTTCATAATGACCGAGCGAGAGCTGTTGGTCACCACCGAACCGGTCCATGGACAGATGCATACCCGAGATTGCTCTGCCCTTTTCGTCGGTCTTGCCATCAAAGATGAAACCGCCGTTTTCATCACCAAGCGCATTATAAAATATCATGCCAGGTCTTTGTGGCCCGCTGCGCTTGCCCGGTTTGCCGTCCACAATTGGCTCAGGCACACGCAGATGATTGGCAATCACCATTTCATTCTTGCCCTCCGGGGTCACTATATTGATGCGCTCCACATCGATTTCGGAAAATTTCCCGTGATTTTCCGTTGGTTTGGCGGCTGCCAGCAAGAGTATGGCCAGGCCCGCAGCGCTGACACCCAGGGTCTGTTTCAACAGGCGATTTTGGCGACTTAACTGATGGATGAGTTCTTGTTGTTGGTTCATGGTTTTCCTATGGGAGTTGAACGGACTCTTTCAACTGATGCAGATGAAAGTCTTAGACCAGCAGTTTTTCAAAACCGCAAGATGTAAGATGCAAGAGATGCTAAGCTAGGAAAATTTCGCCCCCAAGCCAGTTGCGACCAGTGGTAATAACCTGGGATCGAATGGTAGCAGCCGAGATTAAACGGGAGCGAAATCTTGAACAGAAATGCAACTCCCCCATGAATGAAAATAAGTCGCACACCGTGAGCTATCAACTCGTCAGCGTATCCCTGGAACACCTGCGTGATCTGGAACGATCCGTCATACCCGCTACGCTGAACTACCATCTCGCCACGGATGCACTGCCACCTGCTTTTGTGGCGGCCCGTGCATTGTCACAAATTGATGCGGGTGCGCCCGCTTACTGGTGCAGCACTTTTTATATCGTATCGATTGAAGACCGCCTGATCGTAGGCAGTTGCGGATTCAAATCACCACCGCAGAACGGCCGCGTAGAAATTGGCTATGGTATCTCGCCGGAATGCAGAAGGCAGGGAGCAGCCAGCGCTGCCGTGCGTAGCCTGTTGCAACTGGCTTTTGCGGGTGGCGCAACTAATGTTCTGGCGACAGTCAGCCCAAATAATCTGGCATCGACCAGGGTAGTGCAAAAACTAGGATTTGAAAATAATGGTAATGCGGTGAATGATCAGCAAGAACTGCTGACACACTGGCTGGCAATAAAACTGTCTGAGACTATCTGAAAAATAGAATACGGGGCTTATTTTTTACCATTCCCCAGTGCCTGTTCCATGATCTTTTTCTTGAGCTCTTCTTCACCAGGTTCTGACGCAGCAGCCTGCGATGCCAGGCTTTTAGCGGCTTCCATCCCTCTGGCATCATGCAGCTTGACCTGACGAGTAGTGGGATTGGTATCGGTGCACAGTGTGTCTGAATAGACGGTCTTGCCATTGATGGTGCAACGGCGTACACCTTCCTCTACAGTCGCAGCCTGACGCAGGCCGGGGGCGCTGCTGCTATTGCTGCTGTTGCTATTGCCAGGCAATTGCACGCCAGTGGCATTTTTCAATTCATTCGTGATGACATTGGCCGACTTACCCCAGCGTGCCCACATCTCTGGCATGGGCAGATGACCATTGCGCATGTAGTACAGCAAACCCATGGACAACAGCGCCACCAGCATGGAGACGATGGCTACTGCAATCAGGCTGATGCCCCTTTGATGACGTAGACTCATGGCAACTCCGCACTATTCATTCGTTGCAAAATCACTTCACTGCGCCTTTGTAAATACCCGGAACCCTGGTTCTTATCAAAATACCGTGGCTTGGGCAACATGACTGCCAGTCGGGCCGCCTGGGATGGCCCCAGATTGGCCGCGCTGGTACGGAAGTAATGTTGCGCTGCAGCTTCAGCACCAAACACGCCTACACCCCATTCTACGACATTCAGGTAAATTTCCAAGATGCGTTGCTTGTCCATGCATTTTTCCAGCATATAGGTAATGATCAGTTCTTCACCTTTGCGAAAATAGCTGCGTTCAGCCGACAGAAACAGGTTTTTAGCCAGTTGCTGGGTAATGGTGGAACCGCCTGAAACAACCTTACCTTTCTTTTGATTTTTTTCGTAAGCCTTTTGCATGGCTTCCCAATCCACACCTTCATGATCGACAAAACTGTCATCTTCGGATGCAATGACGGCATGTTTCAGGTTATTGGAAATGCGGTTATAGGGCACCCATTTATGCTGGAGCTTGAAGTCCGGCTTCTTTTCCTGCAAGACATCAAGCTGATGGCGCATGAAGCTGGTGGAACTGGGATTATGATCAATCCACCACCATATCTGCACCAGGAAATACGCCTGCACCAGCGTGAATAGCAGCAGGGGCATCAACAGCAGCCAGAACAAGAGGCGACCCAGGAGTTTCATCAGCCATTCACCTGCATGGCGGCACGCATTTCTGCCAGCACTACATCACTTGGCGGGCGTACCCCACGCCACAGTGCGAAGGCTTCTGCCGCCTGCTCTACCAGCATGCCCAGGCCATCACGGCATTGTGCGCCATGGCTGGCGGCAAAGCGCAAAAAGCTAGTGGGTGCAGCGGCATACATCATGTCATAAGCCAGGGTAGTGTCTGTGAACAAAGCTGGCGACAGCGGTGGCACATCATCATTCAGGCTGGCCGAGGTAGCATTGACGATGACATCCGCAGCCTGATCAATGTCTTCAAAACGACAGGCTTGCAGTGTGCAGTTACCGGCCAGCTTGTGTGTCTGTACCAGCAAATCCTGCGCCTTGGCCAGCGTGCGATTGGCAATCAATAAGACTGCCGGTTGTTCCTGCAACAGGGGCAACAGGGCACCACGCGCGGCACCACCGGCCCCCAGCAAAAGAACACGTTTGCCACGCAGGCTGACACCGGCATTCCGCACGATATCGGCCACCAGGCCTATACCGTCGGTGTTATCACCATAAATGCGGCCTTGCTCAAACTTCAGGGTATTGACAGCACCGGCCGCTTGGGCGCGCGGGCTTAGTTCGTCCGCCAGGGCAAAGGCTTCGAGCTTGAACGGCAATGTCACGTTCGCCCCCTTGCCACCTGCCTTGATAAAATCATGCACACTGGCTGTAAAACCATCCAGTGGTGCCAACAGGCGTTGGTAATCAATATGCTGCACCGTCAGTTCGGCAAAGCGGGCATGAATGGCGGGTGATTTGCTGTGTGCGATCGGGTTGCCGATAACGACATAGGCATCCGACCTGGTATCCGTGGTCTTCAACTTTTATCTCCGCGCAGTTCCGTTTCAAGTTGCAGTTCACGGGTAAACTTGAAGCGGGTAATCACTACCCACAAGTCATCCTTGTCGGTAGAACGCATGTTTTGCGGAAAACGTCCGAATGGGGCTGACCGTCTGACAATACGCAGGGCGGCAGTGTCAAGGGCTTTGTCACCAGAAGATTTTTCTATGCGCGGGCCACCCTCTTTTTCATAGATGGTGCCATCCTGGAAAATCGGGATATAGACGATCAATTCGCCATACAGCTTCTTGCCATCTTTTTGCGGAAAGTTCAGCGTGCCGGTATCTTCGATACGTTTTTGCATCGCCTTGTAATAAATCGCATACCCGGCTTTTTGCGTACTCGGGGTAATAAAGGTTTTACGCGGGCGCTTGTTCTGGTCTTCTATGGTTTGAGAAATTTCTGCCGCCATGCGTGCCAATGCTTGCGAGGTATCCACCTGATCTGACCCGGTGGCGGGCTTGCGGCTATCATCCAGCGGCTTTTTTTCTTGCTGTGGCAAGCGGAATATTTCCTTGCGCTTGGCCTGGTCTATCAATTGCTGTTGTTGCTGCTCCAGTTCAGCAATACGGCGCTTGGTGGTTTGAGCACTGTCGCCATCTTCTGTCTTGCGCATATCCGGCAAAGGGGATTTGCTGCGACCACTGTCATGGGCACCGCCGCCATCCAGATCAGCCTGGGCTAATGCCTCGGCCTTCAAGGGTGCCTTGTCGTGCTTGGCGTTGACCAGTATGACTTCCAGCCCCGGGTCTGCTGGCCGGCTTTCTTCTGGCCTTGGGGCGACGAAATGCAATAGCAGCAGGGTCGCATGGATGACCAGTGAAATGATGACGGCAACGGTCAGTATCAACTTGTCGAAAGTTGTTTTCTCAGGCTGCTTGTCTTTAAGTTTTGTTGACGGCATCGGTGATTGATCGGTCTGGCTATTCATTAATCTGCTTGTGGCTGCTCGGCAGTAGGTTCATCGCTTTTATCTACTACTGCACTGGCGTCCGCTATATCAGCGGCTGCACCATCTTGTTCCGTGGTGGGTATTTCTTCCATCACTTCGGTAGTATCTTCATCCAGTTCTTCATCTTCACCCAGTTCGGTGACGGTGGACAATAATTCCAGCAGGCGGGCTTCCACCGTGAGATCGACTTCATCCCAGCGCAAAATATCCAGCCTGACCTGGGCACCGCGTGCGGTTTGCGGCATGCCCGGCAAACGAATGATGAGGGGAATATCGACCAGACGCAAGACTTCATCCTTCAATACCACAGCTTCCACCTGGCGCGCTTCTTCCTGTCCCAGCCAGCGCAGGCACCAGTAACGTTCCATATTGTTCTGGAAATCGGCATAAGCCGCATAGGCTGCATCAAAACCGGAGACGATGGCGAACAGGTCGGCATCCTTGGGTTTGAACGGCGCAACCAGCGGTGCAGTCACGCCATGCTGTACACAGGCGATGATTTGCCATTGATTCACCAGATCGGTATAGCGACGCAGCGGTGAAGTACTCCAGGCATATTGATCCACGCCCAAGCCCTGATGTGGCGCTGCATGGGTCAGCATGCGCACCTGCATACGTGCCGCCCAGCCACCAGGGCCACGACCACCGGCCACACCCTGGGCCCGGTAAATGCCAGGAATGCCATGGTCAGCCATGAGCTTGCCCCAGGTGCTGTTGGCAAAGATCATCAGTTCGGCCACGATCTTGTCCAGCGGTGCACCACGCTTGCGACGGACGATGGAGACCACGTCATCTTCGACATAAAAATTGAAATCGACGCGGTTATTCTGTTCCGGCTTCATGCCAAAGCTTTCGCGCTTGAGCATGCGGCCCTGCTCCAGCACCTGCGCCCATTTCCACAATTGGGCAATATCTGCCTTATGCGGATACTCGCCAGCATCGTTCGCCAGGTTGTCTTCTGTCACCAGCTCATCAAGGTCATTGTGGCGCAGATTGCTGGCCATGGGAATAGCTTCCAGCTTGGTTTCGGTACTGATGACAGAGCAGTCTTCAGTATTCAGGGTTGCATACAGGGACAAGGCGGGGCGGGTCTGGCCAGCACCGAGGGTGTAAGTTTCTACCAGTTCATCCGGCAGCATGGTGATCTTGTCGCCAGGCATATACACGGTGGACATGCGGCCACGTGCTATCTGGTCGAGTGCGTCGCCACGCTGTATGCCCAAGGCAGGGGCGGCGATATGTATGCCGACGCGCAATTGCCCATTGCCGATGTCAACGACAGAAAAAGCATCATCGATCTCGGTAGTGGTGACGTCATCGATAGAAAATGCCTGTACATCGGCAACCGGCAAATCCGTTGGCAAGGCCGGGACCGTGATGGCCGGGAAAGCCACACCCTTGGGGAAGTGCTCGTAATGAAACCTGGCCAGGTGCAGATGCTTGGGGCTGGCGATGCCGCCGGTTGCCAGCATCAGACGTTGCGGCGACATTTGCATGACGTCGCAGGCTTCTGCCAGGGCTTTGTATTCAATACTGTTTTTATCTGGCTTGAACAAAAGCTGCAAGGCCAGCGGCTTCATGACATCGGGCAGGTGGTTTTGTTTCAGTTCTTCCACATAACCAACCTGTATCAGGGCTTGCTGTTTTTTCTTTTCTATACCAGCCAGCGCGGCTTTCAGTGCTGCTTCCGGCGCGGCCTTGTAGCGGCCACGACCTTTTTTGTAGAAATAAATGGGGGCATTATGCAAGGCCAAAATCAGCCCTGCAGCTTCCACCGGTTGCGGTGCATGACCAAAATATTCAGCGCCAAGTTCGGCAAAGCCAAATTCGTCCTGACCCGCCACTTCCCATAAAAATTCCAGGTCTATCTCGGCTGCTGCAGCTTTGGCCTGCTCAATCAGGCTGACAGGATCAGGGGAAGCGAATTGCAACAGCACGTCCTTGGCCTTGACCTTGGTGCGCTTGCCGCTGGCCATCTCGACCTGATACGCCTCACCAGCCTGCGTCATGAGACTGCCTGCCTTGAAATCACCGGATTCTTCGAAAAATAAATTCATTCAATACTTCTTTAATTAAGACCAAAAAGCTCAACACAGAGGCACGGAGGTACAGAGAAAAGCAAGAGAAAATCTTTGTACTTTTTTTACCCTGCTATTGCCAGTCCATCTTGGTTGAGACGTTTGTTGTTTCTATTCTTACTTTGCTTTATCAGCAAAGCGGAAATCATTCAAATACTTATCTATTACCCTCCCCTTGAAGGAGAAGGCTAGGGTGGGAATGGGGTTCGGTTGATTAACTACTTATTTCGTTTGCTGAAGAACCCCCATCCCAACCTTCCCCTTGAAGGGGAAGGAGCTTTATATATTGCGGCTCGCGTTTTGGCCAAACCAGTTTGTCACAAACGCCGCTGGCCCGCCAGCCCGGTGGATCGCCACCCGGTGGACCGCCACCCGGTGGATCGCCACCCGGTGGATCGCCACCCGGTAGATTCCTGCCTTCGCAGGAATGACGACTTTGAGAAAGCGACTTCATTAGTACGATAGGGCCGTGACGTCTTTTTTGCATTTCTCTGTGCCCCTCTGTGACACCTCTGTGGTGTAGCAGAGGTTTCGAACGGCATGCCGTTCGTCTGCGTAACGAAGGCTGCCTGCAAGCAGCCTTTCCTTTCTCTGTGTTGAGAGGTCTTAATGCTTTTCAACAATCCGCAAACCCTCAACCCCAGGCAAAAACACTTCCGTCACCAGCAAACACCCACTCTTGCGCCAGAACAGGGAACGGCGCGCGAGCATGCCAGGTACGCCTGCCAGTTCTGGCTGCCTTGCCACGATGCGGCGTATCAGCGGGTGGCTTTGGCGTAGTCTGGCGTAACTCAATTCGCCCCTGGCTACCAGCGGATCATTGAACAGGGTACTACCCAAAGACTTTTCACCCAGGGCATGAAACAATGGCCATTCATTGGCTGTCGCTGTCTGCGGCACTACAGTGTGTCCATACACCATGGCCACACCATCACAGCGTAAAAACACTTCCCGCTCATGCACCTTCAAGCTTCTTGGCAAGCCTATGGCAGCATATTCATCCTGCAGGCAAATCGCCTTGTGCTGCGACAAACGCTGTACACGAAACTGCGCGCATCTTGCCATCAGTCTGGCCGTCAAAGAATCGCGATTGCTCAGCCAGTCTTCCATCCTGGCGCTGGCTTGTACGGCATTGACATGCTCCACCCATCTGGCCGCCCGTGGGCGTTGCATCTTTTTCTTCGTTTGCAAAAGCTGTGCTTCCAAATCAGTGCGCCTTGTCACAAAACGCCATGACCATATCGAGACAATCAGCAAATTCGGCAATGCCGTGATCGCTGCCTTCTATTACATATTGTTTTGCAGCCGGGTAATGGGCGACCATTTCACGCCAGTCCAGCACTTCATCACCGGTTGCAGCAATCAGGAAATAGCGTTCGGGCTGGCTGATCTGTTGAACAGCGAGGGAACGCAACTCTGCCACGTAGTCAGCCTTGAATTCAAAGATGCGGTCGTTGTGATAATACGTCGTCACACCGACATAGCTTTCCAGGTCGCGTGGTGGCTTGACGGCCGGGTTTAACAATACTGCCTTGCAGCCATATTTTTCGGCCAGCCAGGTCGCATAATAGCCACCGAGTGAAGAACCAATGATGCTTACCTGTCTGGTATCCTGACCTGCCAGTATCGCTTCTGCCTGTTGTATCGCCAGCAAGGGCGAAGGTGACAGTTCAGGGCAGACAATCTCCCCGGCCCGGCCCAATGCCTGCATGTGTTCACGCATGACGCGCGCCTTGTACGAATCAGGCGATGAGCGAAAACCGTGCAGATACAGGATCATGCCGCCCTGGCCTCGCTGCCATTCTGCTGTGCACGGTTTTGCAGCGCATTCAGCAATTTTTGATGAACACCACCAAAACCACCATTGCTCATGATCAGTACATGGTCACCTGGCCGGGCCTGCCCGACGATGGCCTCTACCAGCTCAGCAATGTTGCTGTGGCAATTGACTTTGTCGCCCAGCGGAGCCAGCGCTTCTGCCAGGTCCCAGCCCAAGGCATCCTTGCCTTCTGCTGCACCAAAACCAAATACCAGATCAGCCTGTTCCAGGCTGCCGGGCAAAGCCTGCTTCATGGTGCCCAGCTTCATGGTGTTGGAACGCGGCTCCAGCACGGCCAGGATACGTGCAGCCCCAACCTTATGCCGCAAGCCGGCAACGGTAGTGGCAACTGCCGTGGGATGATGGGCAAAGTCGTCGATGACGGTGACGCCGTCAGCAATGCCGCGCACTTCCATACGGCGCTTGACACTGATGAACTGGCCCAGCGCTTCGATGGCGATATCCGGCGTGACGCCGACATGGCGTGCAGCGGCGATGGCTGCCAACGCGTTCTGGCGATTATGTTCGCCATTCAGGTTCCAGTGTACGGTGCCTTGCACTTCGTCATTGAAGACGACATCAAAGTCTTCGCCATCCTGCATGACCAGACGCCAGGCCTGATTACCGGCACCAAAAAATTCTTTTTCACTCCAGCAACCGCGCTTCAACACCCGTTCCAGCGAAGCATTATCGCCGTTGACGATGAGGCGACCGACACCAGGTACGGTACGCACCAGGTGGTGGAACTGGTTTTCTATCGCTGCCACATCGGGGAAAATATCGGCATGATCATATTCAAGGTTGTTCAATACCGCTGTCTTGGCATGGTAATGAACGAATTTGCTGCGCTTGTCGAAAAACGCCGTATCGTATTCGTCCGCTTCGATCACGAAAAAATCTGAAGCATGGTTACCCCATAAGCGGGCAGAGATACCAAAATTCAGCGGTACGCCACCGATCAGGAAGCCCGGTGCATAACCGGCATATTCAAGTATCCAGGCCAGCATGGCCGAGGTGGTTGTCTTGCCGTGAGTGCCAGCGACAGCAAGTACCCACTTATCATGCAATATATGGTCACCCATCCATTGCGGGCCAGATACATAGGGCAAGCCCCGATTGAGGATTTCTTCCATCAAAGGGTTGCCACGTGATACCACGTTGCCTATGACATATAAATCCGGCTCCAATGCAATTTGCTCGGCGCCATAGCCCTGCGTCAGGGTGATGCCCTGCGATTCAAGCTGAGTACTCATAGGCGGATAGACATTGGCATCGCAGCCCGTCACCGTATGACCGGCCTCTTTCGCCAACACCGCCAGGCCACCCATGAAAGTGCCGCAGATACCTAAAATATGAATATGCATAATTGAACCAAATTCCAGAATCCCGCAATTCTACCTGAGAGAAGGCATGTTCTTGTCACCACTCGTAACAGAACCTGAAAACCTCTCAACACAGAGTCACAGAGGAGGCACAGAGTGTCACAGAGAAAAATATTAAAAGAATAATTTTTGACAGGCTTGATTTTAGTTTGCCTTTCGGCTGCCCTCCCATGCATCCCCGCGAAGTCATAGCGGGGGCTACATGCCGAATGAAGGCCCCACCCACAAGCAGCCTTGCTCTTCTCTGTATTGAGGGGGCTTACGTATTCAGTTATGATGACCACATGATGATCCATACACCAAACGAAGCCGAAAGCCTGCGGGCTGAGATTGCTGCCCTGGCAGCGCGCATGATCGCCGAAGATGGTGCCGACTATGCCTCAGCCAAGCGCAAGGCCGCCAAGCAACTGCTGGGCAACCAGAAAATCAAGGGCGATATCCTGCCCGACAACGCACAGGTCGAACAGGAAGTGCGCGAATACAATGAATTGTTCTTTGGCGATACCCAGTCTCAGCGTTTATTGCATTTGCGCCAACTTGCCGTCGAACTCATGGAAGAACTCGAACGCTTCCATCCCTATCTGGTCGGAGCCGTGTTGAACGGCACGGCAGGCAATCATTCCGACATTTATTTGCATTTGTTTGCCGACAATACCAAAGAGGTAGCGATTTATTTGCTGAACAAGGAAATGCAGTTTGAAGTATCTGAAAGTTTCAATAATCGTAATGACCGCATAGAAACCCTGAGTTTCATGCACAAGAACGAAGGTGTTCACCTGGTCTTGCACGACCAGGACGACATCCGTAGCGGCCATGGCAAAAGTACGGAAAGAGCAAATCTCCATGCTTTGCGTGCATTGATTGCGGAAGATCAAACTGATCTGGCAGGGGATTGATTTCCCTTTGATAGCTGAGAATTACCTGGCCAGCACGACACTACTCCACTAAGCCCCTGCTTTCAATACTTTACAGTGCCGCCGCCCGCATGCGCGCTATGCGTTGTTCAGTTGGCGGGTGGGTGCTGCTGTAATTCAATGTTGCGCGTAACCAGGCGGGTATTTTGGCACCAGTGCCATGTTGTTTCTGCATGGCTTCCAGTGTATCTGCGAGATGGGAAGGCGATATATTTAGCTGCTTAAGGCGCTCTATGGCATAGGTATCGGCTTCGGTTTCCATTTCGCGTGAATATTCACGATTCAGTAAGGCAGTCGGTGCCAGCGTGGCGACCGAGCTGAAATCGCCAAACAGGCTACCAGCAATGACGGTGATCATGGCATCCCGGCTCAAACGACGCATGGCATGATTTTTTTGTACATGACCAATTTCGTGTGCCAATACACCGGACAATTCATCGGCCAGATAGCCTTCCAATTCATTCCCGCCGTAGCCAACAATCAAATCGATCAATTGATCGGTTACCACCACTGTGCCGCCCGGCAAGGCAAAGGCATTCGCCCCTATCTTGGGTGCATAGCGCACTTCCAGATGAATAGGTACCCTCGCGTCCTTGGGGCGCAAACGCCGCAACAACTGCTCAGCCTTGGCAATTTTTTTGTCACTTAATTTACTGGGTTCCATGAAGGATCTGTCAATCGCGGTCATCAATTCCGCACCCAGAGCCCTTTCATAACTGACAGGAAGTCTTTTGGCAACACTGTCAGCCAAGACCGGCACCCCCCAATCATAGGCAGCCAGCAGCATGCCGCCCATAACAATGATGGCCAGCAGGGCCGCCTGCCATTTTTTTTGCCAGCGCTGCACTTGCGAAGGTTGATGGTTCAGCCATGCCAGCAAACTTTGCTTGTGTGCGGCATCATGGATCTCACAATGACTGCCATCAGCAAAATTCAACACGCAAGGGGCATGCATGAACACTTCGTCGACCTGCAATTCCTGTCTGGGAAAATGCTTGTTCACGCCGTCACCGTTAAGGGTAATAAAAGCGCCTTGCAAATCCAGCCAGATTGGATATAGCCCGCCCCGTTGATGATCAAAATAATTCGCGGAAATCATATCGTCGCCTTTGCTTCAATCACCAGGATAAATCAAAACCAAACAGGTCAGCCGAACCGTCACCTACCGCCTGGCCATGCTGAGGAACATTGCTTGCCAGTACCTGATCAAACTGATCGGCCACCAGGTTGATGTGAGCCAACCGGAATTGATAAACATTTATGACGGCAAATGGCCGGTACAGGCCAAGACTCAGCAAGGTCAGCACCAGATTTTTGGATTGCAGGCGCAAATAGGCAAAATACGGAATCGTAGAGTGAATTTGCACGCCAGGAAACGTGGTGGCATTCCATGATTTATTCCAGATTTTTACTTGCAAAAAACAGCCGCAAATTAAAAATATCAGGTAAACGACCACGACCATCGCCATCACGCCCAAGGCCATCAACCAGCCATAATCATTAGCGTAATGCTTGTAGGCATCAGGATTGAACAATTTGACTGAATACATGGAAATCATGCTGACGATCACCACCAGAGTGACAAAACCGATCAGCGACAAAGCCGCAGCAAAATACGACCAGCCAAAGGCACTGCCGGTCAGTGAACAGCGTGATTCCAGCTTGCCATAAGACAGATTGCCATGCTGGTAAATACGCATGCGGGCATGCAGCCAGGGCCAGGCCAGATAGACCAGAAACGCCAGACCGACATACAGTTTTTGTTGCGGATACAGTACCCCGATCAGACCCGGCAACAGGAACACCAGGGCAACCGGCAAATATATCTGGTAAGACTCGGTCAGCTTGCCATTAAAATCAAAGCGCAATCCACGGAAACTGGTATTGCGCAGGCGGAATTGCATAGCGCTGCGCATCATGAAGGGGATGCCTAACAAGAAGATGATAAACAGCACCAGCGCCACTGTTTTCGACAAGGTGAACAGATAGTGATAACAAAACAGCAGCAGCACAGCCAGCACGCGGCCACGCAAAATGGTTTTGGGATTACCATGAAAATTGAACACCGCGCCATCAAGCTGGGTATTACGGTCAAAATATTGCAACCGTCTTACCTTCGCCCATGCAGAATAAATCCCCAGTGTCGCCAGGCTAAGACAGAGATTAACTATCCAAATACGGAAATATTCACGGCCATTGCCAGTGAAAGTAATTGGATGCATCGCTCGGGCGGGGGCCTGAGCATGAACCAGGTCCTTGATCAGCGATAGATCACCTACGGCGAAAGATGCGTCTGCGACTGATGCATCCGTCCCCAGCGGCACCTGCCAGGGAGCGGTATTGTCTGTGTCTGTGCTTGTTTGCATGCTTTTTTATATTGTAAATTTAATAATTAATCATCAGCGCGACCTCGCAAAATACCATAGGAGCAGTCACTTTTGTGAAATTTTGTAAAATGGTTGATGGATTTACCCTTATCGCAGGGTGTGCCACGTGCAGCCTGGCATTGACAGCCGAGAGCAGGGAGATATATTGTGCGCTGCGTTTCAACGCAGCCAGACGATTCAGGTAATGCACTTCTCTCAGCACGAATCAACAAGCTGCGCTACCATCACGGTCTGGATGCAGCCCTGTGAAAGAATCCCTGTATGAACAAGAAGTTTATTAGTCTGGCCATCGTTCTCGGCCTGTTGTCGACCGGTCTGGGCATTTATGCCGGTAACGTCCAGACAACGCCCACACCGCCCGAGAACAAGGCAGTGGCGCAGTTAATGGCGCAGCAATTCAAGGATAGCGATGGCAAACCCCAGGCCATGACGCAATGGCAAGGACGTTATCTGTTGGTCAATTTCTGGGCGACCTGGTGTGCGCCCTGCGTACAGGAAATGCCGGAACTGTCCACCTTGCAGCAAGAACTGAAAGGGAAAAAAGTACAGATACTAGGCCTGGGTATAGATAGCCCCAGTAATATTGCCGAATTTGCAAAAAAATACAAAATCAATTACCCGCTGTTTGCCGCCGGCATGGAAGGCAGCGAATTGTCGCGTCAGTTGGGAAATCAGGCTGGTGGCCTGCCGTTTACTATTCTGATTGCACCGGACGGTAAAGTTGTCAAAAACTACCTTGGCCGTCTGAAAATGGAGGAATTGCGTGCCGACATCGCCAAATTTTCTTCTGAAAAATAAAAGTTGCGACGGTTTTCCTTGCCAATCTAACGCCATTAGCGGCAAAATGCGCCCATCTTCGTCAAATTGAATGTGACTATGGCAAGCAAACTCCTGCTGCTGAATGGCCCCAATCTGAACCTACTGGGCAGTCGTGAGCCTGCCACGTACGGTGCCACGCCCCTGGCAGAAATAGAGACTGCAGCCCAGGCGCAAGCCCGTGCCGCAGGCGCTGAACTGGCTTTTTTCCAGAGTAATCATGAAGGCGCATTAATTGATCGCATTCATGCTGCCCAAAAAGAGCAAGTCGATGCTATTATCATCAACCCGGGCGGCCTGACACATACCAGCGTTGCCTTAAGGGATGCACTGGCTGCTGTTGCCATACCATTTATCGAAGTGCACATCTCCAATGTGCATCAGAGAGAAGCCTTCAGACATCATTCTTTTCTGTCGGCAATTGCCAAAGGGGTCATTTGCGGCCTCGGTACCGACGGCTATCGCCTGGCGATTGACTTTTCCCTCAAAAATATTTAAATTCTCGCATCTTCGCGCAATTTGCCGATAATGACGGCTTATTTCGTATATAATCCAAGCTTCGGCGGCATCGTCAGAGCTGTTTTCCTGCTCAGAATTGCGCGTCTCAATTAATTCAGAACCACTTTTTTCAAGGGGATTCCACATGGATTTAAGAAAACTCAAGACCCTGATCGACCTCGTAGCAGAATCAGATATCGCAGAACTGGAAGTGACTGAAGGTGAAGGAAAAGTCCGCATCGTCAAATCATCTGCGATGCCACAAAATCAAGTCGTCATGATGCAGCAACCCCAGCATCAAATGATGCCGGCAGCCGCACCTGTCGCCGCAGCACCGGTCACAGCAGCACCCGTGGTGCCGGATGGCCATATCGTCAAATCCCCTATGGTTGGTACGTTCTACCGTTCTGCCTCTCCTGGCGCAGCCCCATTTGCCGATATCGGCAAGAGCGTCAATGTTGGCGACACTCTCTGCATTATCGAAGCGATGAAACTGCTGAATGAAATCGAAAGCGATTTCTCAGGCACGGTCAAACAGATCCTGGTTGAAAATGGTCAGCCTGTTGAGTACGGTCAGCCGCTGTTCGTGATTGGCTAATCCAGGCGCGCATTAGGGAAATATCGGTGCCTGCGGCAATCAGCCAGCGAGCACGGAAACTGGATTTTCCGCTAATGCAATTGCAACCATTGCCACAGCAAAGTTAAATCATGTTTGAAAAAATTCTTATCGCCAATCGTGGTGAAATCGCGCTCCGTATTCAGCGCGCCTGCCGCGAGATGGGTATCAAAACCGTGGTCGTGCATTCTGAAGCCGACCGCGAAGCAAAATATGTGAAGCTGGCCGACGAATCTGTTTGCATAGGCCCGGCTCCTTCCAATTTGAGTTACCTGAGCATGCCGGCCATCATCAGCGCCGCTGAAGTCACCGATGCCCAGGCGATTCACCCAGGTTACGGCTTTTTGTCTGAAAACGCCGATTTTGCCGAACGCGTAGAACAATCCGGCTTTGTCTTCATTGGCCCACGTGCCGAATCCATCCGCCTGATGGGTGACAAGGTCTCGGCCAAACATGCCATGATCAAGGCAGGTGTGCCATGCGTACCTGGCTCTGAAGGTGCATTGCCGGATGACCCAAAAGCCATCGTGCAAATCGCCCGCAAGGTCGGCTACCCGGTCATCATCAAGGCTGCCGGTGGTGGTGGTGGTCGCGGCATGCGCGTGGTGCATACCGAAGCTGCCTTACTGAACGCGGTCACCATGACCAAGTCGGAAGCTGGCGCGGCCTTTGGCAATCCGGAAGTGTATATGGAAAAGTTTCTGGAAAATCCGCGCCATGTGGAAATCCAGATTCTGGCCGACCAGCATGGCAGCGCCATCTGGCTGGGTGAGCGCGATTGCTCCATGCAACGCCGCCACCAAAAAGTGATCGAGGAAGCACCTGCACCTGGCATTCCGCGCAAGATCATAGAAAAAATCGGCGACCGTTGCGCCGCTGCCTGCCGCAAGATCAATTATCGTGGCGCAGGTACGTTTGAATTTTTGTACGAAGACGGTGAATTCTATTTCATTGAAATGAATACCCGCGTACAGGTTGAACATCCGGTAACGGAAATGATCACCGGCGTCGATATCGTACAAGAGCAGATACGTATTGCTTTCAATGAAAAGCTGCGCTTCAAGCAAACTGATATCATCCTCAAGGGTCACGCCATTGAGTGCCGCATCAATGCCGAAGACGCGTTCAAGTTCACACCTTCACCAGGTCGCATCACGTCCTGGCATACACCGGGTGGTCCTGGCATCCGCGTGGATTCGCATGCTTACGCAGGCTATTTCGTGCCACCGAATTATGATTCCATGATAGGCAAGGTCATCGCCTATGGTGAAACGCGCGAGCAGGCTATCCGCCGCATGCAGATCGCCTTGTCGGAAATGGTGGTCGAAGGCATACAGACCAACATCCCGCTGCACCGCGAGTTGATGATCGATGCCCGCTTCATTGAAGGCGGCACGAATATTCATTATCTGGAACACAAATTGGCGGATATGCCAGAGTTGTCCAAAAAATCGAAGTAAAGACCTCTCAACACAGAGACTCAGAGACACCGAGGGGCGCAGAGGAAAGCTTTAGGCTTATCTCAAAATCGTAGGTTGAGCCAGACCCGGCCCAACCTACAAATAGGGAAAACAAGCACAGAGAAAACACAAGTTTTTCCCTGTGCTTTTGGCTTTGTTATCCGGCCTCTGTGGTAAGCTTTTTTGCTGTTGATATGTTTTAATACAATAAATCAACACCGCAGACCTGTATTGCGGACGCGCGCAGTGTTGATGTCGAGGATGAATTTGTTTTTCTCTTGATTTTCTCTGCGCTTCCTCAGTGTCTCTGAGGCGAGCCTCTTGGTCTTGAAGTTTCTTGAAGTAATAACGTTGTATAAGAAAGTAGCAATATGGGTTGGATAGAAATAGTGATTGAAGTGGCGCGTGAACAGGCAGAGGCTTTGTCAGATGCCCTGATGGATGCGGGCGCACTGTCTGTTTCCGTCGAAGATGCAGACGAAGGCACGGATGCCGAAAGGCCATTGTTTGGCGAACCCGGCATGGAGCCGGATGAAGCCGCCTGGGACCGCAGCCGCGTTGTCGCCCTGGCCAATATGGATTGCGACCATGCCACACTGGTAACCGAAGCCTCAACTGCCGTCGGCTTGGCAACCGCACCTGCCTATATCACCCGCCAGGTTGAAGAGCAGGACTGGGTGCGTCTCACGCAATCACAGTTTGCCCCCATCCATATTGGTAAAAATATCTGGGTCGTACCGAGCTGGCACGATGCTCCTGATAGCAATGGCCTGATCCTTGAACTCGATCCCGGCCTGGCTTTTGGCACTGGCAGCCACCCTACCACACGACTGTGCATGGAATGGCTGGAAGCACATGCGCCGCAAAACCTGTCGGTACTCGACTATGGTTGCGGTTCCGGCATATTGGCGATGGTGGCCAGCAAACTGGGAGCTGCCAAAGTCATCGGTGTTGATATTGACCCGCAGGCGATAGAATCAGCCAACTACAATGCAGAACGCAATCAATGCCAGATCGAATACGCATTGCCGGAAGCATTTGGCGCTGCTCATCCGGCACCAGAAAAATTTGATATCGTGGTCGCCAACATCTTGTCCAGCCCGTTGAAACTGATGGCTCCCATGCTGGCTGGCCGTGTCGCCCCCGGCGGTGCCTTGATACTGTCTGGCGTACTGGCAAGACAGGCAGAAGAAGTGGCCGCAGCGTATGCCCCATTCATTCAGCTCAGCGTCTGGGCCGAACACGAAGGCTGGGTTGCCCTGTCAGGCAGACTGGACGGCTGACGCAAATGGCCCTGGCTACCCGCTGCCCCCACTGTCAAACTGCCTTCAAGGTAGCGAATGACCAGTTGAAATTGCATGCGGGCCTGGTCAGGTGCGGTTCGTGTCAGCAAACCTTTAATGCGGTTGAAAACCTGATCCCGGCTGATGGCCAAAAAGTAGTTGCCACACCAGCAGTTACAACACCAGTAGCTACAACATCAGCAACTGTAACACCAGTAGCTGCAACACCAGCAACTCCAGGCCCAAGCCCAGTTGCCAAGGCAAGCACACCAAACACACCAACCACGCCCGCAGCGACCAGTAATGCAGCCAAACCGGTAACACAGGCAGCAAACATAAGTGCTCCGGCACCAGTTGCGGCTAGTGTTCCAGTTACAGCTACAACACCGACGGTCCCCGCCCCTAACCACCGCATTCTATTATGGGACGCGGCAGGGGTTGCAGCTACGACACCGCCCCCCGCCCCTACCCCGGCCACACCTGCACCAGTAGTGGCACCTGCGGTTGAAGCAAGCCCTGCTCCTGAGATTAAAGCAGTTGCCAGGACAGGGCCGGCTGTCAGTACACGCTCGCCCGCTGAACCGGCAGCGCCAGTCACTGCCATCGCTCCAGTCACCGCTTCAGCCGCAGGTAAACCCTTGATCAACAAGCCGGGCAATGAAATATTGGCTGCCATTTCCAAGGCAGAAAAAGAATTTGAAGCAGAGAATCTGGACCAGCCCAAGGCAACACCAGTACCAGCAAAACCAGCTGCCGCCACAACGGCCGAAAGCAAGGCCAGCAAACCTATTGCCGCCATAACTGCGCCAGTAGCGCCCACTGCTGTCGTCAAGCCCGCGCCAGTGGTCAGTGCTTCTACTATTGATTTTGACCTGGGCGATGGCAGCTTCCCTACCACCATGGAAGACATCAGTGACAGCGACGTCGCAAGAGCTGAGCTGGAAACCCGCGCCGCATTGATGGATCCGCCAACTGCAGACTGGTCCATCAATGAACGTGCAGAAGACACCAAGCCCACAAGCAGCAATACAGCGCCAGCCACGACCACCAAAGTCTGGCGGCACAAGGAAACAGCTCCCGTAGAAACCGATTCCACCTCACAGGCTGAGGCTGAGATCAAACCATCTGATGATAAAACCGATAAGGCCGCGTATATAGGCGCTGAAGAAGCCGCGCTGGCAAATCATGCAGCCGTCAGCGAAGATTCAAGCAGCGATGCAGATGAAAAAGCGCATCGCCCCAATTTTGTCATTCAGGCTGAAAAGCAGCAGCGACGCAAACGTGTCACAACCGTCATGCTGACGCTGATGGTGCTCTTGCTTTTCCCATCGCTGCTGGCCCAAAGCGCATATATTTTCCGCAGCCAACTGGCAGCCTGGCTGCCAGAGAGCAAGCCGCATCTGCAACAAGCCTGCCAGCTCTTGCAATGCCAGGTTAAGCTGCCGGCACAAATCGAGCAGATCACCGTGGAGTCGAATGAATTGCAGGCGCTGGCACCGGACAGGAATGTCTTTTTGCTGGTCATGCAAATCCAGAACCACAGCAGCCTCGTGCAGGCATGGCCGACGGTAGAGTTAATATTGAACGATACCAAGGACAAGGCCGTATTGCAACGCGTCTTCGGCCCGGAAGATTACCTGACCGAAAAAGACAAACTGAGCAAAGGCTTCACGGCAGGCAGCGATCAGAATATCAAACTGTATTTCGAATTGCCCAAGCTGAAAGCAGCTGGCTATCACGTCAGTGTCTTCTATCCCTGATCAGGACTCATTTCATCCGCGATGACGGCGCAATGTGTCGTCATCGCTATGGTTTTTATACCGTACGCTTGCGCAAATGATGCAAGGCCAGCGCCAGTCGCGCACCGACTACTGCATTATTCTTCACCAGGGAAATATTGGTTTCCAGGCTGCGTCCAGCGCTCATTTGTTTGATGCGATTGAGCAGGAAAGGGGTAATCGCCTTCCCCTTGATACCCAACTCATCAGCCTGCTGCAAGGCTGACTGGGTGATGCTTTCAATTTCTTCTCTTGGCATGGCTGCCACTTCAGGTACCGGATTGGCAATCACCACGCCACCGGTCAGACCCAGCGTCCATTTGGCATGGATAAAGTCGGCCTGCTGCTCTGCCGTATCCAGCTGGAAATCTGCCTGGTAAGCACTGTCCCTGGTAAAGAACGCCGGGAAAGCCGCCTGACCCACACTGACCACAGGCACGCCATGGGTTTCCAGATATTCCAGCGTCAAACCGATATCGAGTATGGATTTGGCTCCGGCACAGACCACGGCAACTGAAGTTCTTGCCAGTTCCTGCAAGTCTGCAGAAATATCAAAACTGGTTTCGGCCCCGCGATGTACGCCACCTATACCGCCGGTAACAAATACTTCTATGCCTGCCAATGCTGCGCAGATCATGGTGGCGGCCACGGTGGTGGCACCAAGTTTGTTGTTGATCAGGGCATACGCCAGATCACGGCGGCTGACCTTCATGGCATCCGGCGTGTTGCCCAGCAATTCCAGTTCGGCGTCAGACAAGCCTATGTGTATCTTGCCATTCATGATGGCGATGGTGGCCGGCACGGCACCACGGTCACGGATAATCTGTTCCAGCTCGCGCGCCGTCTGCACATTCTGCGGGTAAGGCATGCCGTGAGAAATGATGGTGGATTCCAGCGCCACCACGGGTTTGGCTGCCAGGCGGGCAGCGCGGACTTCGTCCGACAAGACCAGATAAGATTGCATCATGTTTCCTCATTAAAAATATGGTGGTTCAGCGCAGGCGCAACAGTCGCCTCACTTTGGATGGTCAGCGCAGCCAGCTTCAAACCACGCTGGCAAGCCAGTCCCAGATCATCGGCACTATGGTACAAAGACCAGGCCACTCCGGCCGAGAAGGCATCGCCAGCGCCAGTCGCATCTTTCACACTGACCTTTGGTGCAGCGAGATGATTGATGCCATGCTTGCCTGCAACATCGGTATATAAAACGCCGTCGCTACCCAGGGTAATGATCACGTCCCGGGCACCGCGCTGCTGTAACTGGTGGCAGGCAATGGCCACGTCCTCTAGCTGAGGTAAACTGCGCCCGGCCACCGTTTCCAGTTCGCCACGGTTCAGTACCAGGCAACGCAACCCCTGCAACTGCTCGGGCAGGCGCGCCATCTTGGGTTGCGACACTGCCACCAGCAGCAATGGACTGGCCTGCAAGTGAGCCTCTTCCAATAGCAAGGCTATGCTATCTGCGGGCAAATTCAAGTCTGCAATAGTGAAAGCAGCGGCACTGCGCTGGGGGGCACGGCTACGCAAATACTCGGGCGTCATGGCTTCGCAGCATTCCATATACGCCAGCGCCAGCGCCATATCGCCTTCGTCATTCAGCAAGGCGGTATAGCTGCCGCTAAGGGTACCGGCAATTTGCAAGCTGGCTCTGGCATCAATGCCGACGGACTGCGCCTGCGTCAAGATGCTCTGGCCGGCAGCATCATCCCCCACAGCACACAATAGATTCACAGGCAAACCCAGACGCGCCAGGTTTTCTGCAATATTGCGTGCCACGCCGCCAAAGGCTTCATGCTGACTCACAGGGTTGGATGTGCCCATCTGCATAGGCCCCAGCGTGCGCATTTTGCGGTCAATATTTGCCCCGCCTATACACACTACGGCATGCTGATCCGGCAAGACATAGGCCCGCCCCAGCAGGCGTTTTTCACGTATCAGTGCTGCGACATGCCCCGCCACGGCAGAACGCGACAAACCAAGCTGATCCGCCAGTTCTTGCTGTGAGATGAAAGGATGGGCAGCAATCAACTGGTAAAGCTGTTCTTTTTTAGAGATAGGGGGACTCATGGCAAGTTTTACCTGGAAAAAACTAAAAAAACAATTGTTTAACACAATAAACATTTGTCTTTTCAATGTCAATTAAATTGTTCCACAAAAAAAATCCCGCATACCTTGCGGCAGCGGGTTTGATCAATTTCCATGAAAGCCGACACTGGTTTGATGTTTGTACAACTTATCAAATCTGGTATCAGCAACACTCTTTATTACCGGTTCAACCAATATAAAACAAAACTAATTTTCAATATGTTTGCTAGCGCACGGAATGTAAATGTTTTTACATGCATCCTCAGAAAAGTGCAGTGACATGGGCAAGTACAAAGAAAACTCTTTCCCTGCCTTTGCCCGGCCCTGCTTCTTTTTCCTCTTTATTTATATACAACCAAGGTCCCTACCATGAAATTTTCCATTCTTTTACTGTCAATTATTGGCGTTTTGGCGACAAGCGCATGTGATCGCCAACCGGCTCAGGTCGTTGTTCCTGTGCCTGTGCCTGTAGCAGTACCCGGCCCCGCTGGTGCGCCTGGTGCAACCGGCGCTACCGGTGCCACTGGTGCGCCCGCCTCGGTTGGTGCAACTGGAGCTACTGGCGCAACTGGTGCAGAAGGCATGCAAGGCGCAACCGGTGACAAAGGTGTTCCAGGCTCGCCTGGTTATGACGGCGCCAAAGGAAAAACTGGCGAACCCGGTAAACCTGGTGATACTATTGTCGTTTTACCCCCGAAATAATTATCACCTAGCCCATTTGGCAAAAAAAGCGGGCATTGACCTGCCCGTACTTTACCTGAGGAAAATATGAATCAGATCATCAATCTCATTATCTATCTGGTCGTCTTCGGGCTAATCTGGTGGCTGGTGGGCATGCTTCCCTTACCTGCCCCAGTCGGGCAAATAGTACGCGTGCTGTTTATTATTTTGCTGATCGTGATCATTTTGTCGGCGCTGGGAATCATGCCCGGCATACACATACCGACCATACACTGGTAGCTTCCTTTCAGAAATGACCATGTACCAGTTACCAGTGTCACAGATGTGAAAAAAACCGCCGACTGGCGGTTTTTTTAACCTTCCGGCAGAAAATCTCCAAGCGATCTTTATTACCAGATCAGCCTCCAACAGCATCAAAAATCGCTAGCAAGCCCAGCACTCATAAAGGATTCGCTGCAACGCCGGCTCAGTCACTAGCCAGCTTGCGCATGACCTCCGCAGACAAACGGTCCAGATTTTGTTCGTTGGCCGGGACGACGATGTGCTCGATATGACGAGCAACATCGGGGTCGTCGAATGCCTGCGACCAGGACACGAGGGTTCCCGCCGCCGACGGAGCCAGGTTTATGGTCAAAAGGAAATGTGGCTCGGATGCGTGCTGAACAACCAGCTTCACTGGCGCTTGTATATCTGTAAACACGTTTTCGTTTGGATAATTTTTACCGTCTGGTCCATGCATGATGAAAGACCAGCGTCCACCAGTCCTGAATTCGCAGGCAATGAAAGTATTGGTGAAACCAGCAGGACCCCACCACAGTGCAAGACGTTCCGGATCGCTGATTGCGGCAAAGACCTGCTCTACGCCTGCCGGGATTTCACGAGATGTATTGAATGTTGTCATGGCCGCTTCGTTTCCGTGGGTTCACAAGTCCTGAAATTTTAGTGTGCTTATGTGATTATGCGCTGAGTCAAGGCAAGCATCCACAATAAATACCATAATAACAATTAAAATAAGTAAATGCTCACAAACCGGCATGACGGGATTATCGAATTTGACATCCATCCAAAGCAGCCCCACAATCAGCCCGCTTTGGCGAAATCGCAGAACAATTTGCACTTGTAACTGTCATAACTTCATGGTCACGTCACTGGTGCAGCGCAATAAAATTCTGCCCTGAACCGGCTCTAATCAAAGACTGAAAATAATGCCAACTACAGGGTTGCCAGCTAGCCGCGTCTTTGCACATTTTTTGACCAAAAATCGAGATTGCGCTTGACGTTAAACAGCCCCCATAGTTAAATACGAAATCGATTGCGCAAACGATTGCGCGACACTTTTTTATCGAGAAAAAAGCATCATGAAGCCACGCATAACTGTAGTCGGCAGTGTCAATATGGATTTGGTTTTTCGCACGCCACGCATGCCAGCCGTGGGTGAAACCCTGCATGGGCATGAATTCAGACAGATACCTGGCGGTAAAGGTGCCAATCAGGCTGTTGCCGCGGCCCGTCAGGGTGCACAGGTGAGCTTCATCGGTGCCGTGGGTGATGATGGCTTTGGCTGTTTTTCTCATGACTGCCTGGCCGCCGAAGGGATGGAATTAAGCCACCTGGCCAAAGTGGCAGGCGTGGCCACCGGTGTTGCCGGTATCCTGGTCGATGACAATGGCAACAACAGCATCGTGCTAGCAGCAGGCGCCAATGCCACCCTGACCAGCGCCCAGGTGGAAGCCGCCACCGCCGCCATCGCCGGTGCGCAACTGCTGGTATGCCAGCTTGAAACCCCACTGGCAACCGTCACCCGTGCGATAGAAATTGCCCGCAGCAAAGGGGTCAAAGTCATCCTGAATCCCGCCCCCGCACAAGACCTGAGCGACGTCTTGCTGGCCCAGGTTGATTATCTGATTTTGAACGAAACCGAAGCATCGCAACTGAGCGGCGTCACGGTGGTCGATCAGGCCAGCGCCAAAGCTGCCTCGGAACAAATCTTGCAACGTGGCACAGCGACCGTCTTGCTGACCATGGGTGAACACGGTGCCCTGATTACCGATAGCACAGGCAGCCAGTTCATTCCGGCCGTGAAAGTGGACGTGGTGGACACGACTGCTGCCGGTGATACTTTTGTCGGTGCCTTCGCCGTAGGTATCGCGAATGGCCTGAGCCTGGTTGATGCCAGCCGCGAAGCGCAATACACCGCAGCTTTAACGGTCACCAAGCTGGGGGCGCAAACATCGATACCACAACGCCAGCAAGTGCTGGAGTTCATGGCGGTCAGCAAAGCAGCCTGAATGTCTGAAGTAAATACAAAATTTGGCACCAAAAGTGGGCGCGGGCAGCAAATAACGCTCGATTAATTCCCTGTTCATGCTCGATTGATGCCCTGCTGCCAGCAGCAACACTGTTTTTGATAAAATTTTGCCCTCGTGGCTGAAACGAAATGTCTGCACCATGTTAGGCTTGCACAGGTTTTCCAGGCTGGCTCCGTAGCAAGGATAGTCAGCCTGGCGGTAGCGAAACATGGTTTTTAATTTGGGTACCGCATGCGCATAGCTTCAAGCACGTCGGCACTATGACATCTGAATAAGGAAATTTCATGAAACTCAAGCAAATCTGCCTGTCCCTGGCAACCCTGATGGCATTCGGTGGTGCGGCCAGCGCGTATGCTGCAGATCTTAAATTTGCAGTGATCTACGACGCGGGCGGCAAGTTTGACAAATCCTTCAATCAGTCAGCTTCCGAGGGTGCAGAGCGCTTCAAGAAAGAAACCAAACTCAATTTCTTTGAGGTACAGGTTGCCAGCGACACCCAGACTGAACAGGTCTTGCGTAATCTGGCCCGTAAAAATGTGGACCTGATCGCCGCTATCGGTTTTGGTCAGGCACAGGCCGTACAAAACATCGCCAAAGAATTTCCAAAAACAAAGTTCGTCCTCATCGACGGTATTGCTACTGGTGACAATGTCAGCTCAGTCCTGTTCAAGGAACAGGAAGGTTCGTACCTGGTCGGCGTGGCAGCAGCCATTGCCAGCAAAACCAAAAAGGTCGGCTTTGTCGGCGGCATGGATATTCCGCTGATACGCAACTTTTCTTGTGGTTATGCACAAGGGGCGAAAGCCACAGAAGCCAAGATTGAAGTCGTTCAAAACATGGTCGGCACCACCACTGCTGCATGGAACGATCCTTCCAAAGGCGGCGAGTTGGCAAGGGCACAGTTTGAACGCGGCGTGGACGTAATTTTTGCCGCTGCCGGCGGTAGTGGCCTGGGGACTTTGCAAGCAGTCAAAGAAAAAGGCAAGCTGGGTATCGGCGTGGATTCCAACCAGAACTATATGCACCCTGGCAATATGCTGACGTCCATGGTCAAGCGCGTGGATCAAGCCATTTATGACAGCTTCATGCAACTGAAAAACGGTAACTGGAAAAACGGTACCCAGTACAAGGGCCTGAAAGAAGGTGGCGTTGATTGGGCACTGGACAAGGACAACCGCAGCGTCGTCAGCGCCGATATGGAAAAACGCGTGAACGCCGCCAAGCAAGACATCATCAGCGGCAAGATCAAGGTGGTTGATTTCCGTGAAGGTAATAAGTGTCCGGTCTGATGCCAAGTAGTCAGGTAGTAGGTAACAGCTAATGTATGAGGGGCGCAGTATCTTTTACAGATGCTTTGCGCCCTGATTGATGTTTAGAACGTGTTTACGATCTTAAGCGCGAGCGTGATCGGGGCTCATGCGCTGCTCAAAATGCTCATGTACTTAAGTACATTCCGCTTTTTTGCGCTGCGTTTTTGTTACCCTTACCCCGCTGACGCTCGCTCGCTACAGATCGTAAACACGTTCTTCGCCCCCATCTGTCGCACATCGTATTTTAAAGAAACGCTAAAGTATGCAGCCAGCAGTCGAATTTCAACAGATCTCCAAACGCTTTGGCGCGGTACAGGCCAATCGTGATGTGAGCTTTTCCATTGCACCGGGTTCCATCCATGGCGTGATCGGTGAAAACGGCGCCGGCAAATCCACGCTGATGAGCATACTGTATGGCTATTACCGCGCCGACAGTGGCAAGCTGCTCATCAATGGCGCAGAACACCACATCCGCAACAGCCAGGAAGCCATCAAGCTGGGTATAGGTATGGTACATCAGCATTTCATGCTGGTGGAAAATATGACCGTGCTCGACAATGTCATGCTGGGTATGGAAGGCGGTTTTCGGCTGAAACCGCAACGTCATGAAGTCGAAGCCAAACTGCGTGAAATTTGCAAACGCTATTCGCTGGATGTCGACCCACTGGCGACGATACAGGACTTGTCCGTCGGCGTGCAACAAAGGGTAGAAATCCTCAAGCAAATTTATCGCAGCGCGAATATCCTGATCCTGGATGAACCCACCGCCGTCCTGACGGTGCAGGAAACCGCTTCGCTGTTTGAAGTGCTGCGCCTGTTCAAGGAACAGGGCAAGACCATCATCCTGATTACCCACAAGCTGCAAGAGATTCTGGAAATCACTGACCAGGTCACGGTCATGCGTGCAGGTGCCGTTATCGGCTCTGTCGCCACGGCTGACACCACTACCGTCCAGTTGGCCGAGATGATGGTGGGCAGACCCATCGTCACCCACTTACCACGTGCTGCCTATACGCCGGGCGAGATGGTGCTAGACGTCAAAGACCTCAATCTGGTGAATTCGCAAAAAGTGAGTCTGCTGAAGAATGTCAATTTCAATATCCGTGCTGGTGAAATTGTGGCGATTGCCGGTGTGTCGGGCAATGGCCAGAGTGAATTACTGGAAATCTTGAGCGGCATGCGCCTGCCCACCAGTGGCAAACTGCAAATGCAGGGCAAGGATTTACCCTTTGCCGGTCGCAAGGACGCCGATGGTTTGCCAGCGACTTTCCGTGAACTGGGCATAGGCCACGTGCCGGAAGACCGTTTGCGCGATGCCGTCATCAAGAATTTCTCGGTGATGATGAACAGCTTCCTGGGTTACCAGAAAAAACTGGGCAAGTCTTTTGGCTTGCTCGATTACAAAAGCATATTAAAGAATTGCACCGACTTGCTGGCCAGGTTTGATGTGCGCCCGGCTGATCCGCATTTGCGCATCGCCCTGCTGTCTGGCGGTAATCAGCAAAAAGTGGTGATGGCACGTGAAATCGCCGCCAACCCCAAGCTGATGCTGGTGGGCCAGCCTACCCGTGGCGTTGATATAGGTACGATAGAAAGCTTGCATACCCGCCTGCTGGCGATGCGTGATGCCGGCATTGCGATCTTGCTGGTATCAGTGGAACTGGAAGAAGTACGCGCCCTGGCTGACCGCATCCTGGTCATCTCTGGCGGTGCCATCACCGGTGAATTGAAGGCGGAAGAATTTGATGCAACCGAGATTGGCTGCCTCATGGGTGGCATACACACGCATTGACCCACATTGATACGCACACATTGATGTACGGTACAAACCGCACAGACCCGATAGCGCCTTAGCAAGCACATGTAAGAAACAAAGCGAATACAGACAAGCGACCAAACAAAGATGAATCAAGCCGACCTCCCACGCTGGGCCACCGCATTTGCCCTGCCGCTGTTAAACCTGTTCTCCGCCTTACTGGTCGCGGCGGGTGTGATTTATCTGCTGGGTGAAAGCCCGGTAGAATGCCTGGGCATCCTGATCAATGCTGCAGTGCTGAATCCTGAAGGCCTGGGTTACACCCTGTTTTATGCAGCGACTTTTATCTTCACCGGGTTGTCAGTATCGGTAGCGATGCAGGCCGGTTTGTTCAATATCGGTAGCGAAGGCCAAATGTATGTCGGCGGCCTGGGTCTGACCCTGGTGGTATTGGCACTCGATTCCAGCCTGCCGGGCTGGTTACTGATACCGCTGGCCATGCTGGGCAGTGCTGCCTTTGGTGCGGCCTGGGCGTTCTTGCCGGGTTATTTACAAGCAAAACGCGGTAGCCATGTGGTGGTGACGACCATCATGTTCAACTTCATCGCCGCCAGTTTGATGAATTATGTGATCGTCAGTTTCCTTATCCCTATTGGCCAGCAAAATACTGCCAGCCGCGTATTTGCCGATGCTGCCTGGCTGCCTAAACTGAACAGCATTTTGCCAGTACTGGGCGAAACACCGTTGAATATCAGCTTTGTGCTGGCGCTGCTGGCACTGGTGATTTATGGCGTTGTCGTCTGGCGTACCACCTGGGGTTACCAGTTGCGTGCCACTGGCCTGAACCAGCATGCGGCGCATTATGCAGGTATCTCCATCAGCAAGACCATCATCATCACCATGATGATATCGGGTGCGCTGGCAGGTTTGGCTGCGGTCAACTCTGTCATGGGTTCTACCCATTACCTGAACCTGAATTTCCCTGCTGGTGCCGGTTTTATCGGTATCGCGATTGCCCTGATGGGGCGTCAACATCCGCTTGGTATTTTGCTGTCGTCGGTTTTGTTTGGCGCGCTGATACAGGGTGGCTTTGACTTGTCGCTGGAAAAAGCCAATATCCCGCCAGAGACGTTTATCTTTATCCAGGGTTTGATCATCCTGTTCTGCGGTGCCATGGAAAACCTGTATGCCCCTGCCCTGTCTGCCCTGCTCAAGCGTAAGGAAAAATGATGTTTGATGATTTTCAATTTTCCAGCATTCTGGTATCGACCATACGCAATGCCCCGGTACTGATGTTTGCCGCCATGGCTGGCCTGTTTGCAGAACGCAGCGGCGTAGTCGATCTGGCACTGGAAGGCAAGATGCTGGCGGCGGCTTTTGTCTCGGCGGCTGTGGCCTTTGCCACCAAGAGCCCCTGGCTGGGTATACTGGCAGGCATAGGCATTTCGGTCGCCATTGCGCTATTGCAGGGTTTTGTCAGTATCACGCAAAAGGGTAACCAACTGGTCGCCGGTATTGCCATCAATATTACCCTCAGCGGTCTGACCTTTGTGATCGCCCAATACCTGTTCCAGCAGGGGGGCCGCACGCCTGACCTGGGTGACGCCCGTCTGTTTGATATCGTTTTTCCAGGCGCTGAAGCTATTGCCGGTATCCCTTTCCTGGGTTGGGTGTATACCAAGCTCATCGGCGGCCATAGCGCCCTGGTCTACCTGGCGTTTGCCCTGATCCCCCTGGTCCACTGGATCTTGTACCACACCAGCTTTGGTTTGCGCCTGCGCGCCGTCGGTGAAAACCCGCACGCTGCCGATGCGGCAGGTATCAATGTAGAACGCACCCGCTTCATGGCCATGTTGTGTGCTGGCGTATTGTGTTCTTTCTCTGGTGCTTATTTGTCCATCGTACAAAGCGGTTTTTTCTTGCGTGACATGTCAGCCGGTAACGGTTACCTGGCCTTGACGGCACTGGTATTTGGTAACTGGCGGCCTTTGCATACAGCCTTGGGCTGCCTGATGTTCGGCTTCTTCGCCGCATTGCAGGTACAGATAGAAGGCGTGGTCTTCCCTGGCATAGGCAAGGTACCTGGCTCCTTGATACAAATGATTCCTTACGTCGTGACCGTAATCGTATTGGCAGGCTTGATGGCAAAGTCCGTCGCCCCGAAAGCGATAGGCCAGCCGTTTGTGAAGTCACGGTAATTTATTGTGTAAAGACCTTTTCAACACAGAGACACAGAGGAGGCACAGAGGGTCACAGAGAAAGGCGAAAGAATCCTGTAGGTTGGGCTACGGTTTACCAGCCCAACACTCAACCCAGGATAATCGTATACGTGTTTGAAATGCTGAGTGTTGGGCTGATGAAGCGTAGCTAATCGTGGCCCGGCCCAACCTACAATCTTGCAACCTTCTCGGCTTTTCCTCATGCTCTTCTCTGTGCCCCTCTGTGTCTCTGTGGTGAGCCTTTAGGTCTTGCACCACACAACATAATTTCGACCTCCTTGAACCGGGTCAACTGCAACAATTCACATCGCGACTGGGTTCTGCCCAATGGCCAGCCGGTGTAATTTTGGAGAGCATCCACATGTCAGCAACAATGAAACACAAAGTCATCTTTGATACCGATCCAGGTGTGGACGACGCCATGGCCTTGTACTTTGCCCTGGCACATCCTGATATCGACGTGGTCGGCATTACCACGACCTTTGGTAACGTCCACGTTGAACAGGCAACCACTAACGCGTTGTACCTGACGCGCATTGCTGGTCGTTCCATCCCGGTAGCACAAGGGGTACCAGTACCTTTCGCCAAAGCGCCTGGCATGCCGCCAGATTTCATCCACGGTGCTGACGGTTTGGGTAACCTGAACAGCCGTATTGAAGTCGGTGGCAAGGCAGAGGTAGAAAGCGCAGCAGAATTCATCGTCAAGATGGCACGTCAGCACCCGGGTGAAATCACCCTGGTCGCCGTTGGTCCGTTGGGTAACCTGGGTCTGGCCCTGAAGATGGAACCACAACTGCCCAAGCTGTTGAAGCAGGTAGTCCTGATGGCCGGTACCGTCGATGAACCGGGCAATGTCTCGCCCGTGGCAGAAGCCAATGTCTGGAATGACCCGGATGCCGCTGACCTGGTCTTTACCGCCGGTTGGGACCTGACCATGGTCGGCCTGGATGTCACCCATCGCGTGGTCTTGCCTTCGACTTTCTTTGCGCGTCTGGCAGACCAGCATAAACATGTGGCCATGGATACCCTGTCGCATGCAGTGAACTTCTATGCCAATTTCTACCAAAGCATACGCCCAGATCTGGGTCATGCTTGCTATGGCCATGATGTGCTGGCGTTTGTCTGGCTGGTGGCACCACAGATTTTCGAGACCAACTCTGGCCGCGTACGCGTTGCCAAAGAAGGTATAGGCAATGGCCAGACCATGATGGCAAAACTGCCTATCCCTTATCCACAAGCCGGTTGGGAAGCCAGTAAACCAGAAACCCGCGTTTGCATGAAAGTCGATGCCGAAGCATGCAAACAATTGATTGATGCGACCTTGTCGTCAGGCTGGTTGCAGGCACCACTGGCGCAATAAGGAGAGACCATCATG
The DNA here is from genome assembly GCF_049340265.1 of Undibacterium sp. Di26W. Classification (NCBI taxonomy): domain Bacteria; kingdom Pseudomonadati; phylum Pseudomonadota; class Betaproteobacteria; order Burkholderiales; family Oxalobacteraceae; genus Undibacterium; species Undibacterium sp. Di26W. The sequence continues at coordinate 82,824 of NZ_JBMPOR010000027.1, forward strand.
TTTATCGAACCAGTTGATTATCGCGCCCCCGATGCCGCGAAAAAATTCACCGAAAGCCTGCACCGCACCGGCTTTGGTGTCCTGACCAATCATCCTCTGTCACAAAGCGTGCTGGAAACCATTTACAAGGAATGGTATGACTTTTTCCAGACGGATGCAAAGAACAAGTATGACTTTAATCCTGAGAAAATGGATGGCTATTTTTCGCCAAAAGTTTCCGAAACCGCCAAGGGCCAGACCAAGCGTGACCTGAAAGAGTTTTATCATATCTACCCTGGTGGCCGTTATCCATCTGAAGTGTCGGATGCAGCACGCAAGTATTACGACGATGGTGCAAAGCTGGCCGCAGAGTTGTTGCAATGGGTAGAAGATCATTCACCGGCTGACATCAAGGCCAAGTATTCCATGCCCTTGTCAGATATGATCACCGACAGCGACTTGACTCTGCTACGCGTTTTACACTACCCACCCCTGCGTGGTGATGAAGAACCCGATGCAGTGCGTGCCGCCGCCCACGGCGACATCAATCTGCTGACCCTGCTGCCAGCCGCCACACAGGCTGGCTTGCAAGTACAGGGCAAGGATGATGCCTGGCATGATGTACCCTGCGACTTTGGCATGCTGATCGTGAATATCGGTGACATGCTGGATGAAGCTTCTGGCGGCTACTATCCATCGACTATCCACCGCGTGTTGAACCCTACCGGTGAAGAAGCGAAAAAATCACGTATCTCGCTGCCACTGTTCTTGCATCCGCGCGCTGACGTGGTGTTGTCTGAGCGTCATACTTCGGGTAGCTACCTGCAAGAACGCTTGCGTGAACTGGGTGTGAAGAAGTAAATTTTTTTATCCCGGGTCTGCAAATAAAAAAGCGCATCAGTTTCCTGATGCGCTTTTTTTGTAGGGTGCGCCATGCGCACCCTACTATGTAATCAAGCTGCCTTTTGGGTCGCTGATGTCGTGGGTTTGGCCAGACTGACAGTATCACCGGAAGGTATACCCTCTGATTTCCAACGCGAAAATTCGGTGCGTATGGCTTCCAGGGTTTGTTTGCTGATATCTGGCAGGCTGCCGCCCAGGATATCTGCAGCTTCCTTGAAACCCTGCTCGACTGCAGCAGTGATCTTGTCCAGCTTGGCCGGGTCATCACCAATCGCCGCCTTGGCAAAACTCAGTATGCGTTCAGCAGTTTTTTGCACGCTGAATTCACCACCGTCGGCAATCGCGGCCTGCGCCGCCTTGATGGCTTCGGGGCTGGCTGAAATTTTCTGCTCACCACTGACCACCTTGGATAAATCCAATCCCTGTTGCTGAATCAGTGGCTTGATCAGATTGACAATTTCCTGCGCCTTGCGATCTGACTCTTCCAGCAGGGCCTGCAAATCAGGTGCTGCAGTCTTGTTCAGGCGTGGGTCGGCATACACCACGGTATCGCTGTTGCCACTTTGCAGGCTGACCGTCGTGCTACCTGCCGTGCTGTTAGTCGTGCTGTTTGTCGTGCCGTCTGCAGTACCGGTTTCGTCGCTGGCGTCGGCAGTTTTCGGTGTATTGGTCTGCGCAGTCTGGTAAGTGCGGACATACAGGTCCTGGGTAGAAATACTGATACTCATTTTATTGCCCTCTGGTAAAGGTCAGAAACGCATCTTTATTCCTTCGTTATGGACCAAAAACCTGGAAATTACAATGATAAAAGAAAATCATCGCTGAAAATAACGTCCCCGCCTTGGTTATTCATCGCTACCTGATTTACCCCTCTGCTTGACGGTAAATACACTGACTGCCTTGGTTTAATACTACAATAACGCCTATCACAACGAAAGAACACCATGCTCAATCAAGACCAATTATTGCAAGCTGCAAACACTGCACGCGAGTCTGCGTATGCGCCCTATTCCAAATTCAAGGTCGGCGCTGCCGTACTGACCAAGGACGGCAAAGTTTTCCTTGGTTGCAATGTAGAAAATGCCTCTTATGGTTTATGCAATTGCGCCGAACGTACTGCCCTGTTCAGCGCGGTTGCCAGCGGTTATCGCCCTGGTGATTTTGCCGCGATTGCCGTCACCGGTGACACCGAGGGCCCAATCGCCCCTTGCGGTGCCTGCCGCCAGGTCATCATTGAACTCGGCGGCCCGGATTTACCGGTGCTGCTGACGAATCTGAAAGGTGACGTGAAAACCACCACAGCCGGTGCCCAATTGCCTGATGCGTTTTACCTCAAGCCTGAATAAACTGGTAATGAATCAGGACTGGGCCGGTCGGCTCAGTCCACGTTACGGCCACGTTCTGGCTTAATCGACCTGTTTCTCTTCTTTTCCCATTTCTGAGCCAATCCGCCTGCATGTCCAAATCCATACTGATTATCGAAGATGAAATCAGCATCGCAGAAAACCTTGCGTATGCACTGGGCACAGACGGATTCATGCCTACCCATGTCAGTCTGGGGCAGCAAGCGCTGAGCATGCTGCGTCAGGCCAGTATCACACCTGCCCTGATCGTACTGGATATCGGCCTGCCAGATATCAATGGCTTTGATGTCTGCCGGCAGTTGCGCCAGTTTTCAGATACGCCGGTACTTTTTCTGACCGCACGCAATGATGAAATTGACCGTATCGTCGGCCTGGAAATCGGTGCCGATGATTATGTGACCAAGCCATTTTCACCACGCGAAGTGGTGGCCCGCATACGCGCCATTTTACGGCGCCAGCAAGGTAATCCACAGACAAACATGGGCCCAGCCAAACGCTTTGAATTGCGTCAGGATGAAGCGCGCATTCTGTATTACGGACATGCCCTGAACCTGACCCGCTATGAATATCTGTTGCTCAAAACCCTGGTGGAACGTCCCGGGCATTTATTCTCACGAGCACAACTAATGGAAATAGTCTGGACCAACGCGCCCGAGACACTGGAACGTACCGTCGATGCGCATATCAAATCATTGCGTGCCAAACTGCGACAGACACGGCTGGGCAGCCACGATGCAGCGGATGCACAACTGACAGACAGCAGTGACGAAGGCATACAGACACATCGCGGCATGGGTTACAGCCTGAGCCTCGCATGAAGATAGGCCTGCGCATACTGCTGGGATATTTTTTGATACTGGGTCTGACGGCCTGGCTGGTATTGAATGTGGTGGTGGAAGAAATAAAACCGGGGGTACGTGCCACGCTGGAAGATACCCTGATCGATACCGCCCAAATGCTGGCAACGCTGGTGGCGGAAGATGTGGCAAGCGGCAATACTTCCGACAGCACTTTAATGAAGCGCCTGCAAAACTATGCGCAGCGCAGTGTCGATGTCAACATCAGCGGCATACGCAAGAACAGTCTCGACTACCGCGTGTATATCACCAATGACAAAGGCCTGGTCATTTTTGATAGCGATGGCAAGGACGTCGGTAAGGATTATTCGCGCTGGAATGATGTCTACAAAACCCTGCAAGGTCAATATGGTGCACGCAGCACCCGTGCCGACCCGGGTGATGATGCCAGCAGTATCATGCATGTGGCAGCCCCCATCATGGACCGTGGCCATATCATCGGCTCATTGACGGTCGCCAAAGCCATTTCCACCATCAATCCTTTTGTACAACGCAGTCAGCGCAAGATACTCCAGCGCAGTGCATGGATGTTATTGGGTTCCCTGATGATAGGTATTGCGTTTTCATGGTGGCTGAACCAGGCCTTGCGCAAATTGCAGCTTTACGCCAGCAGTGTGGAAAAAGGTGAAAAGGCAACCCTGCCGGCCCTGGGCAATAATGAAATTGGCAGGCTGGGTCGGGCACTGGAATCCATGCGCAACCGGCTGGAAGGCAAGCAATATGTAGAGCAACTGATGCATACCCTGGCACATGAGTTGAAAAGCCCGATTGCATCCATACAGGGTTCTGCCGAACTGATGCGTGAAGACATGCCAACGGTAGACAGGCAACGCTTCCTGCAAAACATACTCGAACAAAACCAGCGCCAGAAACAATTGATAGACAAACTGCTGGCCCTGGTTAAACTGGAAAAACAGCAAAGCCTGGAGCATGCCGAAGCCATACAGGTACCAGAGTTGCTACAGCAATGCGCACAGGATGTGCAAGCTGCCCTGTCGGCCAAAAACCTGAACCTGGAGATTGATGCTACTGGCATCGTTGCCAACCCTGGCATCATGGGTGATGTACTGCTCTTGCGCCAGGCCATCGGCAATCTGCTGGACAATGCCATAGACTTTGCCCCCGTCGGCAGCACGATACACATGCAAGCAAAAGAATCGGCACAACAACTGCAGATCGGCGTACAGGATCAGGGGCCAGGCATACCCGATTATGCACAAGATAAAATCTTTGACCGCTTTTATTCCCTGCCCAGGCCAACTGCCGCCAAAAGCACCGGATTGGGCTTGCCCTTCGTGCGTGAAGTCGCTCTGCTGCATCAGGGCAGCATCAGCGTCAGCAACCTGCCCCAGGGTGGTACCCGCGCCTGCCTGAATCTGCCTCTGTAGTCACATGCAGGCACGTCACAGGCTGATGCGTCACGAGCTGATGCGTCACGAGCTGATGCATCACAAGCTGATGTATCACTTCACACAAAACACATCAACAACGCACACAAGTTATATACATTGGTAGCTCCTTATCTATGGAGTCTGTCATGCAAAAGAGTTTGCTGTTCAAAACCATTATCATCGGTCTGCTGGCGATAGTTATCTACATTCCCCTGATGATGATTCAATCCACCATCTGGGAACGCATGCGCTACCGGGACGAAGCCGTGCGCAGCATCACTGCCGATTCTGTCAGTGAACAGGTGGTCATAGGGCCGGTCCTGGTGATACCGTATGTCGAAACCTGGGAAGAAGAAACCATTGATACCGCGACTCAAAAAGTCACCAAGCGCCTGGTCTCGAATAACCACAAGCATTATGTGTATCCAAATGATCTGACGGTAAAAGGCACGATCGATACCGACCAGCGCTATCGCGGCATCCATAAGGTGCTGGTATATACCGGCAACCATCAGATTTCCGGTGACTTTGTGCTGCCCGACATGGCCAGCCTCGCATCCAAAGATAAAACCAAAGCCAGCATCAGTGTGCAGGAAGCACCCTATGTGGCTATAGGCTTGAGCGATACCCGTGGCCTGCAAAACTTCCCCAAACTGCAATGGGGTGAGCAAAGCTTTGAATTCAGGCAGGGCAGCAAGTTAAATGCCTTCCAGCGTGGTATCCATGCTCGCCTGGATGGCATGCAAATGGCAAGCGCCGGCCAGGTTAAATTCAAGATGGACCTGATACTCGACGGCGTGGAACGTCTGAGCTTTGCACCGATTGCCAAAAACAATCAGGTCACCCTGTCATCGAGCTGGCCACACCCGCAATATGGAGGACGCTTCCTGCCGTCACCAAAAGGAAGGATACGCAATGACAATGGCTTTAGCGCCAACTGGAATATTTCTGCCCTGTCGAGCAATGCGCAACAACAAATGAACAATCTGGAAAATGCCGGTAGCCCGGTGATTGCAGCCCAGGCAACAAGAACACCGGAAGAAAGCACTGCAGCCTCGACACCGATCGATGTGTTCAGCGTCGCGTTTATCGAGCCGGTCAATATTTATTCCCAGGCGGATCGCGCTGTCAAATATGGCCTGATGTTTGTTGCGCTGACCTTTGCTGCCTTTTTCCTGTTTGAAGTATTGAAGCAACTGCCTATCCACCCGATTCAATATACGCTGGTGGGGCTGGCATTGGCCTTGTTCTTTCTGTTGCTGGTCAGTCTGTCGGAAAAAATCAGTTTCATCCTGGCGTATCTGCTGGCCAGTGTTGCCTGTATTCTTCTGATAGGTTTTTATTTGTCGTATGCCTTGCGCAACTGGAAGCGTGGTTTCGGCTTTGGCTGCGCGCTGACAGTATTGTATGGAATATTGTTTGGCTTGCTGCAATCAGAAAGCAATGCCCTGGTTATGGGTAGCTTGCTGCTGTTCGCCGTACTGTCCGCCATCATGGTCATCACGCGCAAGGTAGACTGGTATCAACTGGGTAAGACTGCACCGGCGATTGCAAGCTGAAACAGCTTGCCTGACTGAAGCGGGGTGGATTTGAAAAAATCAAATCCACCCCGCTTCGTCATATAGAAAGTCCATTACAGACAATCACAATCCCTATTATTTACGCAAGAATTGAGGATAAGCCTGTATCTTCGCTTGCAGACGCTCTGCAAGCCTGGCATCGGCAGTATGCAATTCATCATGAATCATTTGCGCTTCATGACGGTAGGCAAGTATTTTTTCATTGCCCCAGTAATGCGGTGGATGGTACAAATTACTGATGCGGTCTGCCATCTTGACCATCCAGATTTCTTGCGGCTGCTGCAAGATACGATCCAGGCTATCGCGCATTTGCGCAGCCTTGTCAGGTAGTGCCGTATTTTTTGACAGCGCCTGCACACCGTCAGCCACGGCCTGACCAAACTCATTTTTCAGAAAATCATAGCTGGTGCCGGTATCTTCCAGAGTGTCGTGCAACAAGGCACATTGCACCGCCAGCGCACCATTCGCAGTTGCATTGAATTGCAAGGCCCATATCACTTCCATGGCGACGCTGGCGATATGGTTGATGTACTCTACCTTTTCACCTTCCACTTTGCCACCATATGTTTGTCCGTTATGCTGGCGTGATGAAAAATCCCAGGCTTTTGCGTAGATATCGGGTGTCCATTTATTCATCTTGCCTTCCTCTCTATAAAATTGCTTACCCGGCAAAGACAAGCACCATGCCACTATGGCAGGTCATCTGTCGCTACGTCTTCTGTCACGGAAAGTATGCAAGGCAGCATTCACCATCCCTTCCGGGCTGCCGCTTTCCTGAAATTGCTGGCGCAGGTATTGTGCATCATTACCTGTCTGTATCGCGACTCGCAAGTGGCTGAATGCGGCCAAGGCATCCAGATTTTCGGCATACGGTTTCAGCCGGTCGAAGCTGGCCAGTATGTCGTCGCGCAGTACCGTGCTTTCATAGGTCTTGGGGTGTACGGTAACGCCGTCCAGACCGAAGCGGCAAGCCTGGAAGCGATTATAGTTATACACGAGGTAATCATCTTCTGATGGTGGCGCTTCACGCCGTTCCAGCAGGTAGGCGCACAAGACTTGCAGGTAAGCGGCCAGGGCGGCCGCTCTTTCCACCGTCAGCGGCGTGTCACAGACGCGTAACTCTATGGTGCCATATTCTGGCTTGGGGCGAATGTCCCAGTAAAAATCCTTCATGCTTTTGACGACACCGGTTTTTTCCATTTTGCTGAAATAGTCATTGGCAAACGCATCCCAGTTCAACAAAAATGGTGCACGTCCCGACAGGGGAAAAGCAAACACAGAATTCAGCCGGGCAGAATTGAACAAGGTATCACCACCCTGCACATAAGGTGAAGAAGCAGACAGGGCAATAAAGTGCGGCACATAGCGGCTGAGAGAATGCAGCAAGAACATGGCGTCATCGCCAGATGTGCAACCTATGTGTACATGCTGGCCAAAGATGGTGAATTGTTTTGCCAGATAACCATATAGCGCAGACACTTCCTTGAAGCGCGGTTTGGAAAATATCTTGCGGTCTGTCCATTTTTGGAAGGGATGGGTACCGCCACCACAGATACCGATATTCAATACGTCAGCACCATGCACCAGGGTATCGCGAATCTCCTGCAATTGCCCCAGCACGCCCTGATACCTGGTTTGTACATCGGTACAGATTTCTATCATGCTCTGGGTAATTTCCGGCGTCACATTACCGGGGAAAGGGCGTTTCGCCAGCAGATGCAACAGATCGGGGCTGGCAGCGGCAAGGTCAAAATCAGACAGGCTGACGAGTTGCAATTCCAGCTCTACCCCCATGGAGAGGGCATTCGAATTGGTGAATTCTCCTAGTGGCATATTATTGCTCCCTTTCTTCCGGTGTTTCTTTGGCAGCGAACAAGGCCAGTTGGGTCAGGACGGGGCCAACAACTTCCAGCATCAGCGTCATGGCAATCAGGGCAAACCATTCTTCGCTCATGACCATGCCGAAGTTGCGTGGCTGTTCCAGGCTGAGCAATAGAAAGACTGAAACTGGTGCCAGACCAACTCCGCTGAGCAAGCCCTTGCGCAAAGAGATGCCACTGACCGGTGCCAGGGCGGTAGTAACCAGTATCTTGCTACCCAGGCGCATGACCAGCAATACCACGCCCAGAAGCGCACCTGCCCAGACATGCTGCCATGCCAGCGTGGATGCCGCGAATACGAACAGCACCACCGTCAACAACTCGCCCAGCACACCGAAATTTCTTTGGGTACGACCCAGGCTGATGCGCCGGTGCCTTGCTACCAGGCCAAAAGCCAGAGTGGCCAATACCGGCGACAAGCCACTGGCATAGCCGAGCGACACCAGCACAATCACTGCAAAGGCAAAGCCCAGCGTTGCATCTTCTGCCTGGCGACCACGCCAGCTCAACACGATAGGCAGCAAGATACCAAATACGATCCCTGCTATCAGCGACGCCAAAGCCGCCATCATGACATGCAGGCTTTGGGCAGAAGCCTGCAACAGGTCGCCCGATGTCTGCATCACCCAATACATCAGGATGATCTTGAAAGCAAATACCGCCAGCACGGAATTGATGGCCGTCAGGTGCAGGATGCGTTCACTGACCTGGCCTGAACTGCGCTGCTCATTAATGATACGCAATACCGCAGTCGGTGAAGATGACATCGCCAGTGCCGCCAGCAGCAGGGACATCAATTGTGAACTGCCGTGCCATAGCGCCACGAAATACACCGCCGCAAAAGTGACGCCCGCTTCCACCAGCCCTGTCACGGCTACCCAGGGATTGAGGCTGAGCCAGCGCAGATTGATGCGATAAGCAAATTCAAACAGGATCAGGCCGAAAGCGATATTGGCCAACAACACAAGACTATGGTTATCCAGCGGCGACAGATAAGTCGGGAACAGGTTGACCAGTGCGAAACCCGTCAGCGCATAGATACTGATGCGCGGCAGGTGTAGCCAGCGATGCCCCATATCCCCCAACAGCCAGGCCAGCGCAATGATGCAAGGCCAGGCCATTTCACTGATGTTGATGGAAAATTCTGTCATGCTGTCTCCTGTCACGGGTGCCTGATGCTAATGCTGATACTGATGTGGATAACATGAAAAATGCAATCACCTGTGATGCTGCTGCATTGCTCCTTTTTATCTGCATCGGCGCACCAGTCCAATTTTTAAAATCGTGTTTCTCTGGCTGCACGCAGAAAACTGTCTAGTATGGGCGTGCAATCCAGTAAATCACTCTGCCCTGTCAGATGAAATTCTGGATGCCATTGCAGGCCTACGACAAATTTCGCTTTTTGATACCGTATTGCTTCAACGATGTTATCTGCGGGAGAGATAGCTTCTATCCTGATATCCCGGCCCAGATTTTTGATGGATTGATGATGTATGGAATTGACCTTGGCGGTAAGTAATGGCGGGAACAATTGTGCCAGCGTGGATTGCGCAGTGAACTGTAATTCATGCCCATGCTGGTCGTACAGATCATTCACATGGGCGATGGCATTCGGCACCTCGGTGGCGATATCTTGATACAGGCTACCACCAAAAGCCACATTCAATAACTGACAACCACGGCAGATACCCAGCAAAGGTTTATCGGCTTCGATAAATTCATGCAAAAGTTCCAGCTCATACATGTCACGGGTACGGTCACCACTCCATTCCGGACGTGTTGATTGTTGCGAGTAAGTCTGTGGCGCAACATCGGCACCACCCTGCAATACCAGGCCATCGAGATGCCTGGCATAGTCACGCAGGCGTATACTACTGGGACGTATCAGGCCATTGGTATTGACCGAAGGGATCATGAACACCATGACATCGCGCGCCATTACCCATTGTGCAATCGACTCTTCCAGATACTGCAAGGTCTTGCTGGATAAACCTTTGGCACCGGCCTGGGGATGAAATATCCGGGCGGATACGCCGATTTTCAACGTACGATGGGTAATACCTTTTGCGGTACGCAAGGACGTTGCGCGCAAGCGGGCAGAAACAACCCGCACAAGAGTGCGCCAGGGTGATTCACCATTCTGATAACTAGCCTGGTGATCTTGCAGGCCAGCAGTTGAATTTGAAGTGGGTATTGGTGCTTGTACCACCGCAGCACTGGCAGTTGGCCCCTGCGACTGGTTTGCCACCGCAGCAGTGTCAACCACACTGGTTTGTGCGGCATCTGCGGCCTCGGCACCGGCTGATTCCTGCTTGTTTTTTTCGTCTGGCATGGCATTCATCCATCTCTGATAAAACCAAAAGCATCACGTGCAAATCAAAGTAAAAATACGCAATACGGAAAAAATCTTTCTCGCTAATCAGGGAGCACGACAAATCACGGATACTCTGTTTCTTCAATCATCAGAGTGACAGGATACGTCCTGGCATAGACGAAAAAACCGCGATATCCTGCCTGACACTGATATGCCATTTCCCTCTTTGAGTTCATTATTGTCGCCAAAAAACCGCTACGCGGTTTCCATCAAAAAGACGGTTGCCACTTGACTGGCACTGAATCGTGCCCTGCATTGGGTCTGATTTATTGCCGTCTTGCATAAATTATGCAAGTGCATATACATCATGTGTGGGGAGTACGCCACACACACTTTATGTATTGTAGCGGTATTGCGGGACTGCGTCTGTCAGACAACGCCTACAACAGAACTTGCCCTGTGTATCTCACATTTTCAGTGTAGGTCAAAGCATGTTTTGTGAAATCTATCTACCTTGCATGACTTTGGAACGCATAAAAAATTTCAACGAATTCATAAGAACCAGTCAATGCGAATCAGATAAAAAACATCAATGCAGCGACCGAAGTCGGCGGCAAGGCACCCAGCAGCAAACCCAATGCACTGATGGATTCGTCATTGAAACCACGCTTCAATAAAGCCACGCCTGCCGGATTGGGGGCATTGGCAATGACGGTCAGGCCACCACCGGCGACGGCACCGGCGACCAACAGATATTTGGCTTGTTCGCTCAGACCTGCAATCAAAGACCCCAGATAGGTCAACGCAGCATTGTCGGTAATCGCCGTCAGGCCAAGCGCCGCAAAAAACAGGATGTGCGGTTTCAGGCTGGATACGATAGGCTGCAGCCACCATTGCTGCATGCCGCCCAACACCACCAGGCCTGCAAGAAAGAAGCCAACCAGCAAACCCTCTTTCAAAATCAATGGATTCTGATGGCGTTCATAGGCCTGGGTATACCCCATGAAGAACAGAAATAATCCAAGGAAAAATACGGGGTGATGCGCAAGCAAGATCACACCCGCCAGAAAGGCCAGGTGTATCAGGCTGACGATCAACGGTACTGGTTGATTGTGCTTTTCATCTGTACTGCCGTCGCCAGTGATTTGCTTGCGCAATAACAGTGTCACGATAGTGGCATTGACCAGTACGGCAACAGCGGCTTTCCAGCCGAAACTCGCCAGCATGAAAGCACTGTCCCACTGCCAGGCCGATGCCACCATCAGCACCGGCGGCGCGGCATACGAAGTCAGCGTGCCACCAATGGAAACATTAACAAACAATACCCCCAGCGCTGCATATTTCAGCCATTCAGATATACCCTGGCGAAATATCCTGGGGGCCAGTATCAATGCCGCCAGGGTCATCGCTGCTGGCTCGGTAACCAGAGAACCCAGCAAGGGAACGACGGCCAGACCAAACCAGACCATGGCAAGCGCATCCGGCAGGGGAACGAAACTTGCCATGCCGCGCAGTACACGCCCCATTATCTCAAGTATGGGACGTGATGCAGCCACCACCATCACAACGAATACAAACAGCGGTTCTGTATATTGACGAGACTCGGCATAAGTCACCGCAGCGCTGCTACCAGATACCAGCGCCATGACGACGACCAGCACAAAAGCCCAAAAACCGAATACGACTTCCACCTCGCCCAATAAATGAAACAGTCCTGCATGCCGGGCATGGCGATGCGCCAGCACTTCAAAAAACTTGGCGCTGAAGGTGTGCAGCAAGGCCAGGCCAAAGATCACGGCACCCAGGGTGTCCATTAAAGTCATTGCTGTTTTCTTTGCATAGATATGGATACCTATCTTACACGAGCTTATCTCTGGCTACGATAAAAACCGGCGTGGTATCCACCGCTATAACCCACCCTGTGCGATGCCAAACCATGATCAAAAGAAGCTGCTGTGTAGCTGACTGCTTGCCACCGGTTTTGCCAAAACCGTAAGCGATGTTCATAAGCAATAGCGGCAATACCGCCTCTTACAGGTAAGTTCTCTGAATCAGTTGTACAATTCATTCCTGTTTTGTCCGGGGTTTCATATACTTAACTGTATCAACGAATACATATAGGAGAACACCATGCAGTATCGCGAAGATTTTAACAGCCTGGTTGGTAGCAGCGAAGACAACACAACAGTCAACCGTCGCAGTTTCATACAAACAGCAGTAGGTGTAGGCTTTGCCGCAGCGGTAGCGCCGGTATGTGCACAAACCATGATCAAGACTGACCGTACCGGTTTGACCGATGGCGTGACCAAATTGAGCGTGGCTGGCGCAGATGTGCCCATGTATTTTGTCAAACCTGAAGGCAAGAGCAATTTGCCGGTGGTACTGGTGATTTCCGAGATTTTTGGTGTGCACGAACATATCGCCGATGTCGCCCGCCGTTTTGCCAAGCAGGGTTATCTGGCGATCGCGCCTGAATTGTTTGCGCGCCAGGGTGATGCCAGAAATGCTGAAAGCGTCGCCGTATTGATCAAGGAAATTATTTCTAAAGTGCCGGATGCGCAAGTCATGGGGGACCTGGATGCCGCAGTCGCCTGGGCTGGCAGCAATGGCGGTGACACCAAGCGCCTGGGCATCACCGGCTTTTGCTGGGGTGGCCGCATTACCTGGATGTATTCTGCGCATAACCCCAATGTCAAAGCCGGCGTCGCCTGGTATGGCAAATTGCTGGGTGACGCCACTGCATTGACACCGAAACACCCTATCGATATCGCTGCCGGACTGAAAACACCGGTGCTGGGTCTGTATGGTGCCAAAGATCAGGGTATCCCGGTTGAATCTGTCTTCAAGATGGAAGTCGAACTCAAAAAAGGTAATAGTAAATCAGAATTCAAGGTGTATGAAAATTCTGGCCACGCCTTTAATGCCGACTATCGCCCCAGCTACAATGAAGCCGACGCCAAAGACGGCTGGAACCGTTGCCTGGCCTGGTTCAAGGCGAATGGCGTCGTTTGATTTTAATCCCTCGCTGCAACAGCCATACCGTGTAGCCAATCTCAGGCAGGTTCCATTGATATGCATAAGGAATCTGCCTGACACCGTTACCGCAACTCAAGGACCACCATGCATACGTACGACTATGATTTATTCACGATAGGCGGCGGCTCTGGTGGTGTGCGTGCCAGTCGCTTTGCAGCGCAGTATGGTGCGCGGGTGGCATTGGCAGAGGCAGGTCCACTGGGAGGCACTTGTGTGAACGCCGGTTGCATTCCCAAAAAATTAATGTCTTACGCGGCGCATTTCCACGCCGATTTTGAAGAGGCTGCCGGTTTTGGCTGGAGCCTGGGAGAACAGCACTTCGACTGGTCCACGCTGATCGCCAACAAGGACAGGGAAATCGCCAGGCTCAACACCATCTACAGCCAGATTCTGGCAACGGCCAAAGTACATGTCATCGCTGGCCATGCGCAGATACTGGATGCGCATACCGTCGTCGTCAATGGACAAAGCTATCGCGCCCACCATATCCTGATCGCCACCGGTGGCCACCCTGTGCGGCCAGCATTGCCAGGCAGCGAACTGGGCATTACCTCGGATGAATTCTTTCACCTGCCTGCCTTGCCCCGGCATGCGGTGGTACAAGGTGGTGGCTATATCGCGGTGGAACTGGCATCCATCTTGAATGGCCTCGGTTGCAAAGTGACGCTGGTACAGCGTGGCAACCAGATATTGCGCACCATGGATAGTGATCTGGGCCATTTCCTGATCAATGAAATGCACAAAAAAGGCGTGGAGATAGCACTCGACACCAAAATCCTGTCCATCACTGCCAACGGCAACAGCAAGCGCGTTGCGCTCAGCGATGGCCGCACGCTCGATAGTGATTGCGTGCTGTTTGCCACTGGCCGCCAGCCAAATGTCAAAGGCCTGGGGCTGGAAAACGCCGGCGTGCAGGTACGGGAAAATAACTCCATCATCGTCAACGAACACTTTGCCACCAACGTCGACAATATCTATGCGATCGGTGATGTCATCGACCGCGTGGCCCTGACCCCGGTGGCACTGGCCGAAGGCATGGTAGTCGCCGCCAACCTGTTCCAGCATGGTCACAAGCTGATGTCGTATGAAAATATTCCGACAGCAGTATTCAGCCACCCGAATGTCGCAACCCTGGGCCAGACTGAAGCCAGGGCGCGGGAAAAACATGCCCACGTCAAAATCTTCAAAAGCGAGTTCAAGGCACTCAAGCATACGATGTCGGGTTCGACTGAGCGCTGCCTGATGAAGATAGTCGTCGATGGCGACACCGACCGCGTGCTGGGCATGCACATGGTGGGCGCAGATGCCGGTGAAATCATCCAGGGCTTTGCCGTAGCCATGCAATGCGGCGTCACCAAGGCACAGCTGGATGCCACGATAGGCGTGCATCCGACGATTGCAGAAGAGTTTGTGACCATGCGGACGGCAGTGGTGTAGGGCGTACCGCAGCAATCCGGATTTGCAGAAAACGCCACAATATGCTTTAATTTGCAACCTGGTTGCAAATTCCCGAGGCTTAAAATTCATTCCACGCTGTTATCCATCCTGTTTGCCACCACCGTTGCCGGTGTTTTAAGCATCACGGCTGCCGCCATTTTTTCGTTTTCTCTCTTGTCCAAAGTGGTAGAGCGCATGGTCAGCCTGTCGGTGGGCATCATGCTATCCACCTCTTTGCTGCATGCCCTGCCTGAAGCGTTTGAATCCGGTGCCGACACCCGCACCCTGTTTGCCTGCCTGCTGGGCGGCTTGCTGGCTTTCTTTTTGCTGGAAAAGTTCGCAATACTGCGCCACTCGCATCATCATGAAGGGGACGGTCACCATCATGAGCATGGACATGATGCGGATGAAGCAGGCCGTGCCGGCTGGATGATACTGGTGGGTGATGGCCTGCATAATTTCACCGACGGCATTTTGATTGCGGCTGCCTTTCTGGCGAATCCCAAGCTTGGCCTGGTCACTGGTCTGGCGATTATTGCGCATGAAATCCCACAGGAAATAGGTGACTTCATTGTCTTGCTGAATGCCGGCTTCAGTCGTGCACGTGCCTATGTGTATAACCTGATCTGCAGCATGATGGGAGTGGTCGGTGGTGTGATAGGTTATTTCACGCTGGAAAACGCCAGCGGCATGATCCCCTATGTGCTGGTGTTTGCATCTTCCGGTTTTATCTATATTGCCGTCAGTGATCTGATGCCGCAAATGCAGCGGCGGGCTACACTGAAAGAAACCATACCGCAGATTCTGCTGGTGTCACTGGGCGTGGTACTGGTGTTGTTTGTGACCAGTCACCGGTGATGCCCTGCCCCTCTTTTTTTGCATTGTGCCGACAGAATCTAAGCAGCTAGCAAGCTACGCAGTGTAGTGGTCAAGTATTTTCGGACACTGGGATAGGTTCTTTTTCTGCCATTTTTTGCTCATAGACACTGGGTGGCAGATTGCCCAGGGCAGAATGCAAGCGAACGTTGTTGTAAAAGCCCACAATA